>DASTUE010000091.1:0-2022 GCA_035759805.1 Lysobacter sp. | reverse complement strand
CTTGCCGCCGCGGTCACCGGGCAGGCGTTCGACCTGATCATGGTGGCCCAGGATGCGAAGGCCATCACACTTCCGCAGGTGATGCAGCACGTCGACGGCAGCGGCAAGGACCTGCCGGTGATCGTCATCCTCGACACCCTCGACAACAACGGCCTGTTGCACGCGCTCGACCATGGCGCGCGCGGCGTCGCCCTGCGCAGCCGCATCGACCACGTGCAATCCGTGGTCCGCACCGAATGGTCCGACCTGGAGGTGCGCCGCGCGCTGCGCCGCCTGGAGGCCCAGGTGCGCGAGACCGAACGCCGCTGCGACACCCTCATCGAGTCGTCGCGCGACCCGATCGCCTACGTGCACGAAGGCATGCACATCCGCGCCAACCAGGCCTACCTGGAAATGTTCGGCTTCGAGTCCTTCGAGGACATCGAGGGCATGTCGCTGCTCGACCTGGTGGCGCCACAGCACGTCGACGGGTTCAAGCAACTGCTCAAGGCGATGTCGAAGGGCGAGCCGCCGCCGACCCGCTACGAACTGCAGGGGCGGGACATGGAAGGCAACGTCTTCCCGGCGGTGATGGAGTTCACCCCGGCCAGCTACGAGGGCGAGCATTGCCTGCAGGCCGTGTTCCGGCGCCAGGAGTCGGACCCGGAACTGGCGCGCGAAGTGGAGGAACTGCGCCAGCGCGACCAGGTCACGGGCCTGCTCAACCGCCAGACCTTCCTGCGCGCGCTCGAGGATGCGGTGGCCAGCTCGGCGAAGGCCGGCGCGCACCACGGCCTGCTGCTGCTCGAGCCCGACCACTACGTGCGCCTGTTGCAGGAGATCGGCCTGGACGCGGCCGACCCGCTGATCAACGCGCTGGCCGAACGCCTGCAGGGCGTGCTCGGCGAAGGCGACCTGGCCGCGCGCTTCGGCGAGCACCAGTTCGCGGTGCTGTGCCGCGACAGCGACCACGTGCGCACGACGCAGGTGGCCGACCGGGTGCGCACCGCGTTCGCCGACCACGTGGTCGAGGCCGGCACGCATTCGCTCAACATCACCGCCAGCATCGGCGGCGTGCAGATCGGCGAGAAGATCGCCAGCGTGCCGCAGGTGCTGGGCAAGGCATCGCAGGGCGTGCAGTCGGCGGTGGCGATGGGCGGCAACCGGGCGGAGATCTTCGACCCGGGCGCGGTCGACCGGGCCGAGGAGGAGAAGGTCAAGGCCTGGGTGTCGCGCATCCGCGACACGCTGGACAAGGGCAGCTTCCAGTTGCACTACCAGCCGGTCATCAGCCTGACCGGCAACGACGGCCACGAGCTCTACCAGGGGCTGCTGCGCATGGAGGGCAGCGCGGGCGAGCTCGTGGCGCCGCCGGCGTTCCTGCCGATCGCCGAGGAGCACGGGCTGCTGTGGGAGATCGACCACTGGGTCGTGGGACGCGCGATCGAGGTGATCGGGCAGCGGCTGAACGCGGGCAAGCGGACGTCGCTGCTGGTGAAGATCACGCAGGATTCGCTGCAGGACTCGCGCTTGCTCGAGCACATCGGCAAGACGCTGGACTCGCACAAGGTGCCCGGTGAGTTGCTGGTCCTGGAGCTGTCGGAGGCCAAGGTGTTCACGCACCTGCGGGCGGCGCAGGATTTCCAGCGGAACGTGGCGTCACTCGGGGTCCGGGTGGGCCTGGAGCAGTTCGGCTCGGGCCTCAATTCGTTCCAGCTGCTCAACCACTTCGATGCGACGTTGTTGAAGATCGATCGCGACTTCATGCTGGAGCTGCCGACCAACCAGAAGAACCAGGAGCGCATCCGGGAGATCGCGGCGAAGGCGCGCGAGGTCGGCAAGCGCACCATCGCGGAATTCGTGCAGGACGCGGCCAGCATGAGCTTCCTGTTCGGCGCCGGCGTCGACTTCGTCCAGGGCCACTTCCTCGCGGCCGCCGGCCCCGAGATGAACTACGAGTTCGAGTAGGCGGCAACTCGGAGGCGAGGGCTTTGCCCCTTTTTGCCCGGTCGGCGCTGCGCCCTTGCGGCGTTGCCGCAAGGG
>DASTUE010000090.1:0-31607 GCA_035759805.1 Lysobacter sp. | reverse complement strand
GCCAGCAGGTCGCCTGGTGCGGCAATTCGTGTTCGATGAAGGCGACCAGGCCGCGCTGGTGGTAGTCGTGCCGCGGTGCGTCGATGCCCGCCAGCGCACGCAGCCGTGAATCGGCCCCGTCGGCGGCGACCACCAGCCGGGCGCCCAGGCGGACACCCGATGCCAGCTCGACCGTCACACTGCCTTCGTCTTGTGTTGATCCCGTATCCAGGCCGACGACCCTGTCCGGGCAATACGGCTGCACGCCGGCCGCGATCGCCGCATGCCACAGCCGATCGACCAGCAACCCGTTCTCGACGATCCAGCCCAGCTCTTGCCGTCCCAACCGGTCGGCATCGAACGCAAGCTCACCGCCGCCGGCCGCATCCCAGACCCGCATCGCCCGATAGGGCTGCGCCCGGGCGGCGGCAACGGCGTCCCAGACGCCAAGCTCCGCCAGCAGCGCGGCGTTGTCGGGCGCAAACGCAAACACGCGCAGATCCGGCGATCCGCGCTGCCACAATGCCGGCTCCCGGCCCTCGACCAGCGCCACCTGGAATCCCTGGCGGGCGAAACTGAGTGCGGCGGCGGCGCCCACCACGCCGGCGCCGACCACCACGACATCGAGCATTCCGCGCCGGCTCATGCGCGCAGGGCCGGCGGACGGCACAGCGCCGGTACGTCGGCGCGATAACCCAGCGCACCGGCGACGATTCCGGCCTGCAGCGACGGAAGCTGATCGATCGCCAGCAAACCCAGGCTGCGCAATGGCCGCAACAGCGACGACGGGTTGGCCGTCAGCCGCGCCAGTCCATCGGAGAATTCCAGCGTGCGGCGACGGTCCTCGCTGCGACGCTCGACATACCGCGCCAGCAGGCCGGCATCCCCGCAATCCGCCGCCGGGTCCTGGCGCCGGGCCTGTTCGATCAGTTCCGCCAGCGTCAGTGCATCACGCAGTCCCAGGTTGAAGCCCTGCGCACCCAGCGGATGGATGGTCTGGACCGCGTTGCCGACCAGCACCGCGCGCGTCGCGGTGGCGCGATCGGCCAGCACCCGGATCGCCGGATAGGCGACGCGTGGCCCGCAGGACAGGAAGCGGCCGGCGCGCCAGCCGAATGCCGCCTGCACGCGGGCAAGGAAACCCGCCTCGTCGAGCGCCGCCACCGCGTCGGCCTCGGCGCGCGCCACGCCATGGACGAGTCCGTAATGACGATCGCCGCGCGGCAGCAGGGCGGTCGGCCCGTCGTCGGTCAACCGCTCGTAGGCGGTCCCATCGGGCGCGCGATCGGTCCGCAACCGGGTCACAAACAGGGTCTGCCGATAGTCCTGGCTGTGGGTACCGATACCGAGCGCGTCGCGCACGCCACTGCGGGTGCCGTCGGCACCGACCAGCAACCGGGCGCGCACCACACGTTCGTCATTCCCGTCGGCGATACGGACCGCCCGGCAGCCGGCGTCGTCACTGTCGGCCAAACCCACGAAACGCACCGGTCGATAGCGGGTCAATCGCGGCAGTTCCTCCAGCCGCGCCTCCAGCGCCTGACCGAAGTCACGCGCGACCACGACCCGCCCGAATTCGCTGCGGCCGTGCTCGGAAGCGGCCAGCACGCTGCGGCCAAAATCGCCCTGCCGACTGACGTGGATCCGCTCGATCGCCCCGCCCGGCACCGCCAGCTTCTGCATCACGCCCAGCGCGGTCAATGCGTTGATGGTGGCTTCGGCAAAGCTGAGGTTGCGGCCGTCGAAAACGCTGGTCGGCTCGCCGGCTGTCGCGCCGGTCGACGCAACATCCCGCGCTGCCTGCGGCGCCACCGCCTCGACCAGGCCCACATCGATGCCGACGCCTTCCAGCGCGATGGCCAGGCTGGAACCCACCAACCCGCCGCCGATGATCAGCACATCGTGCAGGGGCGCGGGCGACGGGGAGGCTTCGGGAGACTGGGGGCGGGCGGCCATTGCGCTATGCTAACGGCTCCGTCGGTTCGCACCCAGTCAGTGATGAAAAACCCCGCCTCCTCTCCCCTTCTCGCCGCCGGCCCGCTCGTGCTGATCGGATTGATCGTGCTTGCGGCGCTGACCCGGGTGCTGCCGCACCCGCCGAATTTCTCGCCGGTGACCGCGATCGCGCTGTTCGGTGGCACATATTTCGCCAACCGCAGCTGGGCGCTGGTCGTACCGTTGATCGGCCTGTTCCTTTCCGACCTGGTGCTCGCGTCGCTCAATGGCGGCCTGTACGCCAGCTGGTTCTCCAGCACCGGCATCTGGATGGTGTACGGCTGCATCGCGCTGACCACGGTCCTGGGCTTCGGCATGCGCGGCAAGGTTGGCGGCGCCTCCGTGCTGGGCTATTCGCTGGCCGGCTCGGTGCTGTTTTTCCTGGTCACCAACTTCGGCGCGTTCCTGTTCGATCCGATCTACCCGAAAACCGCGACGGGGCTGACGGCCGCCTACGCTGCCGGCATCCCGTTCTTCCAGTGGACGGTATTGAGCACGCTGGTGTATTCGGCGGTGCTGTTCGGCGGATTCGCGCTGCTGCGCTCGCAGTTGCCGGCGCTGCGCGCCCATACCGCCTGACCACCCGGCATGGGCAACCGACTTTCCAGGATCTACACCCGCACCGGCGATGACGGCAGCACGGGTCTGGGCGACGGCAGCCGCGTCGCCAAGGACTCCGCGCGGGTCAACGCGTATGGAACCGTGGACGAGGCCAATTCGGCGATCGGCCTGGTCCTCGCCAGCGAGGTTCCCGACGATGTCCGCAGCCTGCTGACCGCGATCCAGCACCAGTTGTTCGATCTGGGCGGCGAGCTCTGCATTCCCGGTCACGCCGCGATCTTCGATGCGGATATCGACCGGCTGGAGCAGCACCTGGATGCCTTCAACCAGGACCTGCCGCCCCTGAAGGAGTTCATCCTTCCCGGCGGCGGCGAAGCGGGCGCGCGCTGCCACATCGCCCGCACGGTCGTGCGCCGTGCCGAACGCGAAACCGTGGCCCTGTCCCGCCTCGAAGCGGTGCGGCCGGAGGCGGTGCGTTACCTGAACCGGCTGTCGGATCTGCTGTTCGTGCTTTCGCGGGTACTGGCCCGCGCCAGCGGCCACGGCGAAGTGGTGTGGCACCACGAACGCCGCAAGGCCTGAGCCCATCGCCGCCGTGAGCGCGTCCGCGCTGCGCCTGTACACCCATCCAGCCTGCCTGACCCACCAGCCCGGCGCCGGCAACCCCGAAAGCCCGGCCCGCCTTGAAGCCGTCATCGACGCGATTGCCGCCACCTGGCCGGGACTGGCCTGGCACCAGGCACCGCGCGCGACGCGTACGCAGCTGCTGCGCGTCCACCACGACGACCTGCTGAGGCTGGTACTGGACACGCCGATTCCGGCCGGCACCGCCCCCCTCGCCATCGACACCGACACCCTGCTCAGCGCCGGTTCGGCCGAGTCCGCCCTGCATGCCGCCGGTGCCGGCGTTGCCGCGGTCGATGCGCTGATGGCAGGACACGCGCGCCGGGCTTTTTGCGCGGTACGGCCACCGGGCCACCACGCCAGCGCTGACCGGGCGATGGGGTTCTGCCTGTTCAACAATGTAGCCGTCGCCGCCGCCCACGCCTGCGAGGCGCACGGACTGACGCGGGTGGCGATCATCGATTTCGATGTCCATCACGGCAACGGCACCCAGGCGATCTTCGGCAGCGACGCGCGGGTGATGTACCTGTCGTCGCACCAGTCGCCGCTGTTCCCCGGCACCGGATCCGCCAATGAGCACGGCATCGGCAACGTGATCAACCGGCCACTGCCACCCGACACCGGCAGCCGGGACTTTCGCGCTGCGTGGCATGACAGCCTGCTGCCGGCATTGAACGGATTCCGCCCGCAGATGCTGTTCATCTCGGCCGGCTTCGACGGGCACCGACGCGATCCGCTGGCCGGGCTGGAATTGGAAGCCGATGATTTCCGCTGGCTCACCACCGAGCTGGCGGGGATCGCCGATCGACACGCCTCCGGCCGGATCGTGTCGACCCTGGAAGGTGGATACGACCTGGCGGCCCTGCGCGAATGCAGCGTCGCCCATGTCGATGCCTTGCTGACGGATTGATCACATCACCTTTGCGACACGCAGGCTCGCCCGATCATCGGCACCGGGCACTGATGAGGGCCGTTCGCACAAAACCCGGCGGCGGGGTGTCCGGCCATTCACACTCCCGGGCTGCGGACCCGGCGATCGTGGCCGCATGGCTTCCCCACGCACTGGCGCGAAAACATGAATGATGAACCGCCCCCCGGCAAGGCCTCGTTGCCGCCACTGGAGCGATGCGGCAAGCTAACGGCCGTTTCACGTCCCCCGGATCGCCGCGTGCGCACCAGCTTCCGCCTGCTCCCGTTATCGTTGTGTATCGCGCTGGCCCTGCCAGCCCACGCCCGCGACTCCGAGAACTGGGGGCTGTGTCCGATCGAGGACGCCGTTCCCGCGTTCATCGATGCCCCGGAGCCCACCGGCACCCCGGAAAACCGCATCGACCTGCCGACCGACATCAGCGGCGACGCGCTCAGTGCCAGCGAAAGCGATCGCACGGTGTTCCAGGGCAATGTCGCGCTGAGGCGTGGCGACCAGTTCCTGGGCACCGACAAGATGACCTACAACCAGGACGGCACGTACCTGGCCGAAGGCAGTGTGCGCTACCAGGATTCCGGGATGCGCATCGTCGCCGAGCGGGCGCGTGGCGACCAGGACGCCGACACCCACACCATCGAAGACCTTCGTTACCAGTTGATCGAGCAGCGTGGCAACGGCGGCGCCGAGCGGATCGACATGGATGGCGACGTGGGCAAGCTGGTCGGCTCGACCTATTCCACCTGCCCCCCGTCACAACGGGCGTGGGAGCTTCGCGCCCGCGAGATCGACTTCGACACCGAAGAGGGTGTCGGCGTGGCCCGCAACGCCGTCGTACGCATCGGCAAGGTCCCGGTGCTGTACGTGCCGTGGCTGATGTTCCCGATCGACGACCGGCGCCGCACCGGTCTGTTGTATCCGGCGGTAAAGATCTCCGGACGCAATGGGTTCGACTGGCGCCAGCCGATCTACCTGAACCTGGCCCCGAACTACGACGCCACCCTCACTCCGCGGATAATGACCGAGCGTGGCGTCCAGCTGGGCGGCGAGTTCCGCTGGCTGTATGAAGGTGGCCGGGGCGAGCTGTCGGGCGAATGGATGCCGAAAGACAAGCTGCCCGAGAACGAGCCCTATCGTTACCTCAATGACCTCAACGGACGACCCATTGCCGGCGCGACGTTGCCGGGCAACGACCGCGGGCAGTTCAAATTCAACGGCGTACACGGATTGGGGCACAGCTGGCGCGCGCAAGCCGACCTGGGCTGGGTCAGCGACACGCACTATGTAGAGGACTTCAGCAACAGCCAGTACGGGCTTTCGACCTGGCAGATTCACAGCGAAGCAGGTTTTTACGGCCGTGGCCGATATTGGGATGCCGGACTGATGGCCGACCACAATCAGCTGGCCGACTACACCCTCACCGAACGCAATCTGCGTTACGACCGGATGCCGCGCGCCTACCTCAACTGGAGCCAGCCGTTCGGTCGCTGGTTTGAAGCTGGCGTAACAACCGAAGCGGTGCGCTTCCGTCATGAAGTCCGCAACGAAGGCAGCCGGCTCGACCTCAAGCCCTACATCAGCATGCCGCTGGAAGGCGCCAGCTGGTTTGTCACGCCGAAACTGGCCTGGCGTTACACCGCCTACCAACTGGATGACGCCCTCGCCGCGGCGAATGGCGGGGACAGCGCGCCGACCCGCAGCCTGCCGATCAGTTCGGTGGATGCGGGCCTGTTCTTTGACCGCAAGATGAGTTTCGGTGGCGATTCCTACCTGCAGACGCTGGAACCGCGGGTGTTCTACCTCAACGTGCCGTACCGCGACCAGGGCGGGCTGCCGCGTTTCGACACCAACCCCATGACCTTCAGCTGGGGCCAGCTGTTCCGCGACAACCGCTACACCGGGCCGGACCGGCAGATCGATGCCAACCAGCTGACCACCGCGATCACCACCCGCTTCATCAGCGAGGCCGATGGCCGCGAACGCCTGTCGGCCAGCCTCGGCCAGATCCAGTACTTCGACGACAGCCGCGTGGTGGTGCCGGGCGAGATCGCCGTCGAGCGCGGCAAATCGGCCTGGGTGGCCGACGTCGGCGTGTCGCCGAGCCAACGCTGGAGCATCAACGCCGCCTACCAGTGGGATCCCAAATACCGTCGCCAGGACCTGGCCAGCATCCGCACCCGCTACCTGATCGGCGACAGCGGCGTGGTCAACCTGGGCTATCGCTACCGCCGCGACCTGACCGAGCAGGCCGACTTCTCGTTCCTGTACCCGCTCAACCCGAGCTGGAGCGTCGTGGGTCGCTATTACTATTCGATCGACGACCGCAAGCTGCTCGAATCGATCGCCGGCGTGCAGTGGGAAAGCTGCTGCATGGCGGTGCGCCTGATCGCCCGGCGCTACATCCGCGAACGCAATGGCGAGCTCGACGACTCGCTGCGGCTCGAGTTCGAACTCAAGGGCCTGGGCTCGGCCGGGCAGAAGACCGAGAGCATTTTGAGCCGTGCTATCCTCGGCTACGATCGTGACGATCTCTATCTTGTGCCGCCGTCTTCTCTGGATGGCGACGATTACACCAACTCCCTCGATCCGACTCCATGAAGAAACTACTCGCGTCTCTCCTCATCGGCGCGTTGCTGATCGCGCCCGCCTACGCACAGCAGCTTGCGCCGATCGACGGCATCGCGGTGGTGGTCGACGAGGATGTCATCCTGCAAAGCGAGCTCGACCGCGCGGTGGCCAATATCCGCGGTCAATATGCCGGTCGCACCGAGCAGCTGCCGCCGCCGGGGGTGCTCGAGCGCCAGGTTGCCGAACGGCTGGTGCTGCTCAAGCTGCAGGTCGCCCGCGCCAAAAGCACCGGCGTGCGCGTGAGCGATCAGGAGGTCGACCAGACCATCGGCGCCATCGCGGCCCAGAACCAGATGAATGTCGACCAGTTGACCGCCCAGCTGGCACGCGACGGCACCTCCATGCCGCAGTTCCGCGATTCCATCCGGGACGAGCTGCTGGTCCAGCGCCTGCGCCAGCGCCTGGCGCAGACCCAGATCTCGGTCAGCGACGGCGAGGTGGACGCCGCACTGGCAGCGCAGCAAGGTGCCGGCAGCCAATACCACCTCGCCCACATCCTGGTGGCGCTGCCCGAGGGCGCCACGCCGGAACAGATCGCCACCGCGCAGTCCAAGGTCGAGGGCATCCGCGCCCTGATCCAGCGCGGGGAGATGGATTTCGCCGCCGCCGCGGTGCGCTATTCCGACAGCCCCAACGCGCTGGAAGGCGGCGATCTGGGCTGGCGCTCGGCGGACGAGATCCCGTCCGCGTTTGCTGACATGGTCAAGGGCATGCGCCCGGGGCAGGTCACCGATCCGATCCGCGGCCCCAGCGGATTCCAGTTGCTGCAGGTGGTGGAAAGCCGCGATGCCGCGCAGGCCGGTCCCAGCCTGGTCACCCAATACCAGGCCAGCCACATCCTGATCCGGGCCGATGACCCGGCCAACGTCGCCAAGGCGAAAGCGGAAGCCGACACCCTCCATGCACGCCTGGTCGGCGGTGCCGATTTCGCGACGCTGGCGCGTGAGAAGTCCGAAGACCCCAGCTCCAACAGCCGTGGCGGCGACCTGGGCTGGTTCACCCAGGACCAGTTCGGCCCCGATTTCGGCAGTCAGGTCGCGGCCCTGAGCGACGGCGGCATCTCCGCGCCGTTCCGCACCCCGGCCGGCTGGCACATCGTCAAGCGCACCGGCAGTCGCCAGGCGGATGTCGGCGACGAATCGCAGCGCGCCCAGATCCGCGAGACGATCGGCCGGCGCAAGCTGGAGGACGAGTGGAACCGCTTCCTGCGCGAAATGCGCGGCGAAGCCTTCGTCGACTTCCGCACCGGTGCCGCGGACGCCGAGCAGGCTGACCCCACCACCAACGGCAACTGAGTGATGCCGCTTCGGCTCGCGCTGGTTCCGGGTGAGCCGGCCGGCGTCGGCCCCGAGTTGTGCGTGCGGCTGGCCCAGTTGCCGCGTGATTACCAGCTCGTTGCATTCGGCGACCGCGCCACCCTGCAGGCCGCCGCCGCCGTCCTCGGGCTCCCGCTGCGGCTGCTGGAGCCCGGCCAGGCCGGCGACCAGGCCGGCGAGCTGGTGTTGATGGACACGCCGAATGCCGTCCACGTTCCCTTCGGCCAGCCGGATGCGCGAAACGCACCCGCGGTGATCGAGGCGATGCAGCGCGCCGCCGACGGTTGCCTGCGGGGCGAATTCCACGGCCTGATCACCGGCCCGGTGCACAAGGCCGTGATCAACGAAGGCGGCATCCCGTACAGCGGCACCACCGAACTGCTGGCCCGGCAGGCCGGTTGCGACGTGGTCATGATGCTGGCCAATCCGACCATGCGTGTCGCGCTCGCTACGACCCACCTGCCCTTGCGCGCGGTGGCCGATGCGGTCACCGCCGGATCGCTCACCCGCACGCTGCAGATCCTGCACGCATCCATGCAGTCGGACTTCGGTATCACCCGGCCTTCGATCGCCGTGCTCGGCCTCAATCCGCATGCCGGGGAAGCCGGACACCTGGGATACGAGGAAATCGAGGTGATCGAACCGGTCCTGGCCACGCTGCGCGCGCAGGGCATGGACCTGGTCGGACCGCTGCCGGCCGATACCGCCTTCCTGCCCGCGAAACTGCGGACGTTCGACGCGGTGCTGGCGATGTACCACGACCAGGGCCTGCCGGTGCTCAAGTTCAGCGGCTTCGAACACGCGGTGAACCTGACCCTCGGCCTGCCCTACCCGCGTGTGGCGGTCGACCACGGCACCGCACTGGACCTGGCCGGCAAGGGTGTCGCCGATCCCTCCAGCCTGATCGCCGCCGCCGACACCTGCGCGCGGATGGCTCGCGCCCGCACCCGCATAATCGCGTCATGACTCCCGCCAAGCATTCTTCCAGTGGCCACGGCGACGGTTTCTCCGCCAAGGCAAAAAAGCACCTCGGCCAGAACTTCCTGCACGAGCGCACGATCATCGACAAGATCGTGCAGGCGGTGAACCCGAAGCCCGGCGATCGCCTGGTGGAAATCGGCCCCGGCCAGGGCGCGATCACCTTCCCGCTGCTCGACCGCCACGGCGCGTTGACCGTCATCGAGTTCGACCGCGACCTGATCGCCCCGTTGACCGAAGCCGCGCGTGCGCATGGCCACCTGACGGTGATCCACCGTGACGTGCTGCAGGTCGATTTCAGCGCGCTGGCCGCTGCCGCGGACGCCGGCCATCCGGCGATGCCCGGCGGCAAGATCCGCCTGGTCGGCAACCTCCCCTACAACCTGTCCTCGCCGATCCTGTTCCACGCGCTCGAGCACGCGCCGGCGATCGAGGACATGGTGTTCATGCTGCAGAAGGAAGTGGTCGACCGCATGGCGGCGGGCCCCGGCAGCAAGGTGTACGGCCGGCTCAGCGTGATGCTGCAGGCGTACTGCACGGTCACGCCGTTGTTCATCGTGCCACCGGGGGCGTTCCGGCCGGCACCGAAGGTGGACTCGGCGGTGGTGCGGCTGGTGCCGCTGCCGGCGGATCGCATCGACGTCCGCGATCGCGGGTTGTTCGCCCGTGTGGTCCGCGATGCGTTCGGCCAGCGCCGCAAGACCCTGCGCAACGCCCTGTCGAAAATCTGCGATGCCGCCGCCATCGAAGCCGCCGGCATTTCGCCGCAGGCGCGTGCGGAACAGGTGGCTGTCGCCGACTTCGTCGCACTGGGCAATTCGCTGGTCGATTAAAGCCGCACTCCGGCACCGCGGCGATGCGCGTTGCGTCCCCGCTTCCGCCAACCAGCCACTACACTGTCGGGCATGGAACGCCACACCGATCACGCTTTCGTCATTGACATCGCCACCCGCTACCTCGATGAGCAATCCGAGCCCGCACGGGGCCGTTTCGTCTTTGCCTACACGATCCAGATCCGCAACAGCGGCAAGGTGCCCGCCCGCTTGCTCTCGCGCCGCTGGCTGATCACCGACGCGAACGACAAGGTGCAGGAAGTGGAAGGCGACGGCGTGGTCGGCGAGCAGCCGAGGCTGCGTCCGGGCGAAGGTTTCGAATACACCTCCGGCGCGGTGCTGGAGACCGAACTGGGCACCATGGAAGGCAGCTACACGATGGTGGCCGACGATGGCACCCGTTTCGAGGTGCCGATTCCCGCCTTCACCCTGACCGTGCCGCGCACGCTGCACTGATGGTGGGTCGGACATGAGTGTTTGGGCCATCGGCGACCTGCAGGGCTGCTACGACGTCACCCAGCGGTTGCTGGAGAAGATCGCGTTCGACCCGGCCCGCGACCGCCTGTGGTTCTGCGGCGACCTGGTCAACCGCGGCGGGCAGTCGCTGGAGACCTTGCGCCTGGTGCATTCGCTGCGCGCGAACTCGACCGTGGTGCTCGGCAACCACGACCTGTCGCTGCTCGCCGTCGGTGAGCGCCGCGAGGAGGAACAGCGCAAGGTCAATCCCGACCTGCAACGCGTGGTGTTCGCCGAGGACCGCGACACCCTGCTGACCTGGTTGCGGATGCAGGAACTGGTGCACGTCGACCGCGAACTGGGCTGGATGATGGTGCATGCCGGCCTCGCGCCGAAGTGGACGACCCAGCTGGCCGAGAAGCACGCGCGCGAGATCGAGGCCGTGCTCCGCGGAGACCAGTACCAGCGATTGCTGAAGAACATGTACGGCGATGGCCCGGTGTGGAACCCGCGGCTGGCCGGGATCGATCGCCAGCGCGCGATCATCAATCTGCTGACCCGGCTGCGCTATTGCTCGCCGCGTGGACGGATCTCGTACGAGGAAAAGGGCGTGCCGGGCACTCAGCCCCCCGGGCTGTATCCCTGGTATGAAGTCCCCGGCCGGGTCGAGCGCGACCTGAAAATCGTGTGCGGCCACTGGTCCGCGCTGGACCTGTTCATCGGCCACGGCGTGCACGCGATCGACACCGGTGCGGTGTGGGGCGGCAAGCTCACTGCGCTGCAGCTCGATACCGACGAGCTGCGGGTGGTGCAGGTGCCCGGCCGCACGGTACCGGCCAAGCCGCCCAAGCCACGTCACCGTCCACGGCGTTGAGGCGTGCCGGATCGATGTGGTTGTAGGTAGGGGCGAGCCTGGTCATCCTCGCCCGCGAGCGCCTGACCTCGGGGACGTGGCGACATCGACACCGCACGATCCGCCCCGGGGCGCCCCCCTCCGGCACGCGGAGTTTCTGCGCGTTCACGACTCACTTCGCTCCTGCAGGGCTACAAAAAGTGGCATGCGCCGGTAGTCGATGAACTCGAACGCATGCGCATGCCGTGCATCGGCCGCATGCGGTTCGCGCGCCAGCACCTGCCACGCTGCCGGATCGAACGCCGGAAAGAACGCATCGGCGCCCTCCACCACGGTATCCACATGGGTCAGGTGCATGCCGGTGGCGTGCGGCAGGCACAGGGCATAGACCTCACCGCCGCCGATCACGCACAGCTCCGCTGCCGCTGCTTGCCCATCGCTGCCGTGGGAGACCATTTCCAGCGCCTGATCCAGTGACGCGACCGGCTCCATCGCCCCGAAGGGCGCCTGCCCGCTGCGGGTCAGCACCAGGTTGCGCCGCCCGGGCAGCGCGCGCCCCAGCGATTGCGCAGTCTTGCGCCCCATCAGGATCGGCTTGCCCAGGGTCAACGCCTTGAAGCGCCTGAGGTCGTCCGGCAACCGCCATGGCAGGTCGTTGTGGCGACCGATCGCATGATGGCGATCCAGCGCCGCGATCAGCACCAACTCGACGCTCACACCGCCACCGGCGCCTTGATGGCCGGCAGCGGATCGTAGCCCTCGATCGCGATGTCATCGAAGGTGAACCCGAAGATGTCCGACACCGCCGGGTTTAGCCTCAACGCCGGCAACGTGCGCGGCTGGCGCGACAGCTGCTCGCGCGCCTGCTCGAGGTGGTTCGAATACAGGTGCGCATCGCCCAGCGTGTGCACGAAGTCGCCGACACCCAGCCCGCACACCTGCGCCACCATGTGGGTCAGCAGCGCGTAGCTGGCGATGTTGAACGGCACCCCGAGGAAGATATCGCCGCTGCGCTGGTACAGCTGGCAGCTGAGCTTGCCGTCGGCCACGTAGAACTGGAACATCGTGTGGCAGGGCATCAGGGCCATCTTCGGCAGGTCGGCGACGTTCCATGCCGACACGATCAGCCGGCGCGAGTCCGGGTTGCGCTGGATCTCGTCCACCACCCATGCGATCTGGTCGATCTGGCTTCCGTCGGCGCCCGTCCAGTGCCGCCACTGCTTGCCGTACACCGGTCCCAGCTCGCCGTCCGGATCGGCCCACTCGTCCCAGATCCCGACCTTGTTGTCGCGCAGGTAGGCGATGTTGGTCTCGCCCTTCAGGAACCACAGCAGCTCGTGCACGATCGAGCGCAGGTGCAGCTTCTTGGTGGTGACCAGCGGGAATCCCTGACCCAGGTCGAAGCGCATCTGCCAGCCGAACACGCTGCGGGTACCGGTGCCGGTGCGGTCGGATTTTTCGCTGCCCTGCTCAAGGACGTGCCGCAACAGATCGAGGTACTGGCGCATGTCAGGACCCCGCGACCGGCGCGGGCTGGATGGTCGGGGAACGACGGGAGCACCACAGCCAGAACAGGCCGAGCGCGATCAACGGCAGGCTAAGCACCTGCCCCATGGTCAGCCAGCCGAACGCGAGGTAGCCCAGTTGCACGTCCGGCACCCGCACGAACTCGACCAGGAACCGGAAACTGCCGTACAGCAGCATGAACAAGCCCGACACGGCGTAGCGCGGGCGCGGCCTGCGCGAGAACCACCACAGCACGCAGAACATCACCAGCCCCTCCAGCAGCGCCTGGTACAGCTGCGAGGGATGGCGGGCGAAGCGATCCAGCGCGCCACTGGCGAACTGCGCGTGCAGCTGCGTCTGACTCCAGCCGGCAAACTCCGGTGCGCGCGGAAACAGCACGCCCCAGCCGCCGCCGGTGAACTTGCCCCACAACTCGCCGCCGATGTAGTTGCCCACCCGGCCCAGCCCCAGTCCGGCCGGCACCAGCGGCACGATGAAGTCGGCGACATCGAAGAAATGCAGGCGTTGCCGGCGCGACCACCACAGGGCCGCAACCACCACCCCCAGCAGACCGCCGTGGAAGCTCATACCGCCTTCCCAGATCCGGAACAGCATCAGCGGATCAGCGAGCAGGTCCTTGAACCCGTAGAACAGGACGTAGCCGATCCGGCCGCCCAGCACCACACCGAGCATGCCGTAGAACAGCAGGTCGCCAAACGCCTGCTCGCTCACGCCCGGCAGTCGACCGGCGCGGATGCGGCGCACACCCAACCACCAGGCGATGCCGAACCCGAGCAGGTACATGATTCCGTACCAGTGGATTTGCAGCGGCCCCAGACTGAGGGCGATCGGATCGATCTGGTGCAGGATGATCATGAATCGAGGCATTCCGGTCGATGGCGATCCGGCTATTGTGCCCGCTCAGACCGCGGACGGTGGCGGGCGTCGTGTCATCGCCGCGCGCGATGCGCGGCAGATACCGGGGCCGGGCACCGCCTTATTCGGCAAGCACGTGCTTCGACGCGCGGTTCTTTGCCCACAAATTGAGACCCTCGACCAGCGCAGAGAAACCCATCGAACCGTAGATGTATCCCTTCGGGATATGCAGGCCGAAGCCATCCAGCACCAGGTACGCACCGATCAGGACGATGAACGCCAAAGCGAGCATCTTCACGGTCGGGTTGCGGTCGATGAACCGGCCCAGCGGGGTCGCGGCGACCAGCATCACCACCACCGCCAGCAGGATCGCCGTCACCATGATCCAGGTGTGGTTGGCCATGCCGACCGCGGCGATCACCGAATCCAGCGAGAACACGAGATCAATCACCGCGATCTGCGCCAGCACCATGCCGAACGAGGCCACCGGCCTGGTGTGCATGTCGCTGGACTCGTGCTCGCCGACGATGCCGTCGCGGATCTCCATCGTGCCCTTCACCAGCAGGAACGCGCCACCCAGGATCAACACCAGGTCGCGCACCGATATCCCCTGGCCGAACAGCTGGAACAGGTCGCTGGTCAACCCGGCCAGCCAGGCAAGGGTCAACAACAGACAGATGCGGGTCAGACAGGCAACCGCGATGCCGAGCTTGCGCGCCTTCTCCCGCACCGTGACCGGCAAGCGGCTGACCGCGATCGAAATGAACACCAGGTTGTCGATGCCGAGCACGATCTCGATCGCGCTCAAGGTGACCAGGGTGATCCAGACTTCCGGATCCATCAGCATTTCAATCACGGGGAATTTCCAGATTGGTTGGAGAAAGTGGCATGAAAGGAAGTATCGACCCGAGGCCATCGCGACCCGATCAAGAGCTCGCAGCGGCTTGTCGCATCACGTGGAAAACAGGCGGGGTCCCAGGATCAGGCCCCAGGCCAGCAGTGCGTTCATCATCAGCACGAACACCGCCGCTGAACCCATGTCCTTGGCGCGTCCGGCCAGGTCGTGCAGTTCATTGCCGAAACGCTCGATGACCGCTTCGACCGCCGAATTGAGCAACTCGGCGGCCAGCACGAGAATCAGCACGCCGACCAGCAGCACCTGTTCCACCGGCGTCTGGCCCAACCAGATGCCCACCGGCGCCAGAACCGCGAACAGGCAGACTTCAAGCCGGAACGAGGATTCGTGCAGCCACGCTGCAGCCAGTCCCTGGATCGACCATTTCGCTGCCTTCAGCACCCGTCCCGGCCCACGCGGCAGGTGACCGAACTCATCAGCCATGCCGACAAACCCGCGCGTGAAACGGACAATGGCAGCCAGGCTGCTGGGGCATCAGGATTCGGGGCATCAACATGGAACCGGAGGTCTCAGGGTCATGCCGCCAGGCCGGGTGGATACGCCCGGCGGCCGCGACAAGCGGGGAATTTTGCCACAACGCCCGTGATCACGCGTCGTTTGCGCCGGAGCGTGCCCCCCCATCCAGCCAGCGCCGACCGGCTGGCGAGGCGCCTGCGGCATCGGCAGGACCGGCCCGCTCAGTCTTCGAAGATCGCCACGCCGCGGCTGCCGTCGGGGTGGATCCAGCCGCGATACATGGTGCCGCTGTTGAAGGGCATCGCGATATTGCCGTCGACGTCCAGCGCGATCGCGCCGCCGTCGCCACCGGCCGCGGTCACGATCCTGTTGACCACTTCCTCGGCCGCATCGCCCAGCGAATCGCCGCGATAGGCCACGCGTGCGCAGATGTCATGGGCGACCGCGTTGCGGATGTAGAACTCGCCCCAGCCCGTGCCCGACACGCCGCATTGCAGGTCGGCCCAGGTGCCGGCGCCGATGATCGGCGCATCGCCGACCCGGCCCCATTTCTTGTTGGTCATGCCGCCGGTACTGGTCGCCGCGGCGATATGGCCGTGGCGGTCGAGGGCGACGGCGCCGACCGTGCCGAAATACCTGCCGGGCTCGTCCATGGCATCGATCCCGGCGCTGCGCGGCGCCTGCTCTTTGCGCTTGGCGGCATCGAGTTGCTGGCGGCGTTTGTCGGTGTCGAACCAGTCGTTGGGCACCCGCTCGATTTCCGGCCGGGTATCGGCGAACGCCTCCGCGCCCTGCGCGGCCAGCATGACGTGCGGGGAATGCTCCATCACTGCGCGCGCCAGCGTGACCGGGCTGCGGACGGTGGTCACCCCGGCCACCGCACCCGCGCGGCGGGTATGGCCTTCCATGATCGACGCGTCCAGCTCGTGTCCGCCATCGGCATTGAACACCGCGCCCTTGCCGGCGTTGAAGCGCGGCGACTCCTCCAGCACCCGCACCGCCGCCTGCACCGCATCCAGCGCGCTGCCGCCGCGCGCAAGGACCTCGTGGCCCGCATCCAGCGCCTGATTGAGGTCCGCACGCGCAGCCCGCTCGTCCTGCGCACTCAAGGACTCGCGGGCGACATAACCCGCACCGCCGTGGATCACCAGTGCGGTCTTCGGCATCGGATCGGCCTCCTGGGCGTGGACATGGATGGGTGCAGCAAAAGTGAACATCAGGACAGGCAGCAAGGCAGACAGGCGCATGGAGCGGCTCCGCGGATGGTGACCGCCGAGGATAGCGCGACTCACTGCTGCCGCAACGCCTCGATCGGATCCAGCAGCGAGGCCTTGCGTGCCGGGTAGTAGCCGAAGAACAGGCCGGTCGCGATCGAGAACCCGGCCGCCAGCCCGATCACCTGCGCGTTCAACGCCACCGGCAGCGCACCGAACCTGCCGACCAGCAAGGCCCCGGCGATCCCGATCGCGATACCCAGCGCGCCGCCGATCAGCGAGATCAGCATCGCCTCGGCCAGGAACTGCGCGCGGATGTCCGACGGCCCCGCGCCGACCGCCATCCGCAGGCCGATTTCGCGGATCCGCTCGGTCACCGAGACCAGCATGATGTTCATGATCCCGATGCCGCCGACGATCAGCGAAATGGTCGCCACCGCCGCCAGCAGCAACGACATCAACCGCGTCGTCTGGCTGCGCGCCGCCACGATCTCGGCGATGTTGCGGACCCGGAAATCGTCGTCCGCCCCCGGCTGCAGCTTGTGGCGCTGGCGCAGCAGCGACTCGATCTGCTCCTGCGCCCAGGCCAGGTCGTCGGCCCGGCCGACACCGACCGCGATCTGCTGCACCGCGCCGGGCGGCAGGCCCATCGCACCCATCAACCGTCGCCGGCCGGTTTCCAGCGGCACCAGGATCACATCGTCCTGGTCCTGGCCGAAACCGCCCTGGCCCTTCGCCGCCAGCACGCCGACGACGGTGAACGGCACCCGCCCGATCCGCACGTTCTGGCCAAGCGGATCCTCGTCGCCGAACAGCGAGCGCCGCACGGTTTCGCCCAGGATCACCGGCTTGCCGCCACCGCCGTAATCGCGCACGTCGAACTCCGCTCCCGACGCCATCGTCCAGCCTTCCAGCGCGAAATAATCCGGCTGCACGCCGTACCAGCTGGTCGCCCAGTTGTTCTCGGCAAACACCACCTGGGCGCCGCCGCGCAGCGTCGCGGCGACGTACTGGACTTCCGGCACCTCCTCCCGGATCGCCTCCGCATCGCCTTCGTTCAAGGTGTAGAAGCTGCTCGCGCTCATGCGCACCCCACCGGCACCGCGACCCGCATTGGAGCTGATGTCCAGGCGGTTGGAGCCCAGCCCGGAGACCAGCTTGTCGATCTCCGCCTGCGTACCCTGGCCGACCGACACCATCACGATCACCGCCGCGATGCCGATGATCACGCCCAGCGAGGTCAAGGCGCTGCGCAGCCAGTTGCCGCGCAGGGCGAAGATCGCGGTGCGGACCACTTCCCGGAAATTCATGGGGTGGCCTCCTGCTCGTGCAGCTCGCCGTCGTGCATGACGAACGTGCGGTCGGCGTGCGCCGCCACTTCGGGGTCGTGGGTGATCAGCACGACGGTGTGGTCGTCATCGCGCAACTGCTTGAACAGGCCGAGGATCTCCTCGCCGGTCCTGCTGTCCAGCGCGCCGGTGGGCTCATCGGCCAACAGGATCGGCGGCCGGTTGATCAGTGCCCGGGCAATCGCCACGCGCTGCTGCTGGCCGCCCGACAACTCGCTGGGCCGGTGGCTTTCGCGACTGCCCAGACCGACCGCTGCCAGCGCATCGCGCGCGCGCAGGACACGCTCATGCGCGGGCACGTTGGCGTACCCCATCGGCATGGCGACGTTTTCCAGCGCACTCATCCGCGGCAACAGGTTGAAGCCCTGGAACACGAAGCCGATCTTGTCGCGGCGCAGGATCGCGCGCTCCTCGGCGTCCAGGCTGGCGATATCCACGCCGTCGCACAGATAGCTTCCGCTGGTGGGGCTGTCCAGACAGCCGACCAGGTTCATCAGCGTCGATTTGCCCGATCCCGACGGCCCCATGATCGCCACGAATTCCCCGCGCTGGATCCGCAGGTTGACGCCGCGCAGGGCCACCACCTCGGCCTCGGTGCCGGGCGAATAGACCTTGCCCAGGTCGCGGGTCTCGATCACCGCCACCTCGGGGTTCATTCGGCCGGTCGCCCGCTGCCGATGACCACCCGGTCGCCGGCGGCCACCTCCCCGGACACCTCCGTCCAGCTGCCATCGTTGACGCCGACCCGCACCGACACCGGCGTCGGCTTGCCATCCACCAGCTTGTACAGCGGCGCGCGGCGCGCGGCCAACAACGACGTCAGCTCACTGTTCCAACGCGCCCGCTGGGCCTCCGACAAGGTGTCCTGGAAGCCCGCGAACTGCTGGTTGAAGCGCTCCTGCATGCGTTGCCGCATGGCGCCGCTGTTGCCGGCCGCACGATTGGCATTGCCGCCACGCGGAGGGCCACCGAACATCGACGGCCCGGCAGGGCTGGCGGCAGGGGCGGCGGTGCGCGCGGCGGCACGTTCGCGCATGGCCTGCAGCGCGGTATCGAAAGCCGCCTGCTGGGCGGCATCCAGCTGCAGCCAGGCGGCAATGCGGGGAAGCTCGTCGACCGGGCTTCCGCCGCGCTGGGCCGGCACCGACGCGGCGGCCGGATCGGCTTCCGCCGGCTTGTAGCGCAGCGCCGCGTTGGGCACGCGCAATACGTCGTCGCGACGGCTGACCTCGATCTCCGCGTTGGCGGTCATGCCCGGCAACAGCACCTGGTCGACGTTGTCCACCGCCACCACCACCGGGTAGGTGATCACGTTGTTGGTGTTGGTCGCCGACAGGCGGACCTGCTGCACGATGCCGCGGAACTGGCGATCGGGAAACGCGTCCACGCCGAACGAGACCGGTTGCCCGGTCTTGACCTGGCCGATGTCGGCCTCGTCGATCGCCAGCACGATCTCCATCTTCGACAGGTCCTCGGCGATCTGGAACAGCACCGGCGCCTGCAGGCTCGCGGCCACGGTCTGGCCCGGCTCGACGGTACGGGTCAGCACCACGCCGTTGACCGGCGAGCGGATCACGGTGCGCTCCAGGTTGAGCTGCGAGGTCCGGGTGGAGGCCGTCTGCTGGGTGATCTGTGCCTGTGCCGAATCGACCTGCGCGCGCGCCTGGTCACGCGCCGTGCGGGCGACATCCACATCGCTGGCGGACACCAGCCGGGTTGCCCCCAGCTCAAGCTTGCGCTGGTAGTCGGCCTCGGCATTGCGCAGGCTCGCCTGCGCGGTGGCCAGTCCGGCCCTGGCGGCATGGATCGCCGCATTGCCCTGGACGATCTGGGCGTTGAACGTGCTCGGATCGATGCGCGCGATCACCTGGCCCTTGGTGACGGTGTCGTTGAAGTCGGCGAGCACGTCGGTCACCAGCCCGGAAATCTGGCTGCCGACATCCACCGTGGAGATCGCACCGAGCGAGCCGGTGGCGGAAATGCTGACCCGGATATCGCCCTTCTCGACCGTCGCGGTGCGGTAACCACCCGCCGACGACGCGGCGCTGCGCTGCTGCCAGAGATAGCCGCCGATGGCGACCAGCGCGACGACGACCACCCCTGCCACTACGGGACGTTGCCACCTTGGGGCACGGCGAAAGGAGGAGGCGGGCTTGGCGGCTGCATTCATCGGAACGGGTCGTCGATTCGGAGATGGTCATCGTCAACGCTCCAGGCCGCCGTCGGTTGACGCGGGAACGGGACGTAACGGGGCGCGACCGCCGGCGTGGCCCGCAACCACTTGGCAACGCACCCGCGCTATCAGCCGAGGAACCGGATCGTCGCGGTGGTGCCCTCGCCGGGCAGGCTCTGCAGGCTGACCGGCCAGCCCATCCGGTCGCCCAACCGACGCGTGATCGAAAGCCCCATGCCCCGGCCTTCCTCGCGCGTGATGTCGGCGCGGTAGAACGGGTCGAAGGCCTTGGCCAGCGCATTCGCATTCATGCCGATACCGCTGTCGCGCACCTCGATCGCGTCCGGCGACAAGCGCACCTCGATGCTGCCGTGGTCGGTGAAATGGACCGCGTTGCTGAGCAGGTTTCCCACCATCACCGCGAGCACGTGCGGCGGGCCGAACAGGCGTGGGGCGCCGTTGTCGATCAGCTCGATCGCGACCGGCTTGTCGGCCAGCATCGGCCGGATCCGCGCGATCTGGTCATGGACGATGTCGCGGACCTCGAACTCGCTGCTTTGCGGGGCGATGTCCATTTCACGCGCAAGGATCAGGAAGGCGTCGATCACCTCCTCCATGTCGCGTCCGGCACGTTGCACCCGCGCCAACGATCGCAACATCGTCGACGAGGTAGCCGGATCGGCGAGCATCATGTCCGTCGCCACCCGGATCACCGTCAGCGGCGTCCGCAACTCATGGCTGGCATCGCGGGTGAAGTCGCGCTCGCGCTGGACGAAATCCGCCACCCGATCCGCCAGCCCCACCAATGCGCGCGCCAGTCGATGCACCTCGCTGCCGGCTTCGGCGGGCAGGTTGTGCGGTTTGATCACGCTGGCATCGGGATCGCGCGGGTCCCATTGCGTGACCACGTTGGCCAGCCAGCTGACCGGCGCCACCAGCCGCTTGGACGTGCGGTAGGTCCACCAGGACACCAGGTAAGTGGCCAGCAGCGACAGCAGCAACGACACCAGTCCGGTCAGGCCGATCGCCCGGTTGATGTGTCCCGACTCGAAGACCAGGTAGAACGTCCCCTGCGGGCGGCGATCCACCAGCACATCCGCGCGCATGGTCGTGCCCGGCAGTGCGACACGGTGCCGGCCCGGCGCCAGCTCACGCAGGTAGCGCGGAGCGCTGCGGTCTCCTGCCGCGGCGGGATACAGATAGCCGGCCATCGTCGAGGTCCGCGGCAGTGGATAGACCGGACTGGCGGCGCGGCCGGTCCAGAACGCATCGGCCTCACGCTGAAGGCGTTCATCAAGCACGCTGTGGCGCACCGCCAGTCCAGCCAGCATCACCCCGGCGGTGATGACGACACTGGCCAACAGCGCCTGCAGGATGAAAGCGAGCTTGATCCGCCGCGGCAGGCCTTCGGTCATTGGGAAACCCGCAACGTCATGTCATTCCTGCGGCTGCGAAATATCCGCCACCCGGTAACCGGCCGACTGCACCGTATGCAGCAGCTGCTTGTCGAACGGCTTGTCGATGGTCTTGCGCAGGTTGTAGAGGTGGCTGCGCAGGGTGTCCGAATCAGGCAGGCCATTGCCCCAGATCTCGCGCTCGATCTCCTGCCGGCTGACCACGCGCGGGGACTCGCGCATCAGGATCGTCAGCAGGCGCAGGCCGATCGGCGACAACTGCAATTCGGTGCCGGCACGCGTCACCCGCAGGCTGGCGGGGTCCAGCACCAGGTCGGCCACCTTCAGCACCTCGCCACCCACCTGGCGACGGTCGCGACGGATCAGTGCGCGCAGGCGGGCTTCCAGTTCCTGGATGGCGAAGGGCTTGGTCAGGTAATCGTCCGCGCCGACCGACAGGCCGGCGAGCTTCTCATCGAGGGTGTCGCGCGAGGTCAGCATCAACACCGGCGTCGACTTGCGCGCCTCTTCGCGCAAACGCTTGCAGACCTCGATGCCGTCCAGGCGCGGCAGCATGAGGTCCAGCACGATCACGTCGTAACTGTTCTCGGCGGCGAGCCGGTAGCCGTCCAGGCCGTCGGCGGCAAAGTCCACCTCGAAGCCTTTGCCTTCCAGATACTCGCCGACCATCTCGGAAATATTGCGGTTGTCCTCGATGATGAGGACCAGACCTCCGTCACGGGTGCCCTGCATGATTATTCCCTCCCTTCAGTTTTGTGAAGACTGACGGTCACGGGGTCGACGTACCGTGAAGATCGTCCGCGGCAGATACCCCGACGGCAGTGGAAAATCATCCATTGAAACTCGCCCCGGGCAGCGGCTATTCCCGCGCCTTGATCCGGTTCCAACAGGCTTCCTGGGCCTCCAGCGACAGCGTTTCCAGCGACTGCCCCTCGCGCTTTGCCAGTGCTTCCATGGCGCGGAAGCGTCGCTCGAACTTGCGGTTGGCACGGCGCATCGCGCTGCCGACATCGACCTTCGCGTGACGCGCCAGGTTGGCGGCGACAAACAGCAGATCGCCGATCTCATCCTCCAGCCGATCCTGTGCGGCCGCCGTATCGGGCCCGCGCTCGAGGGCGGCGAACTCGGCCTCCACCTCGCCGACCTCCTCGTGCAGCTTGGCGATCACCGGAGCATGACCAGGCCAGTCGAAGCCGACCCGCGCCGCGCGGTTCTGCAGCTTCACCGCGCGCTGCCACTCGGGCAGGCCACGGGCGATGCCGGCCAGCGCCGAGGTATCGCGCTCGCCCGCGGCCTCACGCTCGTCACGCTTGAGCGTTTCCCAGGACGCCGCCTGTGCGGTGGGCTCCATGGCCGGCGCGGCACCAAACACGTGCGGATGACGCCGCTCCATCTTGTCGCTGATGGTCGCCACCACATCGGCGAATCCGAACGCTCCCTGCTCCTGCGCCAACCGGGCATGGAACACCACCTGGAACAGCAGGTCGCCCAACTCCTCCTTGATGGCGTCCAGGTCCTCGCGGCCGATCGCATCCGCGACCTCGTAGGCTTCCTCGATCGTGTACGGCGCAATCGTGGCGAACGTCTGTTGCAGGTCCCACGGGCAACCGTGTTGCGGATCACGCAGGCGCGCCATGATCTCCACCAGGCGCTGGATGTCGCCGTCATCAGCTCCACCGTCAGGAATTGCGGCCGGCCCGCTCACAGGCCCGCCCAGGTTTTCCAGGGCAGCGACAGGTCGCCCAGGGCAATGAACTCGCCGTTGAGCAGGGTGTCACGGCGGTTGTAGCGGAACGGCCTTCCCTGCAGGTCGAACACGCCGCCGCCGGCTCCTTCCAGCACCGCCTGGGCGGCGGCGGTATCCCATTCGCTGGTCGGCCCGAAGCGGGGATAGACGTCGATCCCGCCGTCGGCGAGGACGCAGAACTTCAGCGAGGATCCCAGTCCGACCGGCTCCACGTCCCCCATCCGCTCGATGAACTCGATGGTGCGCTGATCGCGGTGCGAACGGCTGGCGGCCACCCGCAATGGCGGGTGCGCGGGCACCCGCACATGCACGGAGCGCTCCTCACCTCCGCCAATGCGCCGGAAGGCGCCCAACCCCGCGCCGCCATGCCACAGCGTGTCGGTCACGGGCGCCTGCACCACGCCGTAGGTCGCGACCCCGTCCTCGATCAGCGCGATGTTGACGGTGAATTCGCCATTGCGCTTGACGAACTCGCGGGTGCCGTCGAGCGGATCTACCAGCCACATCCGCCGCCACTGCCGGCGCTCGGCGACATCGGTCGCGGCCGACTCCTCCGACAGCACCGGGATATCCGGCGTCAACCGCTTCAGCCCGTCGACAATGCGGTGATGGGCGGCCAGATCCGCCGCGGTGACCGGCGAGCGGTCGTCCTTGTGCTCGACCGCGAACTGGCTGTCGTAGACCTTCAGTATCTCGGCGGCGGCGGCGCGCGCGATCGCAATCACGCCTTCGCGCAGTGCTTCGTCGATTTTCATGGCGTGGGTGTCCTGACGCATTGGTGCTGGTGCCTCCGTCATCGGCAACGGGAACGCCGTCAACCGTGCATCCGCAACCACTCGCGCACGATGAACAGCGCGGCGATGCTGCGGCCCTCGGAAAAGTCCTCGCGCAGGATCAGCTCATGCAGCGCGTCGATCTTCCAGGGCACCAGTTCGAGGGGTTCGGGCTCGTCGCCGGGCAGGCGCTCGGGGTACAGGTCGCGCGCCAGCACCAGGTGGGTGGCGTGGCTCATGTAGGTCGGTGCGAGGGTCAGCTGGCGCAGCTCGATGAGGGAGTGCGCGCCATAGCCGGCCTCCTCCTTCAGCTCCCGGTTCGCGGCCTGCAACGGCGCTTCCCCGGCATCGATACGGCCCTTGACCAGGCCCAGCTCGTAGCGGTGGACGCCGGCCGCGTACTCGCGCACCAGCAGCACGGTGTCCGCATCCAGCATCGGCACCACCACGACGGCGCCATGGCCGCGGCCGTGCATGCGCTGGAACCGCCGCCGCTCGCCGTTGCTGAACTCCAGGTCGAGATCCTCGACCCGGTACGGGCCGGAATCGTCCTCCACGATGCGGTGGATGATCGGCAGCCTGCGGCTCATGGCCGCGCTCCCGACCGGCACACAGGTGCCGGGGATGTGGCTGCGGCAGGAATCGGCAATGGCGGAAGGGAGATAATGGTGGGATGCAGAAGAAGACTCACGATACGTTGATGCTAGCAGAGCCCGATGACCGCGCAGCGGGTTCCAGCGCAGGCTCGGCCGCACAGTGGCGCGCGCGCGACCTGGCCGTGCTGTGGCACCCGTGCACGCAGATGCGCGAGCATCAGCTTGATGGCGCGGACAGCCTTCCGTTGCTGCCGATCGAGCGCGGCGAAGGCCCTTGGCTGATCGGTCGCGACGGCCGCCGCTATCTCGACGCGGTCAGCAGCTGGTGGACCAATCTGTTCGGCCACGCCGAGCCGCGGCTGGCGGCGGCGATCTGCAGGCAGGCCAACACCCTGGAGCATGTGATCCTCGCCGGCTGCTCGCACGCACCCGCGGTCGAGCTGGCCGAGCGGCTGCTGGCGCTGGCCCCGCGCGAGCCCGGCCGCGCACCGATGGCCAAGGTGTTCTATGCCGACAATGGATCGGCCGGGGTCGAGGTCGCACTGAAGATGGCCTTCCACTGGTTCCGCAACCGTGGCGAGTCGCGTCGGACCAAATTTGTAGCGCTGGAAGGTGGCTATCACGGCGAGACCCTGGGCGCGCTCGCCGTCGGCGACATTCCGCTGTATCGGCGGGTGTACGCGCCGCTGCTGGCCGAGGCCCTGTTCGCGCCTTCGCCCGATGCCTATCTGGCCCGGCCCGGCCAGAGTGCCGCCGGCCACGCCGAGGATGCCGCCGATGCGCTGGCGCGCCTGCTGGACCACCACCCCGGCGAGATCTGCGCGCTGATCCTGGAGCCGCGGGTGCAATGCGCCGGCGGCATGCGCATGCACGATCCGGTCTACCTCAAACGAGCGCGCGAGTTGTGCGACGTGCACGGCATCTTCCTGATCGCCGACGAGATCGCGGTCGGCTTCGGCCGCACCGGCACGATGTTCGCCTGCGAACAGGCCGGCATCGCGCCCGACCTGATGTGCCTGTCGAAAGGCCTGACCGGCGGCACCATGCCATTGGCCGCGGTGCTGGCGACCCAGGAGCTGTATGACGGCTTCCTCGATGATTCGCGCGAGCGCGCCTTCCTGCATTCGCACAGCTACACCGGCAACCCGCTGGGGTGCGCGGCCGCGCTGGCCACGCTGGACATCTTCGAGTCCGACGACGTGATCGCCCGCAACCGCATCACCGCGGCGAGGATGGCCGGACTCGCCGCGCCATTGGCCAGCCACCGCCACGTCGCCGACGTGCGCCAGGCCGGCATGATCGTGGCGTTCGAGCTGACCCGCAACGGCGACAGATCCACGCCGTTCGATGCCGCCGCCCGCATCGGTCTGCGCGCCTACCGCGCCGCGCTGGACCGGGGCGTGCTGCTGCGTCCGCTGGGCGACGTCCTGTACTGGATGCCGCCCTACACGGTCGATGAAGACGCCCTGCAGCTGCTGGCGACCACCACCCGCGAAGTGATCGACCTGGCAATCGCGGAGGCCGCATGCGCCTGACCCGCGTGCATGTCGATCTGCCGCTGTCAGCCGGAACTGAACTGGCGCTGCCGGAGGGGCCGGCGGCGCATCTGTCGCGCGTGCTGCGGTTGGGCATCGGCGACGGCTGCGTGCTGTTCAACGGCAACGGCTTCGATTACCCGGCGCGGGTGGTCGCGGCGGGCAAGCGCGAACTGCGGGTCGTGGTCGACGAACCCGTCGCGGTCCGGCGCGAGTCGCCGCTCCCGATCGTGCTGCTGCAAGGCATCGCGCGCGGCGAGAAGATGGACCTGATCCTGCAGAAAGCGACCGAACTCGGCGTCACCGCGCTGCACCCGCTGGTCTCGCAACGCAGCGAGGTCAAGCTGGATGAGAAGCGCGCCGGCAAGCGTCTGGAGCACTGGCGCAATGTCGTCATCGCCGCGTGTGAGCAAAGCGGGCGCGCGGTGGTGCCGGCGGTTGCCGCGCCCGTGCCGCTGGCCGCGGCGCTGGACGGATTGCCGGCCGGCGGACTGCGATTGATCCTGGACCCGGAAGGGGAGCTGGCGTTCGCGGGCTTGCCGGTTACCGCCGACACGCGCGTGGTGCTCGCCGTCGGCCCCGAAGGCGGCTGGTCGCCAGGCGACCGTCAACAATTGCAGGATGCCGGCTTCCGCGGACTACGCTTGGGACCACGCATCCTGCGCACCGAAACCGCCGGCCTGGCCGCCATCGCGGCCGTGCAGGCCCGGTTCGGCGACCTGGGCTGAAAATCCGCTACGGGATTCCGGGATTCCGGATGACCCACGATCCGGCGTTCAGGCGGCCTGGGCGAGCGTTTCCACGACCAGCGCTTCGATCGCGACGAGGTCCGGCACGAAGGCGTCGTCCTCGTTCAACCTCACCAGCGCCTGCACCATGGCCGGCAGTTCGCCGTCTCCGGCTTCGACCGCCAGCGTGGAACTCGACACCGTCACCAGCCGCGGGAAGCCCTGGCTGAGGATCGCGAAATACGGCGCCTTGGCGTTGCCACCCAGGGCTTTCAGCACCAGCACCTTGCTGCTCAGGCCGCCTCGCTCATCGGCCACGCCGGCCAGCTGCGAAAATCCGATCAACGGCACCTGCCAGCCACGCCAGCGGGTCAGCCCGAGCAGCCACGCCGGCGCGCCTTCGACCGGCTCCGGCGGCGCAAAGGACATCACCTCGGCAATGGTCGCGTTGGGCAGCAGCAAACGGCCACCGGCGACCTGGATCAGCACGCCGCGGATGTCCTGCTGTGGTGCCTGCTCCGGAGCGGGCGTCACTGCCTGGGCCGTCGCAGGCGTCGCGGTGTTTCGGGAATGTTTCGACATGTTCGTTCCTCAGGCCGGCCAGCGTTCGGCAAGGCGTTGTGCCAGCTCGACCGGGCTGCCGGTATCGCCGCCGCGTGCCGCCAGCGCGTTGGGTGCCGCCGCGTCATAGCAGCCGTCCGCCGCCTGGCCCGCAATCAGCGCACCGGCCCAGCCATGGCGGAGCACGGCATCGACCTGGACCGGGTCGCTGCCACTGAGCAGCAGGACGGCGCTGTCGCTGGAAGGCAGGGCGGCCAGCAACTCGCCATCCTGATTGAAACGGATGCCGGTATCGCCGAAGTCCACGCCAACCGCTGCCGGCAGGATGTAGATGATGCCCGCATGCGCGGACTCGCCCGCCTCGGCCAGCCGCACCTGCAAGGTGGTGGCGCGCTGCATCTGCGCGACCAGCTTGTCGTAACGGCCGCCATCCAGCCGCTGCTGGACCAGCACCGGGCGAGGAAAACCATCGGGAATCGCACCGAGCAGCTGGCGGACCGCATCCGGACCGCCCAGGCCCGCCAGCACCAGTACCGCGCCACTGGCCTGCGCCGGCGCCTTGGCAGGCAGGTCGTCGACCAGCGACAGGCCGGAAATCCTGACTTCGAGATCGCCGATGTCGCGCTGGAAGCGGCTCCTGGCATCATCGTTGTCCAGCGTGGTCACCGGGGCGCTGTAGTCCTCCAGCGTGAGCGCGCCGAAACCGCCCGCCGGCGCGATCTCCGCGGCGTCATCCGGGGCGTCATCCGGAGTGTCCCTCCGGTCATCCGGCGCGATCCCGGCTGGCCTTTCCGTCTCTTGCGAACCCACGGGCTCGGCCGCGACCGCCGCAGGTTCGACCATATCCACCAGACCCAGGCCGGACTCCTCATCCAGAGTGGTATCCGCGGCGGTGGCCACGATATTGAAACCCGTATCGCTCGCCCACGCGGCCGACACGTCCTCATCGGCTTCCGCCACCACCGGGTCAAACGGGTGCGCGGTGGTGGAAAACGGCGCGACCGCCTCGGTCGATACGAGTTCAAGCCCGGGCTCCGACTCCATTGCTGGAGCGATTTCTAACGCGGCCCCGTGCGTCCAGTCCAGAGCGGGTCCGGACGGTGTTTCAAGCCGGGTCTCCAGGACGGGCTCGAGTTCGAACCCGGCGGTCGACGGCGCCACTTCCACTGCAGACGTCGCAGCGACCTCGACGACCGCGGCGGACATCCCGCCTTCATCGACATCCAGGGCGTGGATATCCACGCCAGGATCCGCCTCGGGCACCTCTTCGGGTTCGGTTCCCGGCGGCAGCACATCGCCGTGGCGCTGCAGCTTGGCCACCAGGTGACGTTGCCAGCGCGCCACGTCCCAGCCTTCGCGCGTCTCGGCCAGGCTGGCTTCCTCGTAGATCACCTCGACGCCGGCGTCGGACAGCAGCACGTCGTCGAAGCGGTCCAGGACGTCCTCGGTCTGCGGATCCAGCGCAACCAGCACCACCCTCGGGGCCGCCTCGACCAGCTGCGACAACGTCAGCTCGGTGGGGTCGGCCAGCAACACGCATTGCGCGCCGGCCTGCTCGAGCACGCCGCGCAGGCGGTCGCACGCCACGCCCGGACGCGCCAGCAACGCGACTTTCAGCGCGTCAGCCGTCATGGCGGCGATCGATCCGGAGCAACTCGTAGACGTTGCGCATCAATTCCGGCTCCTGGTAGGGCTTGCCGAGATAGCGGTCGACACCGATGTCCATCGCGCGCTGGCGGTGCTTGTCGCCGGTACGCGAGGTGATCATCACGATCGGCACGTCCTTCAGGCGCGGGTCGGCCTTCATGTGGGTCGCCAGTTCGTAGCCGTCCATCCGTGGCATCTCGATATCCAGCAGCATCAGGTCGGGCACGACATCGACCATGCGCTCCAGCGCATCGATACCGTCCTTCGCGGTGGCGACCTCGAAGTTGTGGCGTTCCAGCACGCGGCCGGTGACCTTGCGCATCGTCACCGAGTCGTCGACCACCATCACCAACGGCACCGGGCGCGACTCGACCACCTCCACCGGCGCGGCGATGTGGCCGGTCGGCAGGGCCGCCTGGCGACGCACCAGTGGCGCGATATCGAGGATCACCACCACGCGGCCGTCGCCCATGATGGTCGCGCCGAAGATGCCCGGCATCGAGGCCACCTGCGGTCCGACCGGCTTGACCACGATCTCGCGGTTGCCGATGACTTGGTCGACCGTGATCGCGGCATGCAGGTCGCCGGAGCGGATCAGCAACACCGGCATCTGCAGCTGGCCTTCGGCCTTCGTCCTGCCCTGCCCGACCAGCTGGCCGAGATCGTGGACGACGTAATCGTCGCCGCCGTACGGGTAGACGGCATCGCGCGGGTGGCCGTGCTGGTCGACCAGTTCCCCGCGGGCGATACGGCCGACACCGCGGACCGATGCGATCGGCACCGCGAAGCTGGTCTCGCCGATCTTGACGAACACCGCCTGGGTGACCGCCAGCGTCTGCGGCAGGCGCAGGATGAACGTCGTGCCCTTGCCCGGCCGCGACACGATGTCCAGCGTGCCGCCGAGCTGGCGGACCTCGCTGGCGACCACGTCCATGCCGACGCCGCGGCCGGCCAGGCGGCTGACGGAATCGGCGGTGGAGAAGCCGGGTTCCAGGATCAGTGCATCGAGCGCGAAATCGCTCAGCACCGCATCGCTGGCGACCAGGCCACGTTCCTCGCCACGACGACGGATCGCCGCGCGGTCGAGGCCGCGCCCGTCGTCGCCGACCTCCAGTACCACTTCGGAGCCTTCGCGGCGGATCGCGATGCGGACCGTGCCCTCTTCCGGCTTGCCGGCCTGCACACGCTCGGCCGGGGTTTCCAGCCCGTGCGCGATCGCGTTGCGCAGCATGTGCTCCAGTGGCGCGGTCATGCGCTCCAGCACGTTGCGGTCGAGCTCGCCCTGCGAGCCGTCGAGCTTGAGCGCAACCTGCTTGCCCAGTTCGCCCGATGCCTGGCGGATGACCCGGCGCAGGCGCGGCAGCAGGCCGTCGAACGGCACCATGCGCGTGCGCATGAGACCCTCCTGCAGGTCCGAGCTGACGCGCGACTGCTGCAGCAGCAGGGTTTCGTACTGGCGGGTCAGGTCGTCCAGGGTTTCCTGCAGGCTGTTCTGGTCGGCCGCCGATTCCGACAGCGCACGGGACAGCTGCTGCAGGTTGGAGAAGCGGTCGAGCTCGAGCGGATCGAATGCCTGCTCGACGTCCTCGCCCTCGCGCTGGTAGCGGGCGACGATCTGCGCCTCGGTCTCCATCTCCAGGCGGCGCAACTGGTCGCGCATGCGGGTATTGGTGGCGGCCATTTCGCCGATCGCACCCCGGAACGCACCCAGCTGCTGCTCCAGCCGCGCGCGATAGATCGCCACTTCACCTGCGTAGTTGACCAGCCGGTCCAGCAGGTCGGCGCGGATGCGCACCTGTTCCTGCGGGGCGCGGACGCCGATGTCGTCCTCGTCGTCGTGCTGGTCGCTGATCGGTGCCGACAGCGGCGCGAGATCTGCAGCCGGGCCACCAGCACCCGCCGTCGTGAAGGTCGAACCCGGCGACGCCCCGGCAGCGGTTGCGGCTGCCGGAGTCGATCCAGACTCCGCGGCGACCGTTGGCGTTGCCGTCGATTTGCCACGTGCGCGCGCGTCGAACTCGACGATCAGCGCTTCGGGCATCGCGATCGCACGACGCTCGCCGACCCGGGTGGCCATCGCGTGCAGGCGGTCGAAACCGCGCTCCAGCAACGGCACGCCATCGCGACCCAGTTCGCTGCGCTGGTCGACCACGGCTTCCAACAACGACTCCATCGCGTGGCCGAGTTCGCCGATCGCCATGATGCCGGCCATCCGCGCACCGCCCTTGAGCGTATGCAGATCGCGCTGCAAACCGATCAGCGGCTCGCGCTCTCCCGGGGTTTCGCGCAGTTGCGCGAGCAGCCCGTCGGAGTGATCCAGCAGGTCGCCGGCCTCCTCGACGAAGATATCGACCAGTTCGGGATCAAGGTCGGTCAGATCGAGGGCCTCGTCGGGATCCTCGACCGCCGCGATGTTCACCAGCAGTGCGGAAACGACGGAGTCGACCACGCTGTCCGTCGGTTCGACTTCGATGGCCTCCGGCACCACGACCGGTTCGAGTGCGTCGGCAACCTCGTCATGCTGCGTCTGCCCGGCGTCGGGCCGGGCATCGGAATCCGCCTGGCCCGGGCCGGCAGCTTCCGGCTCCATTTCCAGCCCGGTTTCCGCCAGCGACGAACCCGGAACTTCGACCGCCGCCGTGGCCCGCGCGCGACGATCCGCCTCGGCGTATTCGGCTTCAAGAGCGGCGTATTCCGCCTCTTCATCCGCAGCGGCGCGCTGTTCGGCTTCGATGCGCTCGGCTTCGATGCGCTCGGCTTCGATGCGTTCGGCTTCGAAGCGCTCGGCTTCGATCCGCTCGGCTTCGATGCGTTCGGCTTCGATGCGTTCGGCTTCGATGCGTTCGGCTTCGATCCGTTCGGCTTCGATGCGTTCGGCTTCGATCCGTTCGGCTTCGATCCGTTCGGCTTCGATCCGTTCGGCTTCGATCCGTTCGGCTTCGATCCGTTCGGCTTCGATCCGTTCGG
>DASTUE010000089.1:0-13522 GCA_035759805.1 Lysobacter sp. | reverse complement strand
CTGCGGCACCAGCCAACGCGCGGCGAGGATGCCGACCTCGTACAGCGCGCACATCGGGATCGCCAGCATCAGCTGGGAGACGACATCCGGCGGTGTGATCACGGCCGCGACGATGAAGATGCCGACCACCGCATAGCCGCGCGACTCCTTCAGCTGGTCCGGGGTAACCCAGCCCAGCAGCGCGGCGATCACCAGCGCCACCGGCAGCTCGAAGCTGGCGCCGAAGGCGAAAAAGATCACCAGCACGAAATCGAGGTAGGCGGTGATGTCGGTCATCATCGCCACGCCCTCGGGCGCGATTTTGGTCAGGAAGCCGAACACGGCCGGCAGCACGAGGAAGAACGCGAACGCGCAGCCGGCATAGAACAGCGTCACCGCCGAGACCAGCAACGGCATCGCCAGCCGCTTCTCGCGCTGGTACAGGCCCGGTGCCACGAACGCCCAGGCCTGGTACAGCAGCCACGGCATCGAGATCATCAGGGCGGCGAAGAAGGCGAGCTTGACCGGCGCGAAGAACGGGCTGGCGACCTCGACCGCGATCAACTGCCCGCCGGGCGGGAGCTTGGCCAGCAGCGGCGCGGCCAGTGCGGCATACAGCTTGTTGCCGAACGGCAGCATCACGAGCAGCACCGCGATCAGCCCGGCGACGCCGCGCAGCAGGCGCGACCGCAGCTCGATCAGGTGGTCGAGCAGGCGCGGCGTGGCCGTGTCGTCGACGGGGTCGGAGTGTTGCGTGCTCATGCGGACGCGCTCATGGACGCGACCAGGACGGGGGCGGGCGTTTGACGGGCTTCGCCAGGTCTGCATCAGGCTGCGAAGGGTCCGGTGTCCCAGCCGCCGGTGCGCGGTCGGTGGGTTCGCCGGAGCGCGGATCGGAATGCTCGGGGTCGAGGTCGATTGCGCCGCTGGAGCCGGTGTCGTCGTCCACCGTCGGCTTTGACGGGACGGGTTCGGGCGAATCCGGCGCGGCGTGTTCCGGGGCGGTGCGTGCCTGCATCACGTCATGCTCGATCTGCCGGCGCCCGCGCTCGAACTGCTGCTGCAGGTCGTGGCCCTGCGCCTGCATCTGCTCCTGCATGTCGCGCAACTCGTCGCGGGTGCGTTGCAGGCTGCGCTTGAGCTCGTCGTCGGCCAGTTCGCTTTCCAGCTCGGACTTCACCGAATACCACTGCGCGCGCGCGCGCCGCACCCACAGCCCGGCGAAGCGCGCGGCGCGGGGCAGGCGTTCGGGGCCGAGCACCAGCAGGGCCACGATCGCGATCACCAACAGCTCGGAGAAACCGATGTCGAACATGCCGGCAGCCGGAACCGGATCAGGGAGCGAGGATCAGGAGCGCAACAGCCGCGCGATCAGCGCGGCGTGTGCTCGTCGTCGCGCACGTCATTGCGGTTGCGCGAGGTGCTGTCGTTGCGGGTCATGTCATCCGGCAGCCGCGCCGCGGGCTTGCCGTCGTCCGGCTTGTCCTCGTCGTGGATGCCCTGCTTGAAGCCCTTGACCGCTTCGCCCAGGTCCTTGCCGACGTTTTTCAGGCGCTTGGTGCCGAACACCAGAACCACGATCACCAGCACGACCAGCCAGTGCCAAATACTGAAACCGCCCATCGAAATGCCCACCGAAATCCAGGATGCCGAGAATACCCCAAGCGCGCATCGCCGTTGGTGCTGGCGGCCGGCCCGGCCTTCAGCCGGTTCCGCGCGACCGGTGCGCCGCGGCCAGGGTGCGCGCGCGGATCACAGCGGCAGCGGCTCGGTCCGGATCTCCGGGACGGTCGGGCTGTCGACGGTTTCAAACGGCTGTGGCTGGTTGACTGGAGCGTTGAGCGGCTGGTTGAGCGGCCGGGTGTCCGCCTGACCCTGCGGATACTGCGCCGGCGCCGCTGGGGCCGCGATTTGCGGCGCTGCCGGGCGCGAACTGCTGTGGCCGCGCGCGGCGCGCGCGGTGGCGGTGGCTTCCTCCAACTGGTCCCGGAAGCCCACCACCGCATCGGATGCGCGCTGGCCGGCACGGCCCTCGAAGATCATCCGCGGCGTGGTGCCCTGGCCATACACCGCCTGGTTGGCGGCGTCGTCGATGCTCAATACCGCGCCATCCAGGGCGACGCCGGCGAACAGCCCGCGCGCACGCGACCATGACCAGATTTCCGCCTTCAACTGGCCGTCGGTGGCCAGCCCGGTGGTGCGGCCGACCGGGCCGGCGGCGACGCTGGCGTCCGCGCCGAGCGTGATCTTGCCGTTGACGATCGAATCCAGCCCGCGCTGGCTGGTGAACACCAGCACCACGTCGGAGGACTGCACCCCGGCCTGGAAGCCGATGCTCGCGCCGGTCAGCTTGACGAACGAGGGGTTCGACCAGGTGCCTTCGGGTGTCTTCACCGAGACCAGCCCGTGGCCGCGACGTCCACCCAGGACCAGGCCGATCTTGAGCGTGTCGGGTACGACCACGATCGCCTTGGCTTCATCGAACAGGATGTCGGGGATGCTCGATTCGGGGATCGCCTGGATGTCGGTCAGTACGCGCAGCGCGTTGCGCGCGCGCTCGTCCTCGGTGACCCCGGCCACGGCGGGGACGGCCAGCCCGAGGGCGAGCAGGACAACGGCGAGGCGGGGCAGGATCGGCATGGGGGACTCCGGAAAGTGGATGCGGGTGGAGGCGGGGGATGGCCCGGTGCACGGGAATCGACCGCGAGGCATGGGTGAAGTTCACGGTGAAGCTCACGCCGATGCAGGCGTCCAAGCTAGTCAGGCAGCGATGAATCGTGTGGGAACTGCGGCCAACTGGCATCCTAGCGGGATGATTCCGAGTCCGCTTCCTTCCTCCAACCGCGATTCCGACACCGCGGTGGTGCTGGTCAACCTGGGCACGCCGGATGCGCCCACCGCGCCGGCGGTGCGCCGTTATCTGGGTGAATTCCTCGGTGATCGCCGGGTGGTGTCGCTGCCGCGCTGGTTCTGGCTGCCGCTGCTGCACGGGGTGATCCTGCCGCTGCGTGCGCCGAAGGTCGCGCCCAAGTACGCCAGCATCTGGCTGCCCGAAGGCTCGCCGCTGGCGGTCTACACCCGTCGCCTGGCCGAGGCGGTGCAACGCGAACTGCCCGGTGTGCGGGTGGTCGACGCGATGCGCTACGGCACGCCCTCGCTGGCGAACGTGCTGGAGGAGCTGCGCGCCGATGGGGTGGCCCGCGTGCTCGCCCTGCCACTGTATCCGCAGTACTCCACCACCACCACCGCGGCGGTCGGCGATGTGCTGGCGCGCGCGACCGGCTGCCAGGTGCGCATGGCCGAGGACTACCACGTCGATCCCGGCTGGGTGAGTGCGGTCGCCGGTTCGATCCGCAGCCACCGGACCGTGCACGGCGCCGGCGGGCATCTGGTGTTCTCTTTCCACGGCCTGCCGCAGCGCGTGGTCGATGGCGGGGATCCGTACCAGCGCCAGTGCGAGGCCGGTGCGCAGGCGATCGCGACCGCGCTGGGGCTGGACGACAACGCCTGGACGGTCAGCTACCAGTCGCGCTTCGGTCGCGAGCGCTGGCTCGAGCCCGCCACCGCCACCACCCTGACCGCGCTGGCGGAGCGCGGCGTGCGGGACATCGACATCATCGCGCCGGGCTTCGCCGCCGACTGCCTGGAAACGCTGGAGGAGATCGCGATGATGCTGGCCGAGGACGTCGCCGCGCTCGGCTCGCGCCTGCGCTACATCCCCTGCCTCAACGACAGCCCCGCCCATGCCCTGGCGCTGGCAGCGATCGCGCGGCGCGAATTGGCCGGCTGGGCTTGAAGGGCACGCCCATGAAAGGCATGCGCGAGTTCAACATCGACACCCGCATGGGCGCAATGGCGGGGCTGCGCGTTGACGCGCCGGACGCGCCGCGGGTGCTGGCCCTGCACGGCTGGCTGGACAATGCGGCCAGCTTCCTGCCGCTGCAGCCTTATCTGGGCGGCATCGAGCTGGTCGCGCTGGACATGCCCGGCCACGGCGCCAGCGCGCATCTGCCGGAGACCGCCGAGTACACCGTGGTCAATACCGCCCGGGCGATCTTCGCCGCCGCCGATGCACTGGGCTGGCATCGCTTTTCCCTGCTCGGCCACTCCCTCGGCGGCGCGGTCGCCAGCGTGATGGCGGCCGCGGCACCGGAGCGGATCGAGCGCCTGGGCGTGATCGAATCGCTGGGCGCGTTGTCGCAGGAGCAAGGCCACAACGTGAGCAGCCTGCGCGAGGCTTTCGCGGGGGTCGAGGCGGAGCCGCCACGGCCCTTGCGCGTGTTTCCCGACCCGGCCGCCGCCGTGCGTGCGCGGGTCCGCGCCGGTGGCATCGGCGAGGCCGCGGCCCGGCTGCTGGTCGAGCGGGGCCTGGCGCCGGCCCGTGGCGAGGACGACCCGCGCGGCTTCAGCTGGCGCAGCGACCCGCGCCTGACCCGGCCCACCGCGATCCGCATGAGCGAGGAGCAGGTGCGCGAACTGCTGGCCGCGATCGAGTGCCCGGTCCGGGTGATCTACGCCGAACCGGCGCAGGTCTACTTCCCCGAGGCGCAGCGGCGCGCGCGTTTCGACTGCCTGCGCGACGGCCGACTGGTCGTGCTGCCCGGCGGCCATCACCTGCACATGGAAGCGCCGGCGGGGGTCGCCGCGGCGCTGGCCGGCTTCTTCGGCGAAGGCTGAGTCCGGTTACGGCTACGGCGACCGAGCCGCCAGTTGCACGTTGAACTGCACCTGCCCGTCGTCGTCGGCGATCAAAGTCATCGTCGTGGCGCGCCTATCCTTCTGGAACCTCTCGTGTGCCGGCGCGATGCCAGCAATGCAGCCAACGTAGCCCCTGAGATTGCAGGCCAGCGCGGAGGCTCGGTGGCCTTTACCCGCCCGCTTGCGGATCCAGCAAGGCCCGCAACGACGCCTTCAGCTGCCGGCCGTGCGCATGGAAGTAGGCGCGCTCCCCGCGCCAGTGCGGGCAACGCGTCTCCACCTCGGCCCAGAATGCCGCCGAATGGTTGGGCTGGATCAGGTGGCACAGCTCATGGACCAGCACGTATTCGAACGCCGACGGCCGGGCCAGGATCAGCGACAGGTCCAGCGCCACCGTGCCATCGGGCGACAGCGAACCCCACTGCGAGGACATCGGCCGGAACCGGAATTGCCGTGGCGCGCGCGGCAGCACCGGCAGGTAGCGCGGCAGCCACCGGCCGATGTCGGCGCGCGCCTGGCCTTCGTAGAAGTCGTGCAGCGCACGCGCTATGGCGGCGGCGCCGGCCCGGGCCGGTAGCTGGAACACCAGGCCGGCGGTATCGCCAGCGTCCTCCGCCTGCAGCCGGGCATGACGGCCGGATTGCCAGCGCAAGGGCACGGTCGCGCCGCGCAAGGGCAGCGTGGCGGATTCGAAGCCGCGCAGCGCGGGCTGCGCATCCAGCGCGTGGCGGTCGATCTGCGCCTGCAGCCAGTCCCGGTGCTCGCGGGCGAACCGCTCGCCGCTCGCCGCGCTGGCGCGCAGCGGCAAGGTCAAGCGCGCACCGCGCTCGTCCACCGACAGCTTGATCCGCCGTGCGCGGGCGTTGCGCACGCGTTGCACCCGCACGACCCGGCCGTCGTCCAGCACCAGCTCGAACGCATCGCGTTCGGTCGATGGCGGCTTGGCGCTCAGCAGGCGGAACGGATTGCGCATGGATCGACGCACGCAGGGAAGGAGTGGTTGTGCATTGTCGTCCACGTGCCCGCCTCGCCACGCCGGTCCGGGCGGGCGCGGTTCAGCGTGATCCCCCGATGGACGGCTACTCGGCCTTGCTGAGCTTGAACGCCGATTCCAGCACTGAGAACAGTCGCTTCACCTCGCCGCTCATCAGCGCGAAGCGGGCGTCGAGTTCGGCGCGCACGTCGTCGCTGTCGGTGGATTCGAGCTGGTCGACCGCGCCATCGAGCAGCTTGAACTTGCGCACCACCAGGTCCTCGCCGAGCACGAAGGACACGTGGTCGTCGAGGTTCAGCGCCAGGCGCGTGACCTGCTTGCCGGTCTCCAGGTGCTTGGCAATCTCGTCGTTGTCCAACTCCATGCGCTGCACCTTGACCACCGCGCCCTGGTCGACCGGATCGCGCAGCTCGCACTCGTCACCGATGGTCAGCCCCTCGGGCAGCGGCTCGCCGGCGACCCAGCCGGTGAGGATCGAGCGCGGCGCGATCTCGGCATTCAGCGGCAGCGCCGGGAAGCTGCCCAGCGCACGGCGGATCTCGCTGCAGAAGTTCTCCGCGCTCTTGCGGCTGGAGCTGTCGATCACCACGACGCCGTGCTCCAGGTCGAGCAGCGCGTCGGTGCGGCTGGGCTTGACGAACGCGCGCGGCAGCAGCTCGGTGATCAGCTCGTCCTTGAGCCGCTTGCGGGTGCGCCCGCCGGGCTTGCGGCCTTCCTTCTGTTCGATCTCCTCGAGTTTGCGCGCCAGCATGTCGTTGACCACCGCGCCCGGCAGCAGCCGGTCCTCGCCGCCGACGGTCAGCCACAGCGCGTCGCCGAGCCGGTGCGACAGCTCCTCGGCATCGCGGCCGAACGGCGACACGAAGCCGCGCGAGGACAGCTCCAGCACGCCGACGGGCTTGAGCTGGCATTCCTGCAGTCCGGCGTCGAGCGTGTCCAGGGCGGTGCTGGTGGGGAAGCGGAAGAAGGTCAGGTTGCGGAAGAACATTCGAAAATCCGGGACGGGCGCGCGACAGCGGGCCGGCCATTCTACCGGCCGCGGCCCGGCCTGCCGGGCCCAGCCTGCCGAGGTCCGGCCTGCCGCAGTCCGCCGACCGCCCGGTACGGGCGCCACGCCGCCGCGCTATTCTGGCGGCATGACCGAAAGCGACGATCCCGCCGACATCGCCCGCCGCCTGGCCGAGTTGCGCCAGGAGCACCGTGAGCTCGACAGCCAGATCGAGCGTCTGTCGTGGCCGGAGCTGCCGCACAACGCGGACGAACTCACCCTGAAACGGCTGAAGAAACACCGGCTGTGGCTGAAGGACTGCATCGCCCGCCTGCAGAGCGCGCTGATCCCGGACGAGCCGGCGTAAGGGTCACGGTCTCCGATCGGAGCCGCCGGTCAGGTTTTGCGCCGCCTCGCGCTCCCCGCCGATTCGATCGGCTCCGCCTTCACTCCGGCCGCCGGTAGCCGCCGCGGACGCCATTGCGCGACAGCACCCATTGCCACAGCTGCAACTCGCGGGCGCGGAAGGCGCCGGCGCAGGACAGCAGGTAGTAGCGCCATTTGCGGCGGAACGTCTCGCCCAGTTCGTCGGCAAAACGGGGCCAGGCGGCCTCGAAATTGGCGTGCCACGCCATCAGCGTTCGGTCGTAGTCGGCACCGAAGTTGTGCACGTCCTCGGCGATGAACAGGCCGTCGATCGCATCGCCGATCTGGCCGATCGAGGGCGTCTCGCCATTGGGAAAGATGTGCTTGTCGATCCAGCGGTCCGGGGTGGAATCGCGCTCGTTCTTGCCGATGGTGTGCAGCAGGAACAGGCCGTCGTCGCCCAGGCAGCGCTCGGCGACCTCCATGTACTGGCGGTGGTTCTTGTGCCCGACGTGCTCGAACATGCCGACGCTGACGATGCGGTCGACCCGCCCGCCCAGGCTGTGCTCGTCGAGCTCGCGGTAGTCCTGCAGGCGGAACTCCAGCGGCAGCCCGGCGTAGCGCTCCTGCGCGTAGCGGGCCTGCTCCTTCGACACCGTCACCCCGATGCACTGCACGCCGTGGTGCTCGGCGGCGTAGCCCATGAAGCTGCCCCAGCCGCAGCCGATATCCAGCATGCGCATGCCCGGCTGCAGGCCGAGCTTGCGGCAGATCAGTTCCAGCTTGGCGACCTGGGCCGCCGCCAGCGTGCCGGCGTTGCGCCAGTAGCCGCACGAATAGGCCATCAGCGGGTCGAGCATCGCCTGGTAGAACGCGTTGCCCAGGTCGTAATGGGCCTTGCCGACCTGCCAGGCGCGGGTGCGGCTCTGGCGGTTGAACATGCGTACCTGCAGGGCGTGCCAGGCGATCCGCGCCGGGTGCACTTCACGGTCGAGGTGGGCGCGCAGCAGGCGGTCGAAGAACCCGTCCAGCTGGTCGCAGTCCCACGCGCCGGCCATGTAGGCCTCGCCCAGGCCGAGGTTGCCCTCCGCCAGCGCGCGCTCCAGTGCCGCCGGATCGTGCAGTCGCATGTCCCAGGGGCGGTCGCCGTTGATGCGGATGTCGGCCTTGCCGAGCAGGCCGGCGACCAGCTGCTGGGGCGCGGTCGACAGCGGCGGCGGCTGGTCGACCGGTGGAGTGGCGGGCTCGATGGTGCCGACAGCGGCGGCGGGCGATGGTTGGGCCATGGCGCGATCCTCGGACGGTGGTCGCGGGGTCGATCATGCCTGGTGGAAGCATGCCGGAGGAACGCATGCAGGGCGGCGCTTGCGGCCGGTCCGCGACAGTTCCGGCGGCAGCGCCGTCCATGCTACCCCGGCGGCTGTGCGCCCGCAGTGGCTGGCTTGCTCAATGGCCTGGCAGCACGTCCGGCTCGGGTCGCGCCGCTTCGGGGCTGACCTTCTCGATGCTGTGGCGCAGTTCGCGGCCGAGGATGAACTTGGCATCGCGGGCCCAGGCTTCCAGTGGCTGCTCGAACACCAGCCTGGCGTTCTCGTCCAGCCGTACCAGGCTCAGCTCACGCAGCTTCTGGATGAAGCCGCGGAACAGGGTCTTGTCGAAGAACTCCGGTGCTGCCGGCGCGTACAGCAGGCTCAGGCGCTGGGCGGCGAGCTGGCACAGGCTTTCCAGCTGGCCGGTGGACAGGGTGCCGCTACCGTTCTTCACCAGCACCGAGATGGTGATGTAGTAACGCTCGAAGGCCTGCTGCAGCGAATGGCCGATCGCTCGCAGGCGGAACACCTCGTCGCTCTGGCCCGCGTTGCGCGCCAGGATGCCGCCTTCCTCGTCGTTGACGCGCTCCAGCAGACCCTCGCGCACGAAGATGTCGATGGTGCCGGTCAGGCGCTGCACGAACTCGTCCTCGCCCCACGGCAGGAACAGCTCGGTCTGCAGGAACGGGTACACGCTGCGGCCCAGCCGCAACACGCTGTCCTGCGCCATGCGGCGGTTGTTCTGGAAGCAGCAGGCGATCCACGACGCCGCGGTGAACAGGTGCAGCACGTTGTTGCGGAAGTAGCTCAGCAGCACCGACTGGTCGCCGCCGACCTGCAGCACGTCGCCCAGCGGGTGCGCGGTGCGGGTCAGCACGCCGATGTCCTCGCCGTGGGCGATGATCTGCTCCGGCGTGTGCGGGGTCACGGTGACCCGGTCGGAATACGGCAATTCGGCCAGCAGGGTCTTGCTCAGCCAGATCTGGGCGAGCAGGTCGCCCTCGCCCATCGCGTGCTTCGGGGTCGACAGCAGCGCCAGCGCGAGCAGGTTGATCGGGTTCACGTCGGCGGCGCGGTTAACGTTGACCTGGATGCGCTGGGCCAGCGAATCGACCGTGCCCGACAGCCAGGCCGGCTTCTCCTCATCGCCGAGCGCCTTGCCTTCCCAGTCCGGCGCATGTTCGGCCAGCACGTCGTCGAGCTTGATCGGCTCGCCGAAATTGACCACCACCTGGCCGTAGTTGGAGCGCAGCACCTTCGGGATACCGGCCAGCAGCTGCCAGATGGATTCCTTGTTCTTTGCCTTGCCCGACAGCTCGTCCAGGTAGCTGTTGCCCTCCATCAGCTTCTCGTAGCCGATGTAGACCGGCTGGAACAGCACCGGCCGGGTCGGTTGGCGCAGGAATGCGCGCACCGTCATCGACACCATGCCGCCCTTGGGCGGCAGCAGCCGGCCGGTGCGCGAGCGGCCGCCTTCGACGAAGTACTCGATCGAATAGCCGCCGGCGACCAGCTTGGCGACGTACTCGCTGAGCACGGTCGAGTACAGCACGCTGCCGCGGATGCTGCGGCGGATGAAGAACGCGCCGCCCTTGCGCAGCAACGTGCCGATAACCGGCAGGTTGAGGTTGATGCCGGCCACGATGTGCGGCGGCACGATGCCGCGGGTGTACAGCAGGTAGCTCAGCAGCAGGTAATCCATGTGGCTGCGGTGGCAGGGCACGTAGATGACTTCATGGCCCGGCGCGGCCTGTTTGACCTTGTCCAGGTGATGGACCAGCACGCCGCGGTAGATCCGGTTCCAGACCAGGGTCAGCAGGAAGCTGACCGAGCGCACCACCGGGTGCGAGTAGTCGGCGGCGATCTCGTAGGCGTAGCCGTGCGCCTTCTTCCAGGCCTCCGCCACGCTGGAACTGTCGCGCCGGGCCTGGTCGGCGATGGCTTCCTTGACCGGCTCGGCGGCCAGTACCTTGTCGACCAGCAGGCGTCGGGTCGACAGGTCGGGACCGATCACCGCGGCGCGGATGCGGCGGAAGTGGGTCCGCAGCACGCGCGAGAGCTTGCGCACCGTGCGTTCGGGCGGCAGGTCCTCGGCGACGATGCCGCGCAGGCTGATCGGCGGGGCGAAGCGGACCGTGGTGGCGCGACCGTTGAGCAGGATCGCCAGCAGCCGGCGGAAGCGTCCGACCAGGGTCCAGTTTTCCGAGAACAGGACCGAGAACCAGCCACTGGTCTTGTCCGGCGCGCGGCCGACGAAGATCGATACCGGTACCAGTTGCACATCCAGCGCCGGGTCTTCGCGGTGCGCGTCCAGCAGGCGTGCCAGCGAGCTGGAATGGCTTTTGGACGAGGGCGGCGTGGTGCCCAAGGATTGCTGCAGCGGCCCCAGCGCGCTGGCGTTGCGCCGCGACAGCGCCACGTAGGCGCGCTTGCGGCCCAGCGGGTCGCCCGGCAGCGGCTGCAACGGGGACGGCAGGCCGCTGTCGAGGCAGGCCCGTTCGAGGATCAGCGCGTTGGACAGGCCGTAGTGCTCGATGACGTAGCACACCGGCTGGCCGACGAGTTGCGGCGCGTAACCGGCGGGATTGGCCGGCTCGACCGTCAGCGAAATCCAGGGCGCCAGCATCCGGCCCAGCAGCCGTGCCCACCAGGGCCGGCGTGGATTGCCGGTACCGGGAGGCCGGCCGGCCGGGCCGGTTCCGACGCCGTCGTCCGGGTGGCTTCCGGGTGGGTTGGCGTCTCCCAGGGTCGAGCCGGGCTCGAACGCCGCCGGCTCCAGGCCGGAGGCAGCAGGCTCCGGCGCGCTGCTGTGGGGCGGCGCGGTATCACCAGGAAAGGGCAGGGGAGTCTGTTTGGGCATCGCCGTCATTATGCCGGTTCGCTTGCGCCAGGCCGCCGGATCAGTCGCCGCCGGGCTGGCTTGGCGTGTCCGCCGGGGTGTCGGGCCCCTGGCCTTCCACCTGCGCCTGCGCGTGGCGCAGCAGGTCGGTCAGGTACCAGCGTCCTTCGCGCCGCTCCACCAGGATCTGCGCGTCGATCCGGTGGCCGGCGAGGGTGTATTCCAGCGCCACCCGGGCCTGGTCGCCGGTCTGTTCGATCAACCGGGCCTGCGCCCCGGTCAGGGCCTGGTCGAGATCCAGGCCGTAGTCGGCCAGCACCAGCTTGAAGCGGGCGAAGAACGGCCCCAGCCGGGCCAGGCTGCGCGCCATGCCGGCGCTCTGCAGCGCATCCGGCCCGGCCAGTCCGGTCAGGCGGGCGGCGGCAACCAGTTGCGGCACCGCGGTCTTCGCCCGCGCCGTCTCGCCCAGCGGGGCCTGTTGGCCCCAGGCGCCGAGCGCGGCGATCAATTGCACGTAGTGGTCGCGTTCGGGCTCGCTGTAGTCGGCGCTGCCCTGCACGTATTGGGCCGCGAACAGGCCCAGCGTCGCCACCGCGGTGTGCAGTTCGCGGTCGGCGCCGGCGAACTGGCGGTTGTAGGAGGCCAGCAGGGTCTTCTCCGCGTCCGGTGCCGCCAGCACATTGATGAAACCCGGCAGCCGGTCATCCAGCGGCAGCTCGGTCAGCGGCCAGATCGTGCGCCCTTCGGACCAGGCGACGACCATCCGCTCGTGCAGGGGCGGTGGCAGCGCATGGTGGGCGTACGCCACCAGGTCGTTGGCTTGCAGGTCTTCGACCAGCTGGCTGACCGCCTGCGCCGGAGCACTGGCCCCGGTCGGCTCGGCAGCCGGCTCGTGGTCGCCGCGGCAGCCGCCGGTGATCATGGCGGCGGCGAGCAGCATGGCGGCGGAAATCGGCAGTGACGCCGTAATAACGCGTCCAATCAATGACATGCAGCGCGGCTCCCCAGTCGCAGTCCGGCATCTTGGCCGTCGCGACCGCGGGGTACAAGCCCAGCCGGTCGCGGATTGGACAAGTGCAACGGCAAAGTCCGCGGTCAATCCGCCGCGTCGAGCGCCTTCAGCTTGGCCTTGCGCTGCGCCGACGGCGACAGGCTCCAGTCGTTGCCGAACAGCGCCGGTTGCCAATCGCCGTAGCTGGGATTGGACAGCATCCACCAGCGCTCGCCGAACCAGCCGCCGTACCGGTCGAGCAACGCCTGCCGCGCGGCCGGTGAATTGGGGTGGGGCTGGGCGAAGTCGCCGAGCTGGTCGCCGAACTGCATCAGTACCCGGTACGTGCGGCCGACCAGCTGGCGCCGGCAGTGCTTGTCGCCGCTCTGGGCCTGGTCGCAACCGGCCACCTGCAGGCCCTTGCCGAGATACACCGAATCGTCGGCGACCGGCAGGCCGACCGCGCGCAGGTTGGCGATGCTCGCGGCTTTCTGGTCCTCGGTGCGGTTGGACAGGTAGATCATGGTGATGCCGCGCGCACCCGCGGCGCGGGCGAACTCGAGCACGCCGGGGACGGGTTTGGCCTGCTGTTCCGCCACCCAGTCCGCCCAACTGGCCGGGTCGTACTGGAGGCCATGGCGGACCAGCCGCACCTGGTAGGGCGAGTTGTCGAGCACCGTCTCGTCGATGTCCAGGATCACCGCCGGTTTCAGGCCGGTGGCCGGGTTGGCGCGCTCGCCGGGCACCAGCGCATCCCATTGCGGATCGGCCAGCGCCGCATCCAGCTGGCCGATCGCGGCGCGGTAGGTCTGCAGCGCCGACGCGCGGTACTCGACCGCGGTCTGCATCCATACCACCGCGTTGAGATTGTCATCGGCCGCCGTCGGGGCTCCCACCGTGGTGGCCACCGGCGCGCTACGGACACCACCGTGCTGGCACGCGGACAGCGCCAGGGCGCAGGCCAGGATGGCGAGGGCGGGCAGGTTGCGGTGCATGGCAGGCCACGGAAAAAAGAGGACGGGCCAGTGTAGCCGAGCCCACGCGGGGCCCAGATGGGGACTCGGTCGGCGGCATCCGGCAGCGAGCCGGGCGCGAATAACCATGAAAAAGGTTCATTTCCCGACTCCGGGCAAGTCGGGAAGTCGGGCCGGAGCGCGACCTGCAGGCCTTCGCGGCGAATGTCCCCCGGCCTCCGCCTGCAGCGGGTGCCTCCTCCTTTACTTCGCCCCGAAGGCCTGCAGGTCGCGTCGGTGCTGTCGGATCGCAGAGGTACGCGGGCAGCCCAGCAGCCGGGCCTGCGCTTCTGGGACCCCCGCCACGCTGGAACGACGGGTGCGAATGCCCTTGGGTGTGAAAT
>DASTUE010000088.1:0-5615 GCA_035759805.1 Lysobacter sp. | reverse complement strand
TTCTTCGAGAAGCGGCACCTGGGCGACATCACCTCGCGCATGGGGTCGGTGCAGACCATCCAGCGCACCCTGACCACCAGCTTCGTCGAGGCGCTTATCGACGGTTTGATGGCGGTCGTGACGCTGGCGCTGATGCTGTTCTACAGCTGGAAGCTGGCGCTGGTCACCGTGCTTGCGGTGGTGCTGTACCTGGGCATCCGGGCGGTGGCGTACCGGCCCGTCCGCGACCGCACGGAGCAGCAACTGGTGGCCGGTGCCAAGCAGCAGACGCATCTGCTGGAGTCCTTGCGGGGCATGCAGAGCCTGAAGGTGGCCGGGCAGGAATCGCTGCGCCGCTCCACTTACGACAACCTGATGGTGGACACCATCAACCAGGATGTGCGGCTGGCGCACATGGGGCTGGGCTTCAACAGCGCCAGCCAGGTCGTGTTCGGTATCGAGCGGATCGCGGTGATCTGGATCGGCGCCGTGCTCGCGCTGCAGAACGTGTTTTCGGTCGGCATGTTGATCGCCTACCTCGCCTACAAGGACCAGTTTGCCGGCCGCATGGCGGCGCTGATCGACAAGTGGATCGAGTTCCGCATGCTGCGGTTACACGGCGAGCGGCTCGCGGACATCGTCCTCACGCCGCCGGAGGACGACCAGGGCCAGTCGGAGATGTCGCCACCGGTCGATGCGCGCATCGAGGTCGAGGGGCTGTCGTTCCGCTATGCCGATGGCGAGCCATGGGTACTGAGGGACTGCAGCCTGACCGTCGAGGCGGGCGAGTCGGTCGCGATCATCGGCGGCTCCGGGTGCGGCAAGACCACGCTGGTCAAACTGGTGCTGGGCCTGCTGCCGCCCACCGCCGGCACCATCCGCATCGGCGGGGTCGACATCCACAAGGCCGGCCCGCGCCATGTCCGCAGCATCGTGGGGGCGGTGATGCAGGACGACCAGCTGTTCGCCGGCAGCATCGCCGACAACATCGGCTTCTTCGATACCGACGGCGATCAGGCCCGGGTCGAGTCCGCCGCCCGGTTGGCCGCCGTCCACGACGAGATCGTCGCCATGCCGATGGGTTACCACAGCCTGATCGGGGACATGGGCAGCTCGTTGTCGGGTGGGCAGAAACAGCGCGTGATCCTGGCCCGCGCCCTGTATCGAAACCCAAAACTGCTGGTGCTCGACGAGGCGACCAGCCATCTGGACGTGATGAAGGAGCGCCTGGTCAACGATGCGGTGCGCCAGCTCGACCTGACCAAGGTGATCGTGGCGCACCGCCCGGAAACCATCGCCAGCGCCGATCGCGTGCTGGTCATGGAGCAGGGCCGGATCGTGCAGGAGTTGCGGCCGCAGACCGCGACCGAACCCGTCCCGGAACCGGCGTGAAGACGCTGACATGGCGAGAGCCGGGCGACACGATCCGGTTCATGCCCAGTCGATTCCTAGATGAGCTATTCCCACCGAGACTCAGCGCGACGGCGCCGACCCGGTTGCCGACGCGGCCCGGAAGCAGGAGCGCGCGGTGGCGGGATTGGCCGCCATCCGGGCGCTGCTGGACGGGTGATATCGGCTGCCGGAACACCGCCGGGGTTGACTGGTCCGTGCTCGATCAACGCTGGCAGCCCGGGCACCAGACGCTGGTGCGCTGGCCGATCGAGGCCTGTTTCAAGGGCCGGCCGCAGCGCGGGCAGGGCTCGCCGCCGCGGCCGTACACCGACAGTTCCTGCACGAAGTAGCCGGCGTTGCCGTCGGGACTGATGAAGTCGCGCAGGGTGGTGCCACCCCGCAGGATCGCGGCGGCCAGGACCTGCCTGATCTGCGTGGCGAGCCGCCGGTAACGCTCGCGGCCGATGTTGCCGGCCGCACGCAGCGGCGAGATGCCGGCGGCGAACAGGGCTTCGGCGACATAGATGTTGCCTACCCCGACCACCACCGACTGGTCCATCAGGAAATTCTTGACCGGCGCGCGGCGGCCGCGACTGAGCGCAAACAGGTAGTCGCCATCGAAGTCGTCCGACAGCGGCTCCGGCCCGAGCGAGGCCAGCAGGGGGTGGACGGCTCCCGGCGGCTGCCACAGCAGGCAGCCGAAGCGGCGCGGGTCGTGCATGCGCAACACGCGGCCGTCGTCGATCGCGATGTCGACATGGTCATGCGGACGCACCGGCGAGTCGGCCGGCAGCACCCGCAGGCTGCCCGACATGCCCAGGTGCAACAGCGCGCTGCCGGCGGCGGTGTCGAGCAGCAGGTACTTGGCCCGGCGGCGCACCGCGTCGACGCGCTGGCCCGGCAGCACGGTGCTGATCTCGCCGGCGATCGGCCAGCGCAAGCTGTCCCGGCGCAGGGTCGCCGCCACCACCCGGCGGCCGGTCAGGTGGGGGGCGAGGCCGGCGCGGGTGGTCTCGATTTCGGGCAGTTCGGGCATCGCGGCAGTCTACCGGGGCGCTGGTTTACGCAACGCTCTGCCGGGGCTCCTGCGGTTCAGCCACGCTTGTTCACATCGCTGAGCGAAGGCATCACGGCCGTGCACCCGGTCAGGCATGAGGTGGAGGCGCGTGGCATTATCGACAGTGCGATCGGGTCGTTCGGCCCGCCCTGTTTTGTGGACTCCGTGTACGCAGTCCGCACTCCCCGGAGTCAAGTAATGCCCGTTTCCCTGTTCGACTTTCTCGCCGGCGGCCTGCTGCAGGCCGGCTTTGGCGCGTTGGTCGTCTACCTGCTGGTGACCACCCAGCTGACCATCTTCGCCGTCACCCTGTACCTGCACCGCTCGATGACCCACCGCGGGGTCGACTTCCATCCGGTGATCAACCACTTCTTCCGTTTCTGGACCTGGCTGACCACCTCGATGATCACCCGCGAGTGGGTGGCTATCCACCGCAAGCACCACGCGATGTGCGAGACCGAGGACGACCCGCACAGCCCGGTGACCCGTGGCATCGGCAAGGTGTTCTGGCAGGGCGTGGAGCTGTACCGCGAGGCCCGCAGCGACCGCGCCTCGATCGAGAAATACGGCAAGGGCTGCCCGGACGACTGGATCGAGCGGCACCTGTACACCCCGCACGCGACCCTCGGGCCGACCCTGCTGCTGTTCATCAGCTTTGCCCTGTTCGGCTTTGCCGGCGTGGCGGTCTGGGCGATCCAGATGCTGTGGATCCCGTTCTGGGCCGCCGGCGTGGTCAACGGCCTGGGCCACTGGTGGGGCTACCGCAACTTCGAGACCACCGACAAGGCGACCAACCTGACGCCGTGGGCGTTCTGGATCGGTGGCGAAGAACTGCACAACAACCACCACGCCTTCCCCAGCTCGGCCAAGTTCGCCATGCGCAGGTTCGAGTTCGACATCGGCTGGAGCGTGATCCGGGTGCTGCAGGCGATGCGCCTGGCGAAGGTGCTGCGCGTGGCGCCGACCCTGGACGTGCGGCCGAACATCGCGATGCCGGACCGCGAGACCCTGAAGGCATTGCTGGCGATCCGCTTCCAGGCGATGACCGACTATTACCGCAAGGTCACCCTACCCACGTTGCGTGCCAGCGACGACAAGTTGCCGCGCAAGCTGCGCAAGGGCCTGGCCGACGGCGGCCGCTGGCTGGACGACGCCAAGCGCGCGCGGCTGCAGGCCTGGCTGGCCGAGCGTCCGCACATGGCGACTCTGGCCGAGTACCGCCAGCGCCTGCAGCAGGTGCTGGACGACCGTTCGCACGACGCCCAGGCCACGCTGCAGAAGCTGCACGACTGGTGCGTGGAGGCCGAGGCCACCGGCAACCAGGCGCTGCAGCAGTTCTCCGCGCGCATGAAGGGCTACACCCTGGTGCCCGCGCGGGCCTGAGTGTCCGCAGGACCTGATCCGGACAGAGGGGCGGCGACGCCCCTTTTGTCTGCCCGCCTGTCGCAGGAGTCATCGCCGATGCGTGCCATGCCGTTGCTGTTGTTGCTCGTGCTGCCGATGTTTGTCGCCGTGTCCGCGCCGGCAGCGGCACAGTCGCGGGTGGAGACGACCCGCGACTACCTGCAGCGCATGGACAGCGATGGCGATGGCCGCGTCTCGCTGGACGAATACCTGGCATGGATGGGCTACGCATTCGATCAGATGGATGCCGACGGCGACGGCGTGCTGAGCCCGGCCGAGCAGCCCGGCGGCAAGGGCAAGCCGATCGGCCGCAGCCAGCATCGGGCCCGCCTGACCGACCGTTTCCACCGTCAGGATACCGACGGCGACGGTTTCCTGGATGCCGCCGAGCTGGCCGCGCCGCCGCAATAGCCGGCAGTCCCCGCAGCGCCGCTGCGCTCCCTTCCGCACACTTCGCGGTTGCCTCGGCTGCGGGAGCGCCACGCCCGGCCCTGGGCCCCACGCCGGCTTTCCCCGCGTGCCGTGCGTCTACTACCAAAGTCGTCTGTCCGCCCCGGTGGGCACCTCCTACATTCGGATGACAACCGCTCCCGCCCGGCCGAATGGCGCTCCTTCGCCAGCCCGATACCGGCAGCGGACACCCATCGTGGAGGACGTGCAATGCAGGCGAACGACGTGGTCGAACGGGTGCTCGCGCACCCCAAATACCAGGAACTGACGAGGCGTCGCGGTCGCGCCAGCGTTGGCTACTTCCTGCTGATGCTGGTGGTGTATGCCGGCTTCATCCTGACCCTGGCCTATTGGCCCGAGGTGTTCGCCCAGCCCATCGGCGCAGGCTTCACCATGAGCGTGGGCGTGCTGGCCGCCGTTCTGGTGGCCGTCAGCGCGGTGGTGATGATCGCCGCGTTCGTGCACCTGTCCAACAAGCACTTCGATCCGTTGATCGCGGCCATCGTGAGGGACGTGAAATGAGGGCCGGCATTGTGGTTCCCGCCGCCGTGCTCGCGGCGCTGCTGCCGCTGCCGGCGTTCGCCCAGGCGCCGGGGCAGGCCAACGCGTCCGCCATCGTCATGTTCCTGGTGTTCATCGTCGGCACCATGTTCATCACCTGGTGGGCGGCCAAGCGCACCAAGACCACGTCCGACTTCTACACCGCCGGCGGCGGCATCACCGGGTTCCAGAACGGTCTGGCGATCGCCGGCGACTATCTCTCGGCGGCGTCGTTCCTGGGCATCGCCGGCATGGTCTACGTCAGCGGTTTCGACGGCATGATCTACGCGATCGGCTTCCTGTTCGGCTGGCCGGTGGTGATGTTCCTGATCGCCGAGCGGCTGCGGAACCTGGGCCGCTACAACTTCGCCGATGTGACCTCGTACCGCCTGTCGGAGACGCCGTTGCGGCTGCTGGCGGCCAGTGCGTCGCTGCTGGTCATCGCCCTGTACCTGATCGCGCAGATGGTCGGCGCGGGCAAGTTGATCGTGCTGCTGTTCGGCATCCGCTACGAACTGGCGGTCGTGATCGTCGGCGTGCTGATGATCATGTACGTGGCCTTCGGCGGCATGACGGCGACCACCTGGGTGCAGATCATCAAGGCGGTATTGATGCTGATCGGCGCGACGCTGATGGCGTTCCTGGTGCTGAAGGCGTTCCAGTTCAATCCCGATGCGATGCTCGCCGAGGCCGTGCGCGTGCACCCGACCGGGCTGTCGATCATGGCGCCGGGCTCGCAGGTCAGCGGCAACCCGCTCAATGCGCTGTCACTGGGCCTGGCGCTGGCGTTCGG
>DASTUE010000087.1:0-20451 GCA_035759805.1 Lysobacter sp. | reverse complement strand
GCCGCGTTGGGTCAACGGTTTCTTCGGCAAGGCGCAGATCGTGAGCGCGGCCGGCATGGGCTTTGCGCACGGCATGAACGACGCCCAGAAAACCATGGGCATCATCGCGTTGACCCTGGTCAGCGCCCAGTCCACCGGCGTACTGGACAACCTGCCCGGGTGGCTGGCATTTCTGCACCCCTCGGACGGCGCGCTGGTGGAAGGCGACATCGACACGTGGATCAAGTTCACCTGCGCGCTGGTGATGGCAGCAGGCACCGCAGCCGGTGGCTGGCGGATCATCAAGACGCTCGGTCACAAGCTGGTGAAGCTGCATCCGATCCACGGTTTCGCGGCGGAAACCAGCGCCGCCTCGGTGATCCTGGCTGCGTCGTCGCTGGGTATTCCGGTGTCGACCACCCACAACATTTCCGCGGCGATCATGGGCGTGGGCACGGCCAAGCGCTTGAACGCGATCAAGTGGACGATGGTGGAGCGGATGATCTGGGCCTGGATCCTCACGATCCCGGCGGCCGGGGGCATCGCGTATGGCGCCTTCCGCCTGCTGGCGATGGCCGGCTGGGTATAAGCGAGCGCCGGACCGGTGCGGCAACGCCGCTAGAGCAGGTCCTTGTCGCCCGACAGCGCGCGCTCCATGCGGTCGCCGGTGCCGCCGATGTCCAGCACCAGCCGATGCACCTCCGCGCCGTCCAGACTGTCGAACGGCCGGTTCTCGCACAGCTGCAGGTAAGGCGTGCCGTCCATGTCGCCGACGGCCAGATAGCCGACCCGGCTTTGCCAGTTGAACGCCAGCGCACGGGAGGCATCCAGCCCGGCGATGGGCGCGACCGCACTGCTCACCCGCAGGTAGGGCCGGCCGTCATCGTCCTGCAGCTCCGACAGGAAAATCGCCTGATGGCGCGAGCCCTGTTCCAGCGACAGCTCGATGCTCGCCACCCCTTCGTCCTGCAGGATGACGTTGAACCCGGCGCTGGTCAGGTGTTGGCGGATCAGTTTGAAGGATTGCATGCTCGGCTCCTGCGTGGGACGCCCTATGCTACCGCGATGCAGAACGACGCTTCCGCCCGCATCCTGGCCACCATCCGCGCGATCCCGCGTGGCGAGGTGGCCGGTTACGGCGAGGTGGCGCGGCGTGCGGGGCTGCCGGGACGTGCGCGAATGGTCGCTCGCCTGTTGAGCCACAACGAGGATCCGACCCTGCCTTGGCATCGGGTGTTGCGATCGGACGGACGCATCGCGTTCCCGCCCGATGCGCCGGAGTTTGCCGAACAGAGCCAGCGACTGCGTGCGGAAGGGGTGCGGGTCGAGGCGGGCAGGGTACGTGGCGTCCGTGCCGCGGCCACGCTGGATGAGCAGATCTGGGGCGTGCCGGGCTGAGCGCTGGTCCGGGAAACGCCGGGTGGGCAAGGGACGCGGGTGCATGGGTCTGCGCGTTCGCGACTGACGTCGCTCCTGCAGCAGACACCGTGCCGCCGCAGGGGTCGCTTTGGTCGCGGTACTGGCCGATCCGCGCGCGCGGGCGCATCGCCAACCGCTACCATGGGCGGACTTTCGAGGGACTGCGATGTTTTTCAACCTACCGCCCGTTACCAAGGCGCTGCTGATCGTCAACGCGCTGGTGTTCCTGTTGCAGAACGTGCTGGGCGAAGCCGCGTTGGCGTCGTTCATGCTGTGGCCGATCGGCAGTGGCGACAGTGCCTATGCGGTCAACGAGTTCCTGCCCTGGCAACTGCTGACCTACGGTTTCATGCATGGCAGCTTTACCCACCTGTTGTTCAACATGGTGGCGTTGCTGATGTTCGGCGCGCCGCTGGAACACACCTGGGGCGAGCGGCGCTTCCTGACTTTTTTCCTGACCTGCGTGGCCGGCGCGGCGGTGTGCCAGCTGATCGTGGGGTCGTGGACGATGGCGCAGGGCGGCGCGGCGTATCCGACGGTGGGTGCCTCGGGCGGCGTGTTCGGCCTGCTGTTGGCGTACGGCATGTTGTTTCCACACCAGCGGGTGATGCTGCTGATTCCGCCGATCCCGATGAAGGCACGCACGCTGGTGATCGTGTACGGGGCGATCGAGCTGCTGCTCGGTTTCAGCGGTTACCAGCCCGGCGTCGCGCATTTCGCGCACCTGGGTGGGATGCTGTTCGGCTGGATGCTGATCCGTTACTGGCGCGGGCAGCCGCCGTTCGGCCGGCGCGGACCACCACGGCCGCGGATCGTGCGCTGACGGGTTGCGGAGAAAGCGGCGGCGTTGATGCGGGGGCGCCGCTGGTGGTGACGCCCCGGACGTTGCCGGGCTGTACAGGTCGCGGCTGAAGCCGCTCCTACCGGAAGATGTGGCGTCGGCTGATCGCCTCAGGCAATCGACCGGCCATGAAAAACGGCGCGATTGCACGCGCCGTTTTTGTTGATCATGCCTTGCTGGGCAATCGAACCGGCGGCTACTTCTTGCCGGATTTCGCCTTGCCCTTGGTTGCCGCCGGCATCGGCCACAGGACGATCCGGGCATCGGCCTTGAGCTGCATCGGCGTGCCGGCCTTGCAGCCGTAGGTGTCGCCGAATGCCGCCAGGTTCATCAGCGGGCCGTTGGTGCGCCACTGACCGGGCGCGTGCACGTTGTTGGCGGCGCGCTGGGCCGCGTTCTCGACGATCATGTGTTGTGGCCACAGGCTGGCCCAGCCTTCGAAGAACGCCTTGTGGGTGGCCTTGTCGGTCTTGTCGACGTTGGCGTTGTACGCGGCCCAGGCGAGTTCCATGCCGGCCAGGTCGGCGATGTTCTCGTCGTGGGTCTTGGTGCCGTCGACCTTGGTACCGGTCAGCATCGGATAGTCGAACGCGCCGTACTGGGCGACGACACGCTGGACCAGCGCATCCCAGGCGGCGACCTCCTGCGGATTCCACCAGTTGCGGATTTCGGTATGGGCGTCGATGAAACGACCACGGGCATCGAAACCGTGGCTGATCTCGTGGCCGACCAGTGCACCGTAGCTGCCGTACCGGGTCGCGGTCTGCGCCAGCGGATTCCACAGCGGGGCCTGGAGGGCCGCGGCGGTCACGATCAGGCGATTCTGGGCGAGGTCGTAGGCCAGCGCCGGCTGCTGCGGGAGCACGTCCCAGCGGCGGTCGGCATTGGCCTCGCCGATCCGGCGCATCTCCTCGCGGTGGCGCCAGGTGGAGGCGATCAGCATGTTGCCGCCGAAGCTGCCGCGGCCCATCGGCTGGATGGTGTAGTCGAGGTCGCGGGTCGGGGTGCCGATCTCGATCTTCATCGCAGCCAGCTTGGCGGCCGCTTCGGCCTTGGCCGACTCGCCCAGGCGCGGGTCGCGCTGCAGTGAGATGCCCATGGCATCACGCACCTGCCCGGCGACCTGGCGGGCCTGCGATTTGGTATCGGCGGTGAGGTACCTGGCGGCGTATTCGTGCCCGAGCATCGGTCCCGCGGCCAGGTTGATCGCATCCAGCACCTGCTGCTCGCGCGATGGCGGTGTGGTGAGTCCGGCCAGCAGGCGGCCGCGGAAATCGAATTCCGCATCGCGCCAGGATTTGGCCAGGTAGGGCGCCATCGCGTCGCCGACGCGCCAGCGCAGGTAGGCGCGCCATTGTTCGGGCTTGAGTTCGCGGATGAGCTTGTCGATTTCCGCCAGCCGCGTGGGGTTGCCGATGGACACGGTGGCGGTGCTCACGCCCTGGGCCTGGAGGAACTGGTCGAGCCGCAGGTTCGGATACTGTGCGGCCAGCCCGCTGATGGCGACCGGCGCGTAGTTGACGCGTGGATCGCGCAGTTCGGCCAGCGGGCGGGAGGCTTTGGCGATGCGCGTTTCCAGGTCGATCACCAACTGCGACTGCTTGGCGAGATCCTTGTCCTTGACGCCGGTCAGCGCGAGGATTTTCTGCACGTAGGCGCGGTATTGCCCGAGCAGGGCAGCGGTGGGGGCGTCGGTGCGGGTGTAGTAGGCCGGGTCCGGCAGGCCCAGGCCGCCCTGGCTGAAGTAGCCGATGTGGCGCGAGAAGTCGCGCAGGTCGATGTCGGCGCCGAAGTGGAACGCGACCGGAATGCCGACCTGGTGCAGCGCGGCGATGGTCGGGGCGATGTTGTCGGCGCGCTTGATCGCGATGATCCGGTCCAGCAACGGTGCCAGCGGCTGGGCTCCGTCGCGCTCGACCGCGGGCTCGCTGAGTCCGCTGGCCCAGAAGTCGCCCAGCAGCTTCTGCACGTCGCCCTGCGGTGACTGCATCGCCTGGTTCAGCAGGTCGATCTGCTGCTGGCGCGCGTGCGCGTCCAGTTGCTCCAGCGCCGAGTTCGATGCCTTGCCGGTCGGCAACGGGTTGGCGGCAAGCCAGCCGGCGTTGGCGAAGGCGTTGAAGTCGGTGCAGGCGGTGGCAGCCTGCTGCGCGCTCGCGGTGGGCACGGCGAGGCCGGCGATCAGGCCGAGGGCCAGGGCATAACAAAGCGGTCGAGGGGTCATCGCGGATTCCATCCAAATGATCGCGGCAGTCTACCAAGCTGCCGGCGTGGGCTAATGAACGCGGTTGGCAGTAACGACCAGCCGTCCGGGTATTGCCGACGGGATTCCGGTGAGGGGAGTGGCCATGGAAAGCAGCCACAAAAAAACGGAGGTCCGGGACGAGCCCGGACCTCCGTGGATGGCCCTTTGAAACGGTCCGGTCATCGTGCCGGACGAGGCCCTGCAGCGATCACCAGATGACGACCTGTTGGTCGCCGGCGCGCACCATCGGCTGGCCAGGCTTGCAGTCGAACGCCGCCGCAAACGCCGGCAGGTTGGACGGCGCGCCGATGGCGCGGAAGTTCGCCGGCGCATGCGGGTCGGTGGTGAGGCGCACCTTCAGCTCGTCGTCGGTGAAGTTGCGGCGCCAGACGGTGGCCCAGTTGGCGAAGAAGCGCTGGTCGCGGGTCAGGCCGTCGGTCATCGGGTCGGGGGTGCCTTCGGTCGCCTTCTTCATGGCGTCGTAGGCCACCGCCAGGCCGCCCAGGTCGGCGATGTTTTCGCCCAGGGTCAGCTTGCCGTTGACGTGCTGGCCCGGCATCGCTTCGTACGCGTTGAACTGCGCGATCAGCTTGTCGGTACGGCCGGTGAAGCCCTTGGCGTCGGCCTCGGTCCACCAGTTCTCGAAGTTGCCGGTCGGCCCGAAGCGGCTGCCCTGGTCGTCGTAGCCGTGGATCATCTCGTGGCCGATCACCGCGCCGATGCCGCCGTAGTTCATCTCGTCGGTGGCGTTGGGGTCGAAGAACGGCGGCTGCAGGATCGCGGCCGGGAACACGATCTCGTTCGCCAGCGGGTTGTAGTACGCGTTGACCATCTGCGGCGGCATGCCCCACTCGGTCCGGTCGACCGGCTTGCCGATCTTGCCGATGTTCCACTGGTAGTTGAACTCCTTGGCGGCCAGCACGTTGCCGATGTAGCTGTCGCGGCTGGTGACCAGCCCGCTCCAGTCGCGCCACTTGTCCGGGTAGCCGATCTTGGGCGTGAAGGCGGCCCATTTTTCCATCGCCTGCTTCTTGGTCTCGTCACCCATCCAGTCCAGCGCTTCGATGTGGGTCTTGAGGGCGTCGCTGAGGTTCTTGACCAGCGCTTCCATCCGCGCCTTGGACTCGGCGGGAAAGGCGACCTTGACGTACAGCTGGCCCAGCGCTTCGCCGGCCTCGTTCTCGATCGTGTTCAGCACGCGCTTGCCGCGCTCCTTCATCTCCTTCTGGCCGCGCATGGCCTGGTTGTAGAAGTTGAAGTTCTCCTGCACGAACGCGTCCGACAGGTACGGCGAGGCACCGTCGACGGTATGGAAGCGCAGGTAGGCCTGCCACTGGTCGGCCGGCACGTCGGCCAGCATCTTGCTGACCTCCTCGTGGAAGGCCGGGATCGCCAGCGAGAACATCTCCGGCGTGGTCACGCCCTGGGACTCGAAGAACCTGGTCCACGGGAAGTTCGGGGTCAGCTTGTCTGCGTCGGCGGGGGAGACCGGGTTGTAGAACAGCGAGACGTCGCGCGACATCTCCTCGCTGGACTTGGACACCTTGGCCAGGCGGGTTTCGAACGCGACCACCTGCCTGGCCTGCTCGGCGGCCTGCGCGGCGTCGACGCCGGACAGTTCCAGCACCTTGGCGACGTGGGCCTGGTAGGCGGCCAGCTTCCCGGCCTTGTCGGCGTCGAAGTAGTAAGCCTTGTCCGGCAGGCCCAGGCCGCCCTGGCCGGCGTAGGCGATGTTCATGTCGGAGTTCTTGAAGTCGGCCTCCGCGCCGAAGCCGAACAGGAAATTCTCGCCCTGTGCGGCGGTGGTGCGCAGGTAGTCGGCGATCGCCTGCGGGCTGTCGAGCGCGGCGATCGCGTCGATGCGGCCCTGGATCGGCGCGATGCCCTGCGCATTGATCTTCTCGGCATCCATGCCGGTCGCCCAGAAGTCGCCGACGATGTCCTGCACGCCGGTGGCGCCGTCGTTGGCGGCGGCCTGCTCGGCGAGCTGGCGCTGCACCGCGATGGAGCGCTCGCCCAGCATCTCGAACGCGCCCCAGCTGGTGCGGTCGCCGGGGATGTTGTTGGCGGCCAGCCAGGTACCGTTGACGTAGCCACCGAAGTCGGTGCACGCGTCCCTGCTCTTGTCGAGATCGCCGATCTGGAAGCGGTTGACCGGCGGCAGCTTGCTCTCGTCCAGGGTCAGTGTCGTGGCGGTGTTGGCGGTATCGGCGGTCTCGTTCGCGGCGGGCGTGGCGTCCTGCTTCGAGCAGGCGGCGAGCGCGGTGGTGACCGCGAGGGCCAGCAGGAGGGCTTGCGGTTTGAAAGTGCGTGCTTGATTCATGCTCACGAATGGCTCCGGCCGGTGGCATTGGGAAGGGGAGCCCCGGAGGCGCGTCTTTCGACGCCGGGACCGGCTGACATTAGACCCCATGCCGGTGCGTCGGGTGTGTCGGAGGTCATGGTGGTGCGGGAGATACTGGTTTTCCAGAGACACATTTTCTGGAGCCGGGCCCACAAAAAAAGGCTCTTCGCACGACTCCGGGGAAGTCGGGAAGACGGGCCGGGGCGCGACCTGCAGGCCTTCGCGGCGAATGTCCCCCGGCCCCCGCCTGCGGCGGGTGCCTCCTCCTTTACTTCGCCCCGAAAGCCTGCAGGTCACGCCGGTGCTGTCGGATCGCAGAGGTGCGCGGACAGCCCGGCAGCCGGGCCTGCGCTTCTGGAACCCCCGCCACGCTGCAACGACGGGAGCGAATGCCCTTGGGTGTGAAATAAAGGAGGAGGCACCGGCTTCATCGGTGCCGGGGGACATTCGCACACAAGGGCATTCGCTCCCGGCACCCCGGCCACCCCGCAGATGTCGCGCTTTCCCCTTGGATGGGAGAAGAACCTAAAAAACAGGGCCCGGAAGGTGGCCCGGGCCCTGTCATTCCAAGTCATCGCGCTCCAGCGAAAACCGGGAGCGGATCAGTGGCTTACCAGATCACGATCCGCTCGTCGCCGGCGCGCACCATCGGCTGGCCGGGCGTGCAGGAGTACGCCGCGGCGAAGGTCGGCAGGTTGGACGGGGCGGCGATGGCGCGGAAGTTGGCCGGCGCGTGCGAGTCGGTGGCCAGCCGGACCTTGAGCTCCTCGTCGGTGAAGTTGCGGCGCCAGACGGTCGCCCAGTTGGCGAAGAAGCGCTGGTCGCGGCTCATGCCGTTGGTCATCGGGTCCTCGCTGTTCGCGGTGGCGGTCTTCATCGCGTCGAAGGCGACTGCCAGGCCGCCCAGGTCGGCGATGTTCTCGCCCAGGGTCAGCTTGCCGTTGACGTACTGGCCCGGCGCGGCTTCGTAGCCGTTGAACTGGGCGATCAGCTGGTCGGTGAGCTTCTTGAAGCCGGCGGCGTCGGCCTCGGTCCACCAGTTCTCGAAGTTGCCGGTCGGCCCGAAACGGCTGCCCTGGTCGTCGTAGCCGTGGATCATCTCGTGGCCGATCACCGCGCCGATGCCGCCGTAGTTCACGTCGTCGGAGGCTTCGGGATCGAAGAACGGCGGCTGCAGGATCGCGGCCGGAAACACGATCTCGTTGGCGCTGGAACGGTAGTACGCGTTGACGGTCTGCGGGCTCATGCCCCACTCGCTGCGATCCACCGGCTGGCCGATCTTGCCGACGTTCCACTTGTAGTTGAACTCGTTGGCGGCCCGCAGGTTGGCGAGGTAGCTGTCGCGGCTGGTTTCCAGTCCGGTCCAGTCGCGCCACTGGTCGGGGTAGCCGATCTTGGGCGTGAAGCTGGCCCATTTTTCCAGCGCCTTCTTCTTGGTGTCGTCGCCCATCCAGGCGAGGTTCTCGATGCGGGTCTTCAGCGCCGCGCGCAGGTTGTCGACCAGTTCTTCCATGCGGGCCTTGGACTCGGCCGGGAAGGCGACCTTGACGTACATCTGGCCCAGCGCTTCACCTGCCCGGCTGTTGATGGCGTCGAGCACGCGCTTGCCGCGCTCCTTGAGTTCCTTCTGGCCGCGCAGGGTTTTGGCGTAGAAGTCGTAATCCTGCTGCACGAACTCGTCCGACAGGTATGCCGCGGCGTTGTCGACGGTGCGGAAGCGCAGGTAGCTCTGCCACTGCGCCATCGGCACGTCGCCGATCATCCTGCCGACTTCCGCATGGAAGGCGGGGATGGCGAGCGAGAACATCGTCGGCGCGGCCACGCCCTGGGCCTCGAAGAACTTCGACCAGCCGAACGCGGGTGCGATCTTCTCGGCATCGGCCAGCGAGACCGGGTTGTAGCGCAGCTCGGCGTCCCGCGACATTTCCACGCGGGACTTGGACGCGTCCGCCAGACGGGTCTCGAACGCGATCACGTGTCTGGCCTGCCCGGCGGCCTGCGCGGCGTCGACACCGGACAGCGCCAGCACCTTGGCGACGTGCGCCTCGTAGGCGGCGAGCTTGTCCCGGTAGGCGGCGTCGAAATAGTAGGTCTTGTCGGGCAGGCCCAGGCCGCCCTGGCTGGCGTAGGCGATGTTCATCGACGAGTCCTTGAAGTCGGGACCCGCGTAGAAGCGGAACAGCAGGTTGTTGCCGGTCGACGCACTCCGGTGCAGGTAATCGGCCAGGGCTTGCGGGCTGTCGATCGCGGCGATGGCGTCCAGTTGCGGCTGGATCGGAGCGATGCCCTGCGCGTTGATCGCGGCCTCGTCCAGGCCGGTCGCCCACAGGTCGCCGACGATCTTCTCCACGCCGCGGGCGGCGTCCATCGCGGCGGCCTGCTCGGCGAGCTGGCGCTGGATTTCGATGGAGCGTTCGGTCAGCACCTCGAACGATCCCCACGAAGTGCGGTCGCCGGGGATGTCGTTGGCGGCCAGCCACTTGCCGTTGATGTGGTCACCGAACGCGACGCAGGCGTCCACGCCGGCATCGATATCATCCTGCGAGAAGCGGTTGACCGGCAGCAGCCTGCTTTCATCGAGGGTCAGCGCGGTGGCCTCGCTGCCCGTTGCCGACGGGTTGGCATCCGGACCGCCGCAGCCGGCGAGGGCGAGGGTGACGGCGAGCGACAGCAGCAGGGTTTTGGGTTGCTTGAGGATCACGTGGACTCCGGATGGTCAGGCGGTGGAAGCGGCGGCCCCGAACGGGGCGCCGACGCATGGAAAGCCATTCACCATAGACAACAGCGCCACGGGTCGGCGGTGTCGAAGGTCATGACCACATAAAGAATGGTCACAAGGTCGCTCGCCCGGGAAGGGCTACATGAACGGATATCCGGCCGCGCTGGCGCAGGCAGCCGGATTCACGTAGGATTCGCCTGTTCAGCGCACGGCTGCCTACCCGCAAGGGTCACGTTTCCCAGGTTGCCTGTCGTACTGGTCGGATCAAACGGGTTGATGACCCTTGTTGATCGAGCTCCCGCAGCTGCTGCCGGAGTGTCCGATACGACGTTATCCCGCACGTCTTTCGTCGCGCCGACACGGTCCGGAGCATCCGGCACCGTCACATTGAATACTCGCAGCGCGGTTTCAGGGAACGCTCCGGGTCTTGCCGCATTTGCATGCGGTTTTTATCTACTCGGAGTTACAACATGACTTTTGAATCCCTCGGCCTTGCGCCTGCGTTGCTGCGTGCGCTTTCCGAACAGGGCTACACCTCGCCGACCCCGATCCAGGTCCAGGCGATCCCGCTGGTGCTGGCCGGCCACGACCTGCTGGGCGGTGCCCAGACCGGTACCGGCAAGACCGCCGCGTTCGGCCTGCCGCTGCTCAACCGCCTGTCCAAGCAGACCGCGCCGAACGCGTCGCGCAAGCCGCGCGCGCTGATCCTGGTGCCGACCCGCGAGCTGGCGGTGCAGGTCAATGACAGCCTGCGCAGCTACGCCAAGCACCTGCGGATGAACTTCTGCGCGATCTTCGGCGGCGCCGGCATGGGGCCGCAGGTCGAGACCCTGCGTCGCGGCGTCGATGTGCTGGTGGCCACCCCGGGCCGGCTGATCGACCACATCGAGCGCGGCACCGTGAAGCTCGACGAGATCGAGGTGCTGGTGCTCGACGAGGCCGACCGCATGCTCGACATGGGCTTCCTGCCCGCGATCAAGCGCATCCTCGGCCGCGTGCCGGCGCAGCGGCAGACGCTGCTGTTCTCGGCCACCTTCGAAAGCCAGCTCAAGCAGCTCGCGCTGCAGTTCATGCGCGATCCGAAGCAGGTCCAGGTCGCCGCCAACAACACCATCGCCCAGACCATCAGCCACGTCGCACACCCGGTCGATGCCGGCCGCAAGCGCGACCTGCTGATCGAAATCATCGCCAAGCGCCCGGCTGACCAGGTGCTGGTGTTCGGTCGCACCAAGCACGGCTGCAACCGGCTGGTCGAACAACTGGATGCCGCCGGCCTGCGTTCGGTCGCGATCCACGGCAACAAGAGCCAGGCGCAGCGCCAGAAAGCCCTGCGCGACTTCAAGGGCAACCGCGCCCGCGTGCTGGTCGCCACCGACGTCGCAGCGCGCGGTCTGGACATTCCTGATCTGCCGCTGGTGATCAACTTCGATCTGCCGATGGTGGCCGAGGACTACGTGCACCGGATCGGCCGCACCGGTCGCAATGGATCGACCGGTGAAGCGCTGTCGCTGGTCTCGCACGACGAAGGCGGCCTGCTGCGCCAGATCCAGCACGTGCTGAAGAAGGACGTGGAGATGGTGGTGGTGCCGGGCTACGAGCCCAGCCGTCCGATCCGCCTCGACGTGGCGATCCCGAACCCGCGCAACAACGCCGGTGCGGGCCGTCCGCCGCGCAACAATGCTCCGCGCGGCGGTGCGCGTCCGCACGGCCAGCCGGCGCCGCGTCATGCCCATGCCGGGCAGCGTCAGCGCGCGGCGGCTCCGGCCGGCCGTGGCGGCGGCCGCGGCTCGTTCCGGGACGGCTCCATCGCCTGATTCAAGGCGCGGTCGAATCCTGTCGGCGACGGATGCCATTCCGTCGCCGGGCATGCATCAGTTCAAGTGAGCGACCCGGATGACCTCCGGGTCGTTTGCGTATTGGAGCAGCAGTTTCTCGACCCGCTCCTGCCAGCCCGCGGCAAAGGCCGCACGCTGCTGGTCGTCGGCCTGGTCCTGCAGGATCGCGCCCAGCAAACTCCGCGTCTGCGGGTGACCCGGTACGCCGGACACATCCAGTTGCACCGCCACCGCGGCGCCGGTGTCGATGCGCCGGAAGATCACCTCGTCGGCCCCGGGCCGGCCGGCGAACACCAGCAGGCCGTTGCGTGCATGGCGTCCGGCGATTCCCTGGAATCCGTTGTCGGCGGCCGCGCCGGTCAGCAGCGTCAGCACCTGGGCGATCACACCGGTGGTGCCGTGGTGGGCGGGCGCGGGCATTTCGACCCGGATGTTGCCGCGCTCGGCCGGGCCGTCGGAATACAGCGCCGCCATCGCGGCGCGCGCCATCAGGAATGCGCCCGCGACCGTCGGGCAGGAATGGCCGGCGACAAGGACGGCATCGGCGTACCGGTATTCCAGCAGGCCGTCTTCGCTGGCTCCCAGCAGTTCGGCCAAGGCATCGTGGGTGGCCACGACGGGCGCCTGATCGTAGAACGGGGGGAAGTTCACGGCTGCACCTGGATGTGAATGACTATCGATACGCTAAGAGAGTGGGGCGATGCCGGTACTGACATGGATCAAGCGGACGCAGGAGGGGGCGGGCCGCAAGCCTGCGCATTTCACCCCAGCCCGAGGTTGTTGCGCTCCAGCACCCGCTCGGCGCGGTAGCTGGATCGCACCATCGGCCCGGACACGACTTCCACGAATCCCTTCGCCAGTGCCCGTTCGCGCAGGTCGTGGAACTCGTCGGGGGTGACGAAGCGCTCGACCGGCAGGTGATGCTCGCTCGGGCGCAGGTACTGGCCCAGGGTCACGATGTCCACGTTGGCGGCGCGCAGGTCGTCCAGCGTGCGATCGATTTCGAGATCGGTCTCGCCGAGCCCGAGCATGAGGCTGGTCTTGGTCAGCGTGTCGGGCGCGTGGCGCTTGGCGAACGCAAGCACGTCCAGGGTCTGGGTGTAGCCGGCGCGGGGATCGCGGACCCGGTGGGTCAGCCGTTCGACCGTTTCCAGATTCTGTGCGTACGTCACCAGGCCCGCGTCGAGTACGGTGGCGACATCCTTGAGATTGCCGGCGAAGTCGGGGGTCAGCGCTTCCACGGCGGCCGCCGGACTGCGCTGGTGGACCGCGCGGATGCAGGCGGCGTAGTGGCCGGCGCCGCCGTCGACCAGGTCATCGCGGTCGACCGAGGTCAGCACCACGTACTTCAGTCCCATCAGGGCGACGGCCTCGGCGACGTTCTGCGGTTCTTCGGGGTCGAGCCAGCCGTGCGGATTGCCGGTGCTGACCGCGCAGAACTTGCAGGCACGCGTGCAGACCGAGCCCATCAACATCAAGGTGGCGGTGCCGCGTCCCCAGCATTCGGCGATGTTGGGGCATTTGGATTCGGCGCAGACGGTGTGCAGGCGGTGCTCGCGCACGATGTCGCGCACTTCCTCGAAGCGCGCACCGGCGGGCAACTTCGCTTTCAGCCAGGCCGGTTTGCGTGGCGCGGCATCGGGCGCGCCGCTGTTGGCGTGCGGACGCAGGCCATCCTTGACCGCGCGCGTGCCTTCCGGGGTGACGTACTTGCCGCCGCTGGGAACACGCAGCCGGGCTGCCGGATCATCGGAGGAATTCATGCCGCACGCGCCTCTTCCATCGGAAAAGACCCAGTCTGCGGGCGCGGCCGGCATCGCGCCCTGACCTGCATCAACGCGCCATATCGACGCTCCGCATCGGCCGCCCTGCTCCGTGGAGAAAGGTGGCCATGCAGAGCTGCCTACTTGGCGACGATCCAGCGGTCGATCTTGTCTTCCAGCACGTTCAGCGGCACCGAGCCGTCCTTCAGTACCTCGGCGTGGAATTCGCGCACGTCGAAGCGATCGCCCAATGCTTTCTCAGCCTTGCGGCGCAGTTCCAGGATCTTCAGCTCACCGATCTTGTACGCCAGCGCCTGGCCGGGGATCGCCATGTAGCGCTCGGCCTCGGCGACGGACTGGGTCCGGCTCTCGGCGGAGTTGTCGAGCATGTAGTCGATCACCTGCTCGCGGGTCCAGTTCTTGCTGTGCAGCCCGGTGTCGACGACCAGCCGGATCGCGCGCCACAGCTCGTTCTGCAGGTAGCCGAAGTGGCTGTACGGGTCGGAATAGAGTCCCAGGTCCTTGCCCAGCGATTCGGCGTACAGGCCCCAGCCCTCGATGTAGGCGGTCTGTCCGCCGAAGCGGCGGAACGCGGGCAGGCCGGTGAGTTCCTGCTGCAACGCGAGCTGGAAATGGTGGCCCGGAATGGCCTCGTGCAGGAACAGGTCCTCGGCGTCCCAGGTCTTGCGGGTCGGCAGGTCGTAGGTGTTGACGTAGAAGATGCCGGGACGCGTGCCGTCCTCGCTCGGGGTCATGTAGGAACCGCCGGCGGCCGACTGGGCGCGGAACGCCTCCACCGGACGGATCTCGAACGGTGCCTTCGGCGTCAGCGAGAACAGCTCGGGAACCTTCTCGTTCACCTTGTCCTCCAGCCCGCGATAGAACTCCAGCAGCTTCTCTTCGGAGGCGAACTCGAAGCGCGGATCGCTCTGCATGAACGTGAAGAACTCCTGCAGCGAGCCCTTGAACCCCACCTCGGCCATCACCTTGCGGATCTCGCCGTGGATGCGCGCCACCTCGTCCAGGCCGATCTGGTGGATCTGCGCGGGGGTGAGGTCGGTGGTGGTCGAACGGTGGGTACGGAAGGCGTACCAGGCGTCGCCGTCGGGCAGGTCGGCCATGCCGGCGGTATCGCGCGTGTGCGGCAGGTAGTTGTCGGCGATGTATCCGCGCAGGTGGCGATAGGCCGGCATCAGCGTGGTGGCGATCAGCTCGCGGTAGTCGGCGGTGATGCGCTGTTTGTCGGCGTCGGAAAACGTGTCGGGCATGGTCTCGATCGGCCGCCAGAACAGGGTCTGTTCCGGGTTGTCCTTGATCAGCGCATCCAGCTGCGGCAGGACCTTTTCCATCAGCGCGCGCGGCTGCACCACGCCGGCCTGGACGCCTTCGCCCATGTTGGCGATCGCCTGGTTGAACAACACCGGCACCTGGGTGGCGCGCTTGCGCCAGTTGTCGTAGTCCTCGACCGTCTTGAACGGCTGCGCGCCGGTGCCCGAACCGAGCTGCACGAAGGTCGAGGCGATGTTGTAGAACTGGTTGATCGGCTGCATCCAGCCTGGGAATTTCTCCCCGGCGAGCTCGTCACGCGCGTCGTCGACGAAGATCTGGTAACTCAGCAGGTCCTGGCCTTCCAGCCCTTCCGCGCCGACGGCCTCGACTTTCTCCAGCCAGCCGCTGGTGAACCGGTACGACTCGTCGCGGAACTCGCGCGACAGGAAGTTCGGCAGCCGGTCGTTGTAACGCGCGTCGCCCTGGTAGGTGGCGGCCAACGGGTTGCGTTCGAGCGTCTCCTCCCAGTACTGCGCATACAGCTGGTTGAGATGGGCGGCCTTGTCGGCGACGGCCTGTTCGGTGCTGGCAGGCGCCTGCGAACCGTTGCCCGGAGACGGGGCGCACCCGGCGATGGCGGCGGCCAGTGCCAGGGCGAGCAGCGGGCGGGCGGCAGTGCGTCGGTTCATCGTCATCGTCTCCGGAGGGAAAGGGCGGGGCAAACCCCGAGCGTCACCGCTGCGTGCACCGGCTGCAATGGCCGAAGGTCACCTGTTACGCGGCCTGGAATGTCTGCAACGGGACCAGCGATCGACATGCCGCCGGGCCAAGCCTGCTGACGAACGGGTTCAATCCCCGTCGCAATCCCCGGATCAGGACGACGAGCGCGCGGCCGGGGGCGAGAACGGGATCGACTCCGGAGACACCGCACCGCCGGAAATGATGAAGCTCATGGCCTGGTCGACGGTCCAGTCGGTCGGGGTGATCTTCTCGACCGGCACGATCTCCAGGTAGCCGGAGGTCGGATTCGGCGTGGTCGGCACGTACACCGCCGCCAGTTCGCGGCCGGTGCCTTGCTCCTTCAACACCCGGGTGACGAACCCGATCGACTTCATCTGGTCGTGCGGGAAGTCGATCAGCACCACGCGCTGGGTGCCGTCGGGCTTGGTCTGCAGGATGTTGAGCAGTTGCCGCGCGCTGCCGTAGATCGTGTTGGCGAACGGGATGCGGCCGATCAGCGCCTCGAACCAGCGCAGCAGCCGCTGGCCGAACACGCGGTGCGCCATCACCCCCGACGCCAGGATCACCAGCAGGGTCGCCGCCAGCGCCAGCACGGTCTGCACCCAGGGATCGACCAGCCAGCCCCAGGCGCGCGGATCGCCGTTGGCGAGGTTCTGCAGCACCGGTTCGGTCAGCGGCCGACTGATGTCGGACAGCAGCACGAACACGAACTTGACCACGACCCAGGTCAGCCACAGGGGCAGCAGGGTCAACAGGCCGGTGAGAAACAGGCGTTGCAGGGTGGGGGCGGTTCTCATGGCGCGATTGTAAGCGGCCCCGGTGGCGTGCGCCGGTCGCGTTGCTCGTGTCGTCCGCTGCGGTCGCTACCGTTCGCGCACCAGACGGAAGCCGACATCGTCGTAACCGCGGCCCGCATCCAGCGTCCGCTGCGCGTCCCCGCTGCGCCAGGAGCTGCCGTCGACCCTGCGCTCCTTGCAGCCTTCGCCGCATTCGAGTTGCCACAGCGACACTTCGCGGCCGCTGACTTCGGGCGCGCGCAGGCGGGATTCGGCGAGCGTCGGCAGGCGGTAGGTATGCCCGGCCTGCTGGCTGTACCACTGCGCGTAGGCCTGCGCGTCGACCATCGACACGCAGACCACCGGCTCGCCATCGCCCTGGCTGAAGCCCGGGTCGCGCCAGTCGCGCCGTGCCAGCACCCGCAGCAGCGATGCGCGCTCGCGGCAGAGTGCGGGTTTGCGGTTGGTGGCCGTGGCGAAGCGGGAGAACTCATCGCGGCTGACCGGCTTGAGGCTGATGGCAACGTCGGCCGTGCCGCGGGTGGTGGAGGCGGCACCACGCTCCGGAATTTCCGCCGCGCGTGATTGCAGCTTCCGCGCGGCCTCTGGCGGCAGTCCCATCGGCCCGGCAAGGGCGGCGATGCCCAGCGCCTGTTTGCGGTCGGGCCTGGCGGCCGCCTTGGCAAGGCGATCCTGCAGCGCCTTGTCGATGTCGGCGCGCAACCGGTTCTGGGCATCGGACGCGCCCGTGCCGGTTTCGAGGCCGAGTTGCTGCACATGGCGCGCGTAGTCCGTCGCCCGGTCGTCCTTGCCCTGGCGGAGGTTGGCGAGCAGCGTGCCGCCCAGCGCCCCGGTGAGTTCGTCGACCATCTGCTGGACTTCGTGGCTGCCGGGATCGACCTGCCAGGCGCGCAGCACGCTGGCGTAGGCGTTGTCACCCGCGGGCGTGGTGAAGTTGCGCTGGCTGATCTGTCGGCGCGCATTGTCGAGAGCCACCTGCAATGGCGCTTCCGGCAGCGGCTGCAGCATCGCTGCGATCGGATCGTACGGGGCGGTCTCGGCCGGTGCCGAGGTGCTGTCGGCGCGGAAAAATCCGTCCTGGCCCTTGTCGCCGATGATGAAGGCCGTGGCGGTGGTCGCGACGACAACCAGGCCGGCGGCGGCCCAGACCGGCCCGGAAATACCGGCAAAGCGCCCGGTCACGCGCTCGCGCCAGGCGGCCATCCGCGGCCAGCGACGGCGTCGTTCGACCTGGTCCAGCATGGCGCTCATCTGGGCGACATCCTGGAACCGCTCGCCGGGCTGCTTGGCCAGTGCGCGATTCATGAATCGTTGCCAGTGACGCAGGTGCGGCGGCAATTTCGGTATCGGATTCTGCGCGTGCATCACCGCCATCGACAAAGCATCGCCGGCTTCGTAGGGCAGGTGGCCGGCGAGCATCTCCCACCCCAGCACGCCGAGGCTGTACAGGTCGGCGCGGCCATCGACATCCTCGCCGCGCGCCTGCTCGGGCGCCATGTAGGCGGTGCTGCCGACGGCCAGGCCGGCGGCGGTCACCCGCGGCCCGAAACCACGGCGCAGGGCGATGCCGAAGTCGGCCAGCAACGGTCGCTCGGTATCGTCGAACAACACGTTCTCGGCCTTGACGTCGCGATGCACCACGCCGCGGCCGTGGGCGTACTCCAGCGCCGACAGCAGCGCACGCAGCGTTTCGATCACGCGGGCTTCGTCGGGGCCAGCCTCGTTCTGGAAGCTGCGCTGGCCCAGATGGCCGCGTGAGAGGTACGGCATCGCGTAGTAGGGCAGGCCGTCGCCGGTGCGGCCCAGCTCATGGATACGCACGACGTGGGGGTGCTCCAGCCGCGCGATCGTGCGGACTTCGTTCTCGAACCGGCGGCGGCTCACTTCGTCCGACAGCGCCTGCGGCGCCATCACCTTGATCGCGACCTCGCGCGACAAGGCGATCTGCTCGGCCAGGTACACCGTGGACATGCCGCCGTGGTTGATGACGCGCAGCAGCCGGTAGCCCCGGATATCGGGCAGTGGTCCTGTGGTCATGTCGTTGTCTGGCGAATGCGGCATCGCGCGGCCCCCCTGTCGCGAATCGCGAGCATACCCTCCGTGGGTGAAAGCGGGGAGGGTCTGTGCCTGCACGAACCGAAAAGGGAAAGTCGGGGTCCGGACTGGCGGACCGGTCAGTCGTCCGCGAGCGTCCGGCGCTTGCGGCGCACGTACAACTGCTTGCGGACCCGGGCGACGACCTCGCCGGTCTTGTCGGTGATGTGTGTATCGAACCAGCGCAGCGCCTTGTCGCCGGAGGCGGTGGCATCGCGCAGTTCATCGAGGATGGCCTCATCCAGGGCAAAGCGCGCATGCACGGTGCCGCGGCCGGGCTTGACGAATTCGATCGTGCCGGCCTGGTCCCAGACGATGTAGTCGCGGCCCAGCGACTGCATCACCAGCAGCATCCAGAACGGGTCGGTCATCGCGAACAGGCTGCCGCCGAAATGGGTGCCGACATAGTTGCGGTTCCAGGGCCGCATGCGCAGTTCGACATGGGCGTGGCGGTAGGCAGCACCGATCTCGCGGACGTGGACGCCGCTGAACAGGAACGGTGGCCACAGGTTGAGGCCGTGGCGGAGCAGGCTGGGTTTCATGCGGGAACGAGTGCGGACGAGGCCCGACAGCTTGCCATACGGATGCGTATATTCAAGTGCGGGGCGCTGGAGTCGATGCGTCGGTGGCTGGATCGCCTACCGTTTTTCCACCCGCACCTGCAGCCGGCCATCGGCCAGTCGCACATCCAGGCGGTCGCCCGGGGCGGCATCCAGCACGCTGCGCACCAGCCGGCCGTCCTGGTGCTGCACGATCGCGTAGCCGCGGGCGACGGTGGCCAGCGGGCTGATGGCCTCGAGCGATCGCGCCAGTCCACGCAAGGCCAGGGCTTCGTTGCCCAGCCGCCGGGCAATCGCGGCTTGCGGGCGTTGCGATACGGCGGCCAAGCGCTCACGCAGCCGGGCGATGCGGCGTTGCGGGTGGGAGATCCGCAGGATCGCTTCGGCGTGGCGCAACCGCGCCTGTTCGTGGCCGAGGCGTTGCCGCCACGCGGCCGCGAGTCGGCGCAAGGCTTCGGCCTGGCGTCGGCGCAGCAGTTCCAGCCGGGCCTGCGGGCGCAGCGCGTTCAAGCGCAGCGCGGCGCGGTCGGCGCGCTGCATCGCCTGGCGCAGGTGCTGGGTCTGCAGACTGACCAGCCTGGCCCCGATGGCACGCACGTGGCGACCGAGGTCTTCGCGGTCGGGTACCAGCAGTTCGGCCGCGACCGACGGGGTGGGCGCGCGGATGTCGGCAGCGAAGTCGGCCAGGCTGAAGTCGGTTTCGTGGCCGACCGCGGACACCACGGGCACCTCGCAGGCCGCGATCGCGCGGGCCAGATGTTCGTCGTTGAAGGCCCACAGGTCTTCCAGCGATCCGCCGCCGCGGGCCAGCACCAGCACGTCGTAGCGGTTGGAGGTGGCCGCGCGCTGCAGCATGCGGGTGATCTGGGCGGCGGCGGTCGCGCCCTGCACCGGCACCGGCAACACCTCGGCCTCGACCAGCGGGAAGCGGCGCGCGAGCACGCTGAGCACGTCCCGCACCGCGGCGCCGCTGGGCGAGGTGATCACCCCGATGCGCGAGGGCAGCGCCGGCAATGGCCGCTTGCGCGCATCGTCGAACAGCCCTTCGGCCTGCAGCCGCGCCTTGAGTTCGTCGAACGCCCGCCGCAACGCGCCTTCGCCGGCTTCCTCCATGTGGTCGAGCACCATCTGGTACTCGCCGCGGGCCTCGTACAGGGTCAGCCGTCCGCGCGCGAGCACGTGCATGCCCTCGCGCGGAACGAACTTCAGCCAGCTGCTCTTGGGCTTGAACATCGCGCAGCGCACCTGCGCGCGCGCGTCCTTGAGGGTGAAGTACAGATGCCCGGACGACGGCCGCGCCACGTTGCCCAGCTCGGCCTCGATCCACACCAGCGGGAACGCCCCTTCCAGCAGATCGCGCGCCAGCGTGTTGAGCTGGCTCGGGGTCAGGACGTGATCGGGATCGTCGAGGGTCATGGCAACGCGGCGGGGCGGCTGGATACGGTAGCGCAGCGTCCTGCGCCGGTCACGTCGGTCGTGGCACGCGGGCCGGCCATGCGGGGCGTTCTGTCCGACTGGACTTCCTTCGGTCGTAGGAGCGGCTTCAGCCGCGAATGCGCAGGGCCGGGCCTGCCCGCATCTGAACGGAAGGCGGTGTGTCGATGTCGCCGTACCCTACTCAGGGGAACTTGATCGCGGAAAGGATGACCAGCTGGCGGCTGAAGCCGCTCCTACGGGAGCTATACAATGTCGGCCATGAATTCCGAAGTCGCCAGCCCCTGCACCAACCCCGCCTTCGGCCCCCTGCCGCGCCGCTCCACCCGCGCGGTCACGATCGGCGGGATCACCGTCGGCGGCGGCGCGCCGGTAGTGGTGCAGTCGATGACCAACACCGACACCGCCGACATC
>DASTUE010000086.1:0-10253 GCA_035759805.1 Lysobacter sp. | reverse complement strand
CGCGGCTATGCGGTGGTCGGCATCTTCATCGTCGCGGCCGTGATCACACCGCCGGATGTCGTCTCCCAGCTGATGCTGGCGATCCCGATGTGCGCGCTGTACGAGGTCGGCATCCTCGCCGCGCGTTGGCTGGTGCCGCAGACGGCCGACGAGTCCTCGACCAAGCCGCGGGCATGACATGGCAGCGGCCGTTCCGCCCCACCCCGCCGGCTTCTGGCAACGCAGCGTCGCCTGGTCGCTGGATGCCGCAATGATCGCGCCGCTGGCTGCTGCCGTGGCTTGGCCGTTCATGTCAGTGCCCGCGCAGGCACTTCCGTCGCGGACGACGGCGCTGCTGCAGACCGCCGGCCAGGCCATGGCCGAAGCGATCGTCGACGTCGTTCCGGTACCGCAGCTGGCCGCTGTCCTGCTGCACAATCCCGCGCTGCACCAGGCGAGCGTGGACCTGCAATCGACCCTGTGGTCGGCGACATGGCCGCTGCTGCTGGCGTTTGCCCTGCTCAGCGGCGCTTACCACATCGCCTGCGAAAGCTCGCGCCGGCAGGCAACGCCGGGCCAGCGACTGCTGGGCCTGCGGGTGGTCGACCCGACCGGCCACGCGTTGACGCCGGGCCGCGCCCTCGCCCGCCACCTTGCGGGCAGCCTGTCCTGGGCCACGCTGAATATCGGTCACCTCATGGCGACGATCGAGCCGCAACGCCTGGCCCTGCACGACCGCCTCAGCGCGACACGCGTGGTGAAATCCGGGCCGATGGCAACCGGCGACGCCGGCCTGCCGACCTGGGCCCTCGTCTGGCTTTGGGCGCTCGGGATCGGCGTGATCGCACTCACCGCCTGGGGCATCGCTTCCGCGATGACGGTGATGCGCATCGCGCTGGAGCAGGCGCTGTTCTGAGATCAATTGGCGAAACGGGCGATCACGCATATGCATGAGTCGGATCCTCCGCCTGTCGCAAGCTGATTTTTTTCGCCGATGTGCTGCTGCCCGAGTCACCTCGACAATCCCGCTGGCGTGAAGCAAGTCGTTAGTGAAAGTCCCTACGGCGGTAGAGACGCCGTTGCCAACTACGGTTGCGGAGGACAGTGATAGAAGTTGGACACGACCGTTCCACCAGCGAATGGCCATATGCCAGTTTGGTCGCTAGTCATCAAATGCATGATGGCGTTGCCGCCGGCCTCTGCGACAGACTCGTTTTGCTCACTGATGCACGACGCAGACGACCGCCTGGCCGTGCAAGTAACCTGTTTTATCAGGCGGCAACGCTGTGACTGGGACTCGGTGATGACCAGAACTTTTTCGTAACTCATGTAGGGGCGTCCAGCTTCCGCGTGCGTTCGCAGATCAGCGATTGCATCCTTTGCGTGACCCGCCAGCCAGCGCACGCCGGAATTTTTGGCTTGCTCCAGCAATGGCATATACGTCATGTCACCGGACCCGCCCAGCGCCAAGGCGTGCCATGCAAGCTCATGCAGTCGTGGCGATGACTTGGTGACACCGGGCAGTCCATCAGCAAGGGAGGCGGCGATCATGTCGTAGAGCACCTTGTCATCCAGCCCGGCGCCATAAATATCTTTGGACGCCTGTTCTCGCTCATCAGGCGATTCGGATTGCAACATTTTCACGCGATCTGATGTCCGGATGCCCTGTGCCAACAGTGGGCTGGCGAATGCAACAAGAACCATGATGAAAACAAGTTTCGTGATTGGATGGCTCATTCGATTACCCCCGGGCGTATCTTGTAGTTTGAGACCGGAACCAACCGCCCCGGCCCCGGACAGCCACCTTCGATCAGGCGGTGAGCGCCTCGTCCATGACGGCTTCATCGTGGCTGCCGCCGTCGCAGACGTCGCGCCACAGGTGGTACATGGCGCCGAACATCACCGCGTACATCGCCAGCATCGCGGCGAAATACAGCGGCACCGCCAGCACGATGGCCAGCCACACGCCGACGAACTTGCCGATCAGGCCGATCAGCATCGCGAGCAGGAACACCGCGATCGCCAGCACCACCATCGCCACCAGGCAGGCCAGCACGAACACCAGCAGCGGCAGCAGGTTCTTCACCGCGCCGGCAAAGCCGTCCGCCATCGCGCCGAACACGCCGCGCCCGCGCAGCGCGATCTGGCACAACCCCACCGCCTGCACGCCGTAGAACACCAGCCCGATCACCAGCATCAACACGCTGGCGATGCCCAGGCCGTTGGGCAGGGAGGTCAGCTCCGGCGGCGCGCCACCGGTCATCGACGCCTGCACCGCCTGGACGTACCAGCCGATCACGTCGCCGGCCAGCACACTCAGCAGGCCGAGCAGCAGCAGGTTCTGCACGATCGCCAGCAACACGAAGAAACCGATCGTGCGCAGCGAGACCGCCAGATCGCCGAAGCCGGCGAACACCCCCAGCGCGCGCGCCGGCCGGCCGCTTTCCACCGCGTCGATCAGGCGCAGGAAGCCGACCAGCAGCATCGCCATCAGCACCACAACCACCACCATCATCACGGCCATGCCGGCGACCATCGCGCTGATGCTGTTGCCCAGCACCATGACGATGCCGGCCTGCAGCAGCACGCCAGCGAACGTCGCCACCAGCACCGTGAGCGTCAGCAACGCGACGCCGCCAAAAATCGCCTTCGGGTTGTTGCGCCCCAGATTGAGCGCCCGTGTCAGCCAGCCGATGCCGGTCATGGGTCCCATCGCACGTGTCGTCATTCCCTGTCTCCCCTGTCGTGTCGTTGTGTTGGTTGTTCCGTTTCGACCGCGCCGGCACCCCGCCCACGCGCTCCCCGCATGACGGCCGTCCTCCCCCGAGAACCGCCGCCATGATCTGCGTCCGATCAGGCCTCGAAACCGCCCGCCGACACCACCGGCGCCGCCGGCGCGTCGCCGGTCATCTGCCGCCATCCCAGGTACGCCGCGCCGCTCATGACCGGCAGCAGCACCGCCATCAGCAACACCTGGACCGCGAACATCGACGCCTGCGCGCCGACCAGGAACGTCAGCAGCATCCCGACCAGCTGCAACGCCAGGCTGAAGGCGATCATCGCGATCACCATCAGCACCAGCAGCACGATCAGCGCGCCCAGGTTGCGCAGGCAGGCCCGCAGGCTCATGCCCATCGCCGCGAATGCGCCGCGGTCGGTGAACATGACCTCGGGAATCGCGATGAAGGTGAAGAACCCGGCGACCACGCCGACCACCAGCGCCGCGACCATCCAGCCGAACAACCGCCCGACCGGCAGCGATTCCACCAGCGCCGGATCGGGGTTGGTCTGCAGTTCCACCATGACCGCGGCTATCCGCTCCAGTTGCTGCGGGCCGACCATCACCACCAGCAGCAGCACCAGCACCACCAGGGCGACGATCTGGGGCAGCAGCATCGCCAGCAGGCGCGTCGCCTTGCCGTCGTGCAGGCCCTGCAGCAGCTGGGCCGGCGAGGCGTGGCGGCCCTGGTCGACTTCGCGCGCGGCGTAGATGATGCCGCCGAACAGGATCGGCCCCGCGAACCCGAGCAGCAGGCTCAGCCAGGCCTGGCCGGTCAGCGAGGCCAGCGTCGACAGCCCGCCCCAGATCAGGCCGAGCAGACCGAGGGTCAGCGGTGCCTTGCGCAGCAATGCCACGCCACCCAGCAGCCATTCCGCGCCGGCACCCGGTGGAACCTTGCGAATATCCTTCATGTCGTCCCCTTTCTGCCTCGGGTCACTGCCAATGCGGCGGCAGTGCTTGTTGCATCGATGATGGCCGACTGCGCGCGTCAGGCGACAGCGCAGCCGGGCGATTCAATTACACGGCTCGATCAGGCAAGCCGATCAAGCAAGCCAATCAAGCAACGCGATCACGCGGCTCAACCGCGCGCCCGCGACTGCTGGCTGGCGTGATGGACGAACCGCCGCAGCACCCGCCGGCCGTCCGGCGTGGCGGCCACCGCGGCCAGCATCGCCTGCGGATCCAGCCCCTCGTGCTGCAACGCAACCTTGCGCGCCTGGATGTAGCCGCGCATGTGGGTGGTGCTGAACTCGGGGTGGAACTGCACGCCCCAGGCATGCTCACCCCAACGGAAGGCCTGGCACGCATCGGCCGCCGAGCGCGCCAGCACGGTGGCTCCGTCAGGCACCCGCAGCACGCTCTGCTGATGGGTCAGCTGCACCGGCATGGTGGCCGGCAGCGGCCCGAACAGGGCGTCCTGTCTTGCCGCCGACAGCAGCTCGATCCCGATCGTGCCCATCTCGCGCCCGGCCGGGTTGTAGCCGACCTCGCCGCCCAGCGCGTGGGCCAGCAGCTGATGGCCGTAGCAGATGCCGAACAGCGGGAAGCCGGCCGCGGCCGCTTCCGCCAGCCAGGCCGCGGTGGCCTCGCTCCAGTCCAGCCGCTCGGTCACCATCGCACCCGAACCGCTCACGATCGCGCCGGCAAAGCCTTCCCGCGACGGCAGCGCGTCGCCGGCCTCGACATTGATCACGATCGCAGCATCGCGCGGCAGGCCGCTGGCAACGCGGATCCAGTGGGGAAATCCGCCATGGCGGCGCATCGAAGCGACCGGCTGGCCGGTTTCGATGATCAGGAAAGGGGCAGTCACAGAATCGGGCGTCCAGACAGGGTCGAGGGGAGTGGCCGGCGGAGGCGGAAAACAGCCCCGGCGAGGCCGGCCGTATACTAGCGTGCTTTGCCCCACGGCCCTTCAAGCATGCCGCAGCCTGACGCCAGCGCCCCGTCGCCCCCGACCTTCCAGCAACTCATCCAGCGCCTGAATACGTTCTGGGCGCAGCAGGGTTGCGTGCTGATCCAGCCGCTCGATCTGGAAGTCGGTGCCGGCACCTTCCACCCGGCCACCTTCCTGCGCGCACTCGGACCGGAGCCGTGGAACGCCGCCTACGTGCAGCCCTGCCGCCGCCCCGCCGACGGCCGCTACGGCGACAACCCCAACCGGCTGCAGCGCTACTACCAGTACCAGGTCGCGATGAAGCCGTCGCCCGACAACATCGTCGAGCTGTATTTCGATTCGTTGAAGGCGCTCGGCGTGGACCCGCTGGTTCATGACCTGCGGCTGGTCGAGGACAACTGGGAATCGCCGACGCTCGGTGCCTGGGGACTTGGCTGGGAGGTCTGGCTCAACGGCATGGAGGTGACCCAGTTCACCTGGTTCCAGCAGGCCGGCGGGATGGAGTGCCGGCCCGTGCTGGGCGAGATCACCTACGGCCTGGAACGCCTGTGCATGTACCTGCAGGGCGTGGACAACGTGTTCGACCTGGTCTGGACCCACGGTCCCGACGGCAGCCCGGTGACCTACCGCGATGTCTACCACCAGAACGAGGTCGAGCAGAGCACCTACAACTTCGAGCATGCCAACGTGGAGGTGCTGTTCCGGCGCTTCGACGAGTGCGAGGCGGAGGCGCTGGCGCTGGTCGAACTCGGCCTGCCGCTGCCGGCCTACGAGCAGGTCATGAAGGCCAGCCACAGCTTCAACATGCTCGACGCACGCCGCGCGATCAGCGTCACCGAGCGCCAGCGCTACATCCTGCGCGTGCGCAAGATTTCCCAGGCCGTGGCCGAAGCGTATTTCGCCCAGCGCGAGAAGCTGGGGTTTCCGGGGTTGAGGAACGCAACCGTCCAGCCGGCCGACAAGGAGACCGTGTGATGTCCAACAACACGATGCCGGACAAGGCGGACCTGCCAATGCAACCGCTGTTGATCGAACTGGGAACCGAGGAACTGCCGGTCAAGGCGCTGGCCGGGCTCGCGCGGGCGTTCTTCGACGGCGTGATCGACGGCCTGGTCAAGCGCGGGATCGCCTTCGAGCGCGACGAGGCGAAGCCGCTGTACACCCCGCGCCGGCTGGCGGTGCTGTTGCCGGGCGTAGCCGCCGAGCAGCCGGAACAGGCCTCCGAGGTGCTGGGCCCGTACCTCAACATCGCGCTGGACGCCGACGGCCAGCCGACCCGCGCGCTGCAGGGCTTCGCCGCCAAGGCCGGGGTCGACTGGACGGCGCTGGAAAAGACCACCGACAACAAGGGCGAGCGCTTCGTGCACCGCTCGGTCAAGGCGGGCGCGAAAACCGCCGACCTGCTGGGCGACATCCTGGCTGAAGCACTGGCGGCGATGCCGATCCCCAAGCCGATGCGCTGGGGCAGCCACGACTACAGCTTCGCCCGGCCGGTGCACTGGCTGGTGGTGCTGCTGGGCGGCGAAGTGGTCGATGTCGAGCTGCTGGGCGTGCGCAGCGACCGCATGAGCCGTGGCCACCGCTTCATGCACGACAAGCCGGTCTGGTTCAGCACCCCCGGCGATTACGTGGAGTCGTTGCGCGGCGCGAAAGTGCTGGTCGATGCGGACGAGCGCCGCGAAAGCATCGTGCGCCAGGTCGAGGCCGCCGCGCAGTCCTGCGGCGGCGTGGCGCGGATCGAAGCGGGCATCCTGGAAGAGGTCAACGGCCTGACCGAGTGGCCCAGCGCGGTCACCTGCGGGTTCGAATCCGGGTTCCTCGCGATCCCGGCCGAAGCGTTGATCGCGACGATGGAGACCAACCAGAAATTCTTCCCGGTGCTGGATGGCGAGGGTCGGCTCAGCGAGCACTTCATCGGCATCGCCAACATCGAGAGCAAGGACGAAGCCGAAGTCCGCAAGGGCTATGAGCGGGTGATCCGGCCGCGTTTCAGCGACGCCAGGTTCTTCTTCGTGGAGGACATGAAGCAGGGGCTGGCGTCGATGAACGACGGCCTGCGCAGCGTGACCTACCAGGCCAAACTCGGCACCCTCGCCGACAAGGTGCAGCGCGTGATGGCGCTGGCCGGATCGATCGCCGGCGAAGTCGGAGTCGACCCCGCCCTCGCCCGGCGCGCCGCCGAGCTGTCCAAGGCCGACCTGCAGTCGCGTCTGGTCGGCGAGTTCCCGGAGCTGCAGGGCATCGCCGGCCGCTACTACGCGGCGGTCGAGAACGAACCGGTCGAGGTCGCCCACGCGATCGACGAGGCCTACATGCCGCGCTTCTCCGGCGATGCGATCGCGCCCTCGAAACTCGGCCAGGTGCTGGCGATCGCCGAGCGGCTGGACACGCTGGCGGGCGGTTTCGCGGCTGGCCTCAAGCCGACCGGCAACAAGGACCCGTTCGCGCTGCGCCGGCATGCACTGGGCCTGGCACGCACATTGCTCGAAGGCGACCACGACCTGCTGCTGCACGCACTGGTGGAACGCGCACACGCCGCGCAGCCGGTCCAGCATCCCGACATCGGCAGCTTCGACATCACCGCCTTCGTCTACGACCGCCTGCGCGGCTATTACGCCGACCGCGGCATCTCGGCGCCGCAGTTCGAGGCGGTGATGCACGTCGCCCACGACTCGTTGCCCGACTTCGACCAGCGCCTCAAGGCGATCGGCGAGTTCGCGAAACTGCCCGAGGCCGAAGCGCTGGCGGCGGCGAACAAGCGCAGCCGCAACATCCTGCGGAAAGTCGATGGCGCGGTGCCGGAGCGCATCGACGCGGCGCTGTTCGCCGAGCCGGCCGAGCGCGAACTGGCCGAGGCGGTGGACGCCGCGATCGCCGACACCGACCCGTTGCTGGCGCAGCGCGACTATGTCGCGGTGCTGGGCCGGCTGGCGCGGCTGCGGCCACAGGTCGATGCGTTCTTCGAGCAGGTGATGGTCAACGCCGACGACGCGCAGGTGCGCAACAACCGGCTCGCGCTGCTCAAGCGGCTCAGCGACCGCCTCGGCAGCGTCGCCGCGATCGAGCACCTGTCGGCCTGATCGACCCCATCCGCGTTCCCGCATGGTCGGAACGCGGTACCGGGCGCACCCGCCTTGGTAGGAGCGACGTCAGTCGCGAATGCGCCGGGCTTCCATCAACGAGGGCATGGCGTAGCGGTGAGGTGCGCAGGCACCGGGACGTGTCGGGGGTTGGTGGCGATGTACAGGTCGCGACCGACGTCGCTCCTACCCAGGAACGCCGGGCAAGCCATGGCACTACTGCCTCCAAGCCTGCCTGCGCGCCATCCAATCGCGTTAATCGGTCCTTGACGCCCAGCCGGTATCCTTGCGCGCATGCGCCTGCCCTCCCTCGCCCTGCCCGCCGCCGCGTTGTGCCTGTTTGCCAGCGGCGCGGTGCACGCGGCGAAGGTGGAGAGGGTCGCGGTCATCGGCCTGGACGAGGCGATGACCGACAACGTGCGCAGCGCGGTGACGCTGGTCGACGTGCTCGGCAAGGACCTGTCGGGGCGCCGGCTGGCCTACCTGGTGCGCGAGGCGGAACAGGAAACCCGTGAGGCGCTGGAGCCGTTCGGCTACTACTCGCCGACGATCAGCGTGGAGCGTGACCGCGACAGCAATGCCGGCTCCACGGTCACCATCACGGTCGACCCCGGCGAGCCGGTGCGGGTCCGGCGCGAACACGTCGCGATCGAAGGCGTCGGCGGACGCGACCGCTACCTGCGCGAGGATCTCGCCGGTTTCCGGCCGCGATCCGGTGAGGTCTTCGAGCATCCGCTGTACGAGGCCAGCAAGACCCGGATCAGCCGGCGACTGGCCCAGCGGGGTTATTTCGATGCCGACTTCGCCAGCCGCCGGGTCGAGGTCACCCGCGCCGAGCACGCCGCCGACATCGACCTGGTCTGGACCAGCGGCCCGCGTTACGACATGGGCCCGACCACGTTCGAACAGACGCCCAACGCGATCCTGCGCGGGTCGGTGCTGGACAAGCTGGTGTACTGGGACATCGGCAGCTACTACCACCAGGGCAAGCTGGACCGGTTGCGCGAGTCGCTGGCGCGGCTGGATTACTTCTCCTCGGTGGTCATCAACCCGCAACCCGACCAGGCCATCGACGGCCAGGTGCCGGTCAACGTGCTGCTGGTGCCGGCCAAGCGCAGCATCTACAGCGCCGGCCTGAGCTATGGCACCGACAGCGGCCCCGGCGTACGGCTGGGGCTGGAGCGCCGCTACGTCAACGACCGCGGCCACAAGGCGCTGGCGCAGCTGGACTACGCGCAGCGGCGCAAGACCCTGACCACGCAGTACCGCATCCCGGCGTTTGCCTGGGCCGACGGCTGGTACACGATCAGCGCCCAGGTCGCCGACGAGCAGACCGACTACATGGACAACCGCCGGATCGAGTTCGTGGCCAGCCGCAACGGCCACATCAACCGGCACCTCAACGTGATCGCCTCGCTGCATGCGCTGCGCGAGCGCTGGTCGTACCTGGCCGATGACGACGGCGACGACACCACCGGGCCGGCCTACCGTTACGCGACCTTTTCCTACCCTTCGCTGCGGGCCGAATACACCGATGCCGACGACCTGATCTTTCCGCGCAACGGCCGTGCCGGCACCCTGATGCTGCGCGGCGGCCTGGAAGGCGTGGGCAGCGACGCCAGCTTCGTCCAGGCCCGGGCGACCGCCAGCTGGTACCGCGGGCTGGGCGCGAACAGCCGCCTGATCGCGCGCGGCGAGCTCGGCCACACCTTCACCGACGAGCTGGTCGCGATGCCGCCGAGCCTGCGCTTCTTCGCCGGCGGCGACCGCAGCATCCGCGGCTACGCGTGGCGCGAGGTCGGTCCGCGCGTGCAGGGCAGCGACGGCAAGCTGTATGCACTCGGCGCGAAAAACGTCGCCACCGGCAGCATCGAGTACGAGCACTACTTCACCCGGAGCTGGGGCGCGGCGGCGTTCGTCGACACCGGCAGCGCGTTCGACACCACGCCCGACTGGCACACCGGCGTCGGCGCCGGCGTGCGCTGGCGTTCACCGGTCGGGCCGCTGCGGCTGGACATCGGCCACGGCCTCAACGACGCCGACTCGTCGTTCCAGATCTACCTCAGCGTCGGCGCGGACCTGTGACGGTGGCGGGGATCCTGCGCCGTCGACAGATCGATCCCGATCTCACGCCCGAACAGCGCGAGGCACGGATCGCCGAACTGCGCCGCCTGCGCAAGGCGCGGCTGCGGGTTCTGGCGATCCGCAGCGCACTGCTGAGCGGCGCGCTCGCGGTGGCGCTGGTCGTGCTGGCCTGGTGGCTGGTGTCGAGCATCGGCGGCCGCGACTTCCTGCTCGCGCAGATCGTGGCGCGGCTGCCCGCCAACGCGACCCTGAGCTGGCGGCAGGCCGAGGGTCCGGCGGCCGGGCCGTTGACGATGCACGAAGTGCGCTTCCGCTACGACGCCATCGTGTTCACCGCGCAGCGCGTCACCCTCGACCCGGCGCTGCGGCCGCTGCTGGGCAGACGCCTGCGGCTGGACGCGTTGCAGATCGAAAACGCCACGCTGGAGCTGCC
>DASTUE010000085.1:0-24469 GCA_035759805.1 Lysobacter sp. | reverse complement strand
GGCAGGTCGCGACTTCATCGCCACAGCTGCACAGGTGGTGGGCACCGGTGATGTGACCATCGCTGCTGCGCGAGATATCACCATCGAGGCGGGGCAGGACACCCACACCGAAAGCCACAGCAGTCAGCGCAAGAAATCCGGTCTGTTCGGCAACGGTGGGTTGAGCGTGACCCTGGGCAGCCAGCGGTCGGCGAATACCGTTGACCTCACTGAAACCAGTCACACCGGCAGCCTTGTCGGCAGCCTTGAGGGTGACACCCGGATCGTGGCTGGACAGGACGTGACCATCCGCGGCTCCACGGTGTCCTCGCCCGAAGGCGACATCGCGATCCACGGCCGTAGCGTCAACATCGAGGAGGTCCATGACACATCGACCTATCGACAGACGAGCCGAAGCAAGCAGCAGGGCCTGACACTGGCTGTATCGGTACCTGTCGTCGAAGCGGCGTTGGCCGCCTACGACTCCTCGCGTTCGGTGGGTCAAAGCAACGACAGCCGCGTCAACGCGATGGCTGCGGCCAATGCCGGCTACGACAGCTATCAGGCGGCCGGAACCGCCGCAGGGGCGATGAACAGTGGTCAGGCGATCAGCATCTCGCTTACCGTCGGCTCGCAGCAGTCCAGCAGCGAGGCAAGCGGAAGCAGCCGCGACGTGGTGGGCAGTTCAATCAACGCCGGTGGCCGTGTCGACATCACCGCCACTGGCGCAGGAGACGACTCCAACATCCGGATTTCCGGCTCGGACGTGTACGGCGGTGCCGGCGCCAGCCTCCATGCAGACGGCGCAATCGACATCCTCGCCGCGCAGAACACATACGAACAGGACTCGGAAAATCATTCCAGCGGCTGGAATGCGGGCCTGGCCGCGACAGGTGGCTCGGGTGGGTGGGCCGCCGGTATCACTGCCGGGGTGAACAAGGGGCAGGGCGGCAGCGACGGACAAACCGTCACCCACATCAACGCCCACGTCGGCAGCGGTGGCACGACAACGTTGACGAGTGGCGGTACCACGACGATCCGCGGCGGCCAGGTCACCGGCGAGCGGGTGGAAATCGATGCCGAGGCACTGGCAATCGAAAGCCTGCAGGACACCGAGCGCTACAAGAGCCGCCAGGAAGACGGCAGCGTGCAGGTTACGGTGGGCTGGGGTGCTTCGGTCAGCGGCAGCTACAGCCAGTCCAGGGTGGATGCGGACTATGCCAGCGTCAGCGAACAGAGTGGCATCCTTGCCGGCGATGGCGGCTATGCCATCCATGTGCAGGGCAATACCGATCTGAGCGGCGGAATCATCACCAGCACCGATGCGGCCGATGCGGCCGGACAAAACAGCGTCAGCACCGGCACCCTGACCATCGGCGAGCTGGAAAACCACGCCCGGTACAAAGGCACGGCTTTTGGGCTGAGCGGAGGCGTTGGCAAGAACGGCAAGAGCGAACAGGGCTGGCATCAGACCGCCCAAGGCTCTGGTGACGGCCAGGCCGGAGGTATGTCCGCGAACAAATCGTTCGGTTTCGGTCGGGACGAAGAAATTCGGGGCAGCACAACCAGCGGCGGCATCAACACCGGGAACCTCACAATCACGGATGTCGCCGGCCAGGTCGCTACCGGCCGAACGGTCGAGGAGATCAAGGCCGATGTGGCGACGGCAACCACCACCGACCAGCTGGCCGAAAACAGCGGCGCGCTGGTCATCCGGTTCGATGCCGCTGCGGTGCAGAAGGAACTGGACGTTCAAGTGCAGGTGACGCAGACCTTTGACCAGAACCGGCAGGAAGCCAAGGCCGAGCTGTACGCCCACGCGCAGGCGAAGGCGGATGAAGCCCGCGCTATCCGCATGGCCAACGGCGGGGTGAGCACGGAAGAGTCCAAGCGTCTGGATAAAGAAGCGGCCGGGATCAAGGACACCGCGATGTGGCTGGATATCGTCGCAATGGGGGTTTATGCCGGCCCGGATGCGGGCAACCTCCTGACTGGCGAGACCCTGACCCAGATCGACCTGGTGCGCCGTGCGGCGACCCCGGACAGCAAGATTGTCGTCCAGACGTGTGAGGCATATGGGCAGAAATGTGTAAGTCGTGAAGTGGATCTGGGCGACGTGGTCGTGGAGAACGGAAAGATCTACGTCTTCAACAACGGCATCTTCAACTCGGAAGAGTACGCGCTGGCTACCGGAGCGAAACAGAACTCGATTGATGCCAGTTCGCAGGGGGTGTACTACATCCTCAATCCGTACACCGGAAATCCAATGACAGAATTGCTTTATGCCGGCTACGACAAGTTGAACGATCTGTTGGGTGGCATTTTGCCGCTGACCGGAGCCAGCAGGGCCAATCAGGAGATCATCGATATGGCCGGAAAACAGGGAGGCGAAGTCACCAGTGTCAACCACAGTCGTGGCTCGTTGACCCTGATCAATGCGATGCATGATTTCAACCGCCAAGGGAAAGAGCTGTTGCCCTTCGGTGATGTGCTGTTCAATGGAGCGGCAGCCAACGCGCAGGAGGCGGCTGATTTGCTTCAGCGCATAAGCGAAACCGGAAAGATGTTCCAGTCCACCCACGTCAAGGATCGTGTTGGTACATGGATTGGTCGTAACGAAGGCACGGGAGGGGAGAAGGATGTTTCCTCCTTGGAATCGCACAGCGCGTATACCAGTTATCTCCCGCCACCAGAAACAATTATAAAAGTTGGAAATAAGAATAAGTACTTCGATATCTCTGATATTGTGCGCAAGAACTGGGGCAAAGGTGGGTACAGTGAGCCGAAAAGGGTTCTTCCATCCAAGCCGAAGCCAAAAAAGGAGAGTGATGATGGAGGTTAAGCATTTGCTTGTTGTGTTGTTGCTTGGAGGTTGTGTCTCGCCCCCGCCCTACACGGAAGACAGTCCACGGGTACTTGTGGAGCCGAAGCACCGTGCCTGGCTCAAGCCTGATTCGACTATGGAGGATGAGAACCGGGCTCGAAAGGAGTGCGGGGAAGAGCTGAGGAACAACGAGGAGCTGAGGAAAAGAGGAGTTCTTTCTGACGAGTGGTCAAATGCGGCCCGTGCTTGTATGGCGCGCAAGGGATTTCATAAGAGCAAGCGTCGTCGCTGATCTCTAGTGTTCTGTCTCACAAGTAACTTGAATTAATATCGCTGTTGTTGCCCCGTCCAAGGTATCCAAAGCCATTCCCGCCGTTTCCCGACGGTTTTTTGCAATAAAACCGCCTCTTCGACGCGATGATTCCTTCTCAATCGGCCATCAACGACTCACGGATTGATCAAGTAGTGACCACTTTTCACACCTTTCCAACCTGTCGCGCAGCCCGCCCGTGGACACCCATGCCCGTGGCATTCACGTTGATGGTTTCCTCGCCCTGCGAAATCAGGGCGGAAAGAACCACCGCTGATATGGCCATCCCAGATGCTCACGGACCCGGGGCGCTTGATGGGTTTTGGTCGTCCGCTCCAGGCCTCCGCCGGCGTATGCCCGCCCAGATGCTGATGCGGCTGCGCATGGTTGTTCCAGGCCCTGAACTCCACCAGTTTCACCCGCAAATCATCACCATCCACGATCGAGATGCGATCCAGTGTTGCTTGAGCGTGCTGAACAACCGCTCGATCCGCCCGTTCTGCCATGGACAATGCAGCGCCGCGGTTTGCAAGCGAATGCTCAGGGCTCACCGACGACGTGGCGCTGGCGGCCGCGCGGGACCTGATCCTGCAAAGCGCCCAGGAACGCCACGCCATGGCCGCCCGCGACCATGCCAGCAGCGGCGAGATCGGTTTCACGTTCGGCAGCGAAGCCGGCATCGGCGTCTACGTCAGTGCTCATCTTGGCTGCTGTGAGCGGCGGCAACATGACGCTGGACATCGCGATGTAGTGCAACCGCTGTTCCAGCATCGCAGTCGGCAACAAGTAGCTCATCAGCGAATAATGCCCCTGGCGGCGGAAGGCGATATTTATCTGCAGAGTATTTTTTACTTGCATGGTAATTTTCTACATGCAGAATGGGCTCGGACTTCCAATATGAGGCAGGTCATGTCCAGACAGGCAAAGCCAAAAACCACAAACACCCGTGTATTGAAAGGCTTGCGCAGCACCCGCGATCTTCGCGCCGAGGTGCTGGAGCTGGCGGTCTCGGCCTTGACCCATCCCGGGCCGGCGCAGCTGGAGGTGGTAGCTCCGGTGATCAGTCCGGAAACGGTGCGGGCGGAGTGGGATCGGGTGTTGTCGGCGTTGGCCCCCGCTGTGCGCAGTCGCCTGAAGCTCGTCATCGAAACGGAGCGGGAGCGGGGTGCCGGATTGCTGGTGCTGCTGGGCCGTCCGAACTATCGTCATGAAGTGTTGCGGCTGTTGATTGGCGCCAGCCTCGATGGCACCGCACTGCCGCAAGCGGCGGGGGAAATCGCCCCGGTCAGCGGCACCCAGCCCGGCCTGATCAAGGCGATTGGCGCCTCCCAGACGCCGATACGCAAGGCGCTGGCGGCGCTGCGGGATGCGGGCATCATCGAGAGCCTGCGCCGGCTCGATCTGTCTCCAGAGGAGCTGTCGCTGGAAATGCTGGGCCGGGTCGGCGCGTTGCCGCAGACGCTCCGGTTCCGGTTCGAACGTGGCGCACAGATCAGGTCGCCGGCCGCGTTGCTGGCGCGTGCACAGGCGCTGTTGCAGGCCGACGGGCCGCCCGAGTGGGGCGTGCTGTCGTTGTCGGGCACGCCGGTCGCGCAGCGCGACGTGCCGGGACTGGACCTGATCGGAGCGCCGCGTCTGGATCTGGTCGCCCAGGTCGGCCGGCAATGCGATGCGTTCGATGCGGACCTGCTGCGGCTGCTCGACGACGGTCTCGAACTGGAACCCAACGTGCTTGCACCGGCACCGGTGGTGGTCACGATCGTCCGCGCCGATACGTCGTTCACGCGATTGGCGGCGCGCGCGCGCTGCGCCTACCCGATGGACGTGCTGCTGGCCCTGCTCGACCTCGGGCTGCGCGAGCAGGCCATTCATTACGCGCGGGCGCTGCGGCAGTGAATCCGTTGATGCTCGAGCTGGATGCCGACGCCCTGCTGCGGAGCGTGGCGGCGCGCATACCGGTCGAGCTGCGGCCCAACATCGTGGTCATCGGCAGCATCGCCACCGCGTGGGCGTTCCGCGACGTGGCCCACACGGCGATGGTCGCGACCAAGGATATCGACCTGCTGCTGCGGCCCTCGGTGAGCGCGGTGACCACTGCTGAAGCGTTGGGAAGGCAGTTGCTGACGGAAGGTTGGCAGCCCCGGTTTCCGAGTGGCATGACGCCGGGCACGCCGCTGACGCCGACCGACGACTTGCCAGCGCTGCGGGTGGCGCCGCCGGGCGGCGAGGGCGGCTGGTTCGTCGAGTTGCTCTGCGAGCCGCTGCCGGCACAGACCGCGCGCAAGCAATGGCGTCGCTTCACGACCCCGCAAGGCGATTTCGGGCTGCCCAGCTTTCGCTACATGCCGGTGGCGATCCACGCGGCACCGGAGTCGCCCCAAGGCTTGCGGATCGCGCTGCCGGCCAACATGGCGCTGGCCCATCTGCTTGAACACGCCGAGCCGGACCGCACTCCGATTGCGGGCTTGCCGGGAAACCCACCGCGTTTCGTCAAGGATGTCGGACGCGCGGTGGCGTTGTGGTGGCTGGCCGGCCAGCAGTCGCCGATGGCCTCGCGGGACTGGTCAGCGCAATGGAACGACGCCCTCCAGACCCTGTTTCCCGGGGCGGTTGGACAGCACCGGGCGCAGGTCAGGGCTGGCCTGTCTGCCTTGACCGGTTACCTGCGTGAAGCCCATGCGGTTGCGGTCAACAGTGTGCTGGCGCCACACGGCACCACGTTGCAAGCCTTCGAGCGCGCGCATCGCAGCCTGATGGCATTGGCCGATGCGTCGTGAACCTTGTTCCCGTAGATGAGGGCCGGCGTGACTGCAGATACCACGCACGTGCTGTGTAGGGAGAGGGAGCCGGTCCTCCTTGCTGGCTCATCGCCGCGTGTTTGCAGGGCTTTCGGGCGCCGGACATTGACTTGGCCTGGCCCGTCCCCAATATTAGGCAGTCCCACGGTACCTGCGTGCCGTTTCCACGATCATCAAAGGTGACCCGCGCCAACGCGCCGGCCGAGTGTGTGACATGAGCACTACCACCTTCCGCCGTTGAACCGTCCGAGGCTTCCGCTCTGCGCAGGCGCCTTCGTGGCGCTTTTTTGTTTGCCCGCGCCTCTTCCAGCCTTGTCCGATTGGACTCCCTGCGGTTGTAGGAGCGGCTTCAGCCGCGATCGGATATCCGCTCGCTCGTCCGGTTCCAGATTGCGGCTGAAGCCGCTCCTACAAAAGCCCGAACACCAGACCCCATGATCACAATTACCCTTCCCGACGGCAGCCGCCGCGAGTTCGACCACCCCGTCAGCGTTGCCGAGATCGCGCTCTCGATCGGTCCCGGCCTGGCCAAGGCCGCGCTGGCCGGCAAGGTCGATGGCGAACTGGTCGACACCGGCTTCCGCATCGACCGCGACGCCGCGCTGGAGATCGTCACCGACAAGCATCCCGATGCGCTGGAAGTGCTGCGCCACTCCACCGCGCACCTGCTGGCGCAGGCCGTGCAGCGCCTGTTCCCGGGCGCGCAGGTCACCATCGGTCCGGTGATCGACAACGGCTTCTATTACGACTTCGCCTACGAGCGTCCGTTTACGCCCGAGGACCTGCCGGCGATCGAAGCCGAGATGCAGAAGATCGCCAAGGAGGCCCTGCCGGTCAGCCGCAGCGTGAAATCGCGCGACGAGGCGATCGCGTTTTTCAACGGCATGGGCGAACACTTCAAGGCCGAGATCATCGAGTCGATCCCCGCCGGCGAAGACCTGTCGCTGTATACCCAGGGCGAATTCACCGACCTGTGCCGCGGCCCGCACGTGCCGGCCACCGACAAGTTGCGCAGCTTCAAGCTGATGAAGGTTGCCGGCGCATATTGGCGCGGTGACCACAACAACCAGATGCTCAGCCGCATCTACGGCACCGCCTGGCTCAACGACAAGGATCTGAAGGCCTACCTGTTGCAGCTGGAGGAGGCCGAGAAGCGCGACCACCGCAAGATCGCGCGTCAGCAGGACCTGTTCCACATGCAGGAAGAGGCGCCGGGGCTGGTGTTCTGGCATCCCAGGGGCTGGGCGATCTGGCAGGCGGTCGAGCAGTACATGCGCAAGGTCTACCGCAACAGCGGCTACGACGAGGTGCGCTGCCCGCAGATCCTCGACGTGTCGCTGTGGAAGAAGTCCGGCCATTGGGACAACTACCAGGAAAACATGTTCTTCACCGAATCGGAGAAGCGCACCTACGCGCTCAAGCCGATGAACTGCCCCGGCCACGTGCAGGTGTTCAACCACGGCCTGCACAGCTACCGCGACCTGCCGATCCGCTACGGCGAGTTCGGCGCCTGCCATCGCAACGAGCCGTCCGGCGCGCTGCACGGCATCCTGCGCGTGCGCGGTTTCACCCAGGACGACGGTCACGTGTTCTGCACCGAGGCGCAGATCGAATCGGAGGTCACCGCGTTCCACCGGCAGGCGATGCAGGTGTATGCGGACTTCGGCTTCACCGATGTGCAGGTCAAGCTGGCCCTGCGTCCGGAACCGCGACTGGGCGACGACGCGACCTGGGACAAGGCCGAGGACGCGCTGCGGTCGGCATTGCGCGCCGCCGGCGTGGAATGGGAAGAGCTGCCCGGCGAGGGCGCATTCTACGGCCCCAAGATCGAATACCACCTGCGCGATGCGATTGGTCGCACCTGGCAGCTGGGCACGATGCAGGTCGATTTCATGATGCCGGGCCGGCTTGGCGCGGAGTACGTTGACGAGGCCAGCCAGCGCCGCCATCCGGTCATGCTGCACCGCGCCATCGTCGGCTCGATGGAGCGCTTCATCGGGATCCTGATCGAGCATCACGCGGGCCAGTTCCCCACCTGGCTGGCGCCGGTGCAGGCGGTGGTGGTGAACATCACTGATGCGCAGGCCGATTACGTCGTCGAAGTCGGTAAATCCCTTTCAAATCAAGGCTTCCGGGTCGAAAATGATTTGCGCAACGAGAAAATCGGCCGTAAGATCCGCGAGCACACGCTCCAGCGCGTGCCGTACCTGCTGGTGGTCGGAGACCGCGAGAAGGAGGACGGCCTGGTCGCGGTGCGTACGCGCGGAGGGGAAGACCTCGGGTCGATGACCGTCGCCGGGTTCGCCGAGCGTTTACGTAGTGAAGACGCTCACTGACGTCGCGTAGTTCATACTGTCCAGCCGCGCCTGCGGCTGGCTTTGACCCATACCGGAGATTGCAACATCAGTACCCCCGACAAGCGGAACCGCAAGAATCAGGAAATCCGCGTACCCAAGGTGCGCGTGATCGGCAGTGATGGCGAAATGGTCGGCGTGCTCTCGCGCGATGAAGCGCTTGAGCTTGCGCAGGAAGAAGGCCTCGACCTGGTCGAAATCCAGCCCCACGGCGATCCGCCGGTCTGCCGCATCATGGATTTCGGCAAGTACATCTTCGACCTGCAGAAAAAGGCCAATGCGGCCAAGAAGAAGCAGAAGCAGGTCGAGATCAAGGAGATCAAGTTCCGCCCGGTCACCGATGAAGGCGACTACCAGATCAAGCTGCGCAACATGCGCCGCTTCCTGGAAGAGGGCGACAAGATCAAGGTCAACATCCGCTTCCGTGGTCGCGAAATGCGCCACCAGGAGCTGGGTCGCCAGATGGCCGACCGGATCGAGCTGGATCTTGGCGAGGACATCGTCATCGAATCGCGTCCGCGCCTTGAAGGCCGGCAGATGGTGATGATGATCGCGCCCAAGAAGAAGTAACCGTCGCACGCGGATGATCTGCGCTGCAGGGCGGCAACGCCCTGGTTTGCGGCGGGCGCCCGATGGGTGATCGGCGCAGGCGGGCGGCGGGCCATCCGCGATGAAAAGCGTTGCAACCCCGGCAGGGCGTCGGCATAATGGCGGGCCCGGTTCGCCGGGTGTGTTGTTTGAGAGCCAGGACCTGTTGCTGATCCTTTCCGGATCAATGACTTATCAACCGGCACGGGCAGGACGGAAAGTGTGGCCATGCCACCGCCCATGTCAGTGACAAAAACCCCGAAAGGACCTTCGCAATGCCCAAGATCAAGACCCACCGTGGAGCGGCCAAGCGTTTTCGCAAGACCGCTTCCGGCAAGTTCAAGTGCGGCCACGCAAACCGTAGCCATATCCTCACCAAGAAGGCGACCAAGCGGAAGCGCAACCTGCGGCAGACGAACCACGTCCGCGCAGAAGACGCTGGACGTATCAATCGCATGCTGCCGTACGCCTGAGGAGAACTGAGAAATGGCACGAGTCAAACGTGGTGTACAGGCGCGCCGTCGCCACAAGAACATCCTGAAGCAGGCCAAGGGCTACTACCACGCCCGCCGCAAGGTCTATCGCGTCGCCTACCAGGCGGTCACGAAGGCCCTGCAGTACGCCTACATCGGCCGCAAGCAGAAGAAGCGCAATTTCCGTTCGCTGTGGATCACCCGCATCAACGCGGCGGCCCGCATCAACGGCATGAGCTACAGCCGCTTCATGAACGGCCTGATGAAGGCCGGCATCACCCTGGATCGCAAGGTGCTGGCGGACATCGCCGTGCACGACGCCAAGGGTTTTGCCGCGCTGACCGAGAAAGCCAAGAGCGCACTCGCAGCGTAAGGTGTCCCATCGTCTGCGCGCGGGGTCGATCCCGGCGCGCGACGGTCAGGCAACGAAGTACACGCATGGGGAAGGGCGCAAGTCCTTCCCCATGTTTCGTTTTGGGCCGGGATTTTGTTTGTAGGAGCGGCTTCAGCCGCGATCATGGAATCGGATCGTCGATTGGGACATCCGGTCGCGGCTGAAGCCGCTCCTACAACGACAGGATCATCCAAAGGCCCGGTCATCGCGGCTGTGACAGGAACTCGCGCATGAGTGATATCGAAACACTGACCACACAGGCACTGGCCGACATTGCCGCCGCCGACTCGCCCGCGGCGATCGAGGCGTTGCGGGTGGCCCTGCTGGGCAAGTCGGGCAGCGTCACCGCCCAGTTGAAGCGGTTGGGAGCCTTGCCGGGCGACCAGCGCAAGGCCGCCGGCGAGGCGATCAACCAGGCGCGCGACACGCTCTCCGCCGCGCTGGCCGAACGCAAGAGCTCGCTCGATGACGCGGCCCTGGACGCGCGCCTGGCGGCGGAAACCATCGACGTGACCCTGCCGGGCATCAATGCTTCCCGTGGCGGTCTGCATCCGGTCAGCCGCACGCTGGAGCGCATCACCGACATCTTCGGCCGGCTGGGTTTCGAACTCGCAGACGGCCCGGAGATCGAGGACGACTGGCACAACTTCGAGGCATTGAACTTTCCGCCGCATCATCCGGCGCGGGCGATGCACGACACCTTCTATTTCGGTGACGGTCGCCTGCTGCGCACGCACACCTCCGGCGTGCAGGTGCGCTACATGGAAGACCTCATCGCGCGCGGAGGCCAGCCGCCGCTGCGCATGATCGCCGCAGGCAAGGTCTACCGCAGCGACAGCGACCAGACCCACACCCCGATGTTCCATCAGGTCGAAGGCCTGCTGGTGGACGAGCACGCCAGTTTTGCCGACCTGAAGGGCACGCTGGCCGAGTTCGTGCGCGCATTCTTCGAGCGCGATTTCGAGATGCGCTTCCGTCCCAGCTATTTCCCGTTCACCGAGCCGTCGGCCGAGGTCGACATCGCCTGGCAGCAGCCCGATGGCAGCCAGCGCTGGCTGGAGGTGCTGGGCTGCGGGATGGTGCATCCGAACGTGTTGCGCAACATCGGCATCGACCCGGAAAAGTACACCGGCTACGCATTTGGTCTGGGTGTCGAGCGCTTTGCGATGCTGCGTTACGGGGTCGACGATCTGCGCAGTTTCTTTGAGAACGACGTACGGTTCCTGCGGCAGTTCGCCTGAGTTTTGCTTGTGCGCGGATCGCGTGTATCGCGCGAATTGGGCGAACCGGCTCGTGATTTCGCGCTGTTGCCTGTTTGCCTGCGAGTTCGCGGCTGAAGCCGCTCCTATGAAAGCCGCTGCGGCGGAAGTACCGGAATACCACGCATGAAATTCTCCGAAAACTGGCTGCGCCAGCATGTCCCGACCACCGCCAGTCACGACGAGCTCGTCGCGACGCTGACCGCGATCGGCCTGGAGGTCGAGGAAGTCACCCGACTCGGCGAGTCGCTGGAGGGAGTGGTGGTGGCGCAGATCGTGAGCGCCGAGAAGCACCCGGAAGCCGACCGCCTGCAGGTCTGCCAGGTCGATGCCGGCAATGGCGAGATCGTGCAGATCGTCTGCGGCGCGCCCAATGCGCGTGCCGGCCTCAAGGCACCGCTGGCGAAGGTCGGGGCGGTGTTGCCGGGCGGGATGCAGATCAAGCCGGCCAAGCTGCGCGGGGTCGAGTCGTTCGGCATGTTGTGCTCGGCCAAGGAGCTGGCGACCGACAACGACGCGTCCGGATTGCTGGAGTTGCCCGCCGATGCCGTCGTGGGCTTGTCGATGACCGAGCTGTTGGGCCTGCCGGACGCGAGCATCGAGATCAAGCTGACGCCCAACCGCGCGGACTGCTTCGGCGTGCGCGGGATCGCGTTCGACGTGGCCGCCGCGTCCGGTGGCGAGGTCGCCGCATTCGATATCGTCCCGGTGCCTGCAGTCAGCGATGCAGCGCTCGCGATCGAGCTCAATGCCGGGGCCGATGCGCCGCGCTACTGCGGGCGGGTGATTGAAGGAATCGATGCCACCGTGGCGACGCCGCTGTGGATGGCCGAACGCCTGCGTCGCAGCGGCGTGCGGCCGGTGTCACTGCTGGTCGATATCACCCAGTACGTGATGCTCGAACTGGGCCAGCCGATGCACGCCTTCGACCGCGACCTGCTGGCCGGGCCGATCGGTGTCCGTCGCGCGCGTGCGGGTGAGGTGCTGACATTGCTCGACGGCCGCGAGGTGAAGCTCGACGGGCAGTTCCTTGCCGTCACCGACGCCGACCGTCCGGTCGCGCTGGCCGGCGTCATGGGCGGCTTCGACAGCCGGGTCACCGACGCCAGTCGCAATGTGTTCCTGGAGTCCGCCCATTTCGCACCCGACGCGATCATCGGCCGCAGCCGCAAACTCGGGCTGCATACCGATGCGGCCCATCGCTTCGAGCGCGGCGTGGATCCCGAGTTGCCGCGTGTCGCGATCGAGTACGCCACCCGGTTGATCCTCGATGCCTGTGGCGGCGTGCCCGGGCCGGTCGTGGAAGCCGCGCTTCCCGAGCATCTGCCGCAGCCACAACCGATCGTATTGCGCCGTACCCGGCTCGCCCGCGTACTGGGTCTGGACGTCGCCGATGCCAAGGTCGAGCGGATCCTGCGAGCGCTCGGCTTGGCGGTCGAGGCCCACGCCCACGGCTGGCAGGTCACCGCCCCGAGCCGCCGGTTCGATATCGCGATCGAGGAAGACCTGATCGAGGAGATCGCCCGGATCCACGGCTACGACACGATCCCCACCACCTTGCCCACCGGCGCATCGCGACTGGTGGCGCCCAGCGAAGCGCGGGTGGACGAGGGCAGCGTCCGTCGCCAGTTGGCGGCGCGCGATTATCTGGAAGCGATCAACTACGCGTTCGTCGACGCCGGCCTGCTTGAGGCCTGGGGTGCGACCGGGGGCGCGGTGAAACTGGCCAACCCGCTGAGCGCCGAGCTCGGCGTCATGCGAACGATGCTGCTGCCGGGCCTGGTGGCCGCGCTGGGCCGCAATGCCGCGCGCCAGCAGTCGCGGGTGCGGTTGTTCGAGCTGGGCAACGTATTCACCGCGATGGCCGAGGCCGCGCCGCTGCACACCCTGCGGGTGGCGGCGGTCGCGTGTGGCGATGCCGTGGCCGAGCAGTGGGGCGTGGCCGGGTGCGAGGTCGGTTTCCATGACCTCAAGGGTGATCTGGAAAGCCTCGCCGCGTTGTCGGGAGCCACCCTGGAATATCGCCCTTCGCCATCGGCAGGCTTGGCGGCGTGGGCGCATCCGGGCCGCTGCGCCGAGGTGCTGCGTATCGGCGCGGAGGGTGTCGCGGTGCATCTGGGCTGGATCGGTCAATTGCATCCGCGCCTGCTGCAGGCGTTGGAGGTCGATACCGATGTGGTTGCGTTCGAGCTGGATCTGGCGCCGCTGCTGGTGCGCCCGTTGCCCAGCGCGACATCCCAGTCGAAGTACCCGTCGGTGCGCCGTGATCTCGCCTTCGTATTGCCTGAAGCCGTCGCCTGGGGCGATGTCGCCGCGAGCGTTCGCGCCGCGGCCGGGCCGGCATTGCGCGATCTGGTGCTGTTCGACCGCTACCAGGGCAAAGGCGTTGAATCAGGATGCAAGAGTCTCGCTATGGGCTTGATTTTGCAGGAAGAATCGCGCACGCTCACTGACTCCGACGTGGATACCGTCGTGGCCGCCGTCACCGCGAAATTGCAACACGACCACGCGGCTGTGATACGCGGCTGAAGGGTGCAGCGACTCGATACGGCAGTTCGGCGAGTCGTACCGGTGACACGGCCGTGAGGCGAATTCTGGCGTAATCAGCAGTGGATGGAGCGGACGATGGCATTGACCAAGGCGGAGATGGCCGAACGGTTGTTTGACGAAGTCGGCCTCAACAAGCGCGAGGCCAAGGAGTTCGTCGATGCGTTTTTCGACTCGCTGCGTCAGGCGCTGCAGGGCGGTCGCCAGGTCAAGCTGTCGGGTTTCGGCAATTTCGACCTGCGTCGCAAGAACCAGCGCCCGGGCCGCAACCCGAAGACCGGCGAGGAAATCCCGATCTCGGCACGCACCGTCGTGACCTTCCGGCCGGGTCAGAAACTGAAGGAGCGCGTCGAGGCTTACGCCGGAGGCGCGAATGCTTGATCCCGGCAGCAATCGCGAGCTTCCGCCGATCCCGGCCAAGCGCTATTTCACCATTGGCGAGGTCAGCGAGTTGTGCGACGTCAAGCCGCACGTGCTGCGCTACTGGGAGACCGAATTCCCGTCGCTGAAGCCGGTCAAGCGCCGCGGCAACCGACGCTATTACCAGCGCCATGAAGTGCTGATGATCCGGCAGATCCGCGGCCTGCTGTACGAGCAGGGCTACACCATCGGCGGTGCACGCCTGCGGCTGGAAGGAGACGATGCCAAGGACGAGTCGGCGCTGAGTTCGCAGATCATCCGCCAGGTGCGCATGGAGCTGGAGGAAGTGCTGCAGTTGCTGCGTCGCTGAAGCGGACAATTTCCGCCGCCTCCATCGGTTTCACCCACGCGAATCGCCGGTAATCGGCTATACTCACCGCCCGCCACACGGCGGACCGCAAGACTTTCGGGGCGTAGCGCAGCCTGGTAGCGCACTTGTCTGGGGGACAAGTGGTCGTCGGTTCAAATCCGGCCGTCCCGACCAATTCAAGCAATGAGTTGCACGAAGGAGCCGAAAGGCTCCTTTTTCTTTGTCCGCATCGTGTCCACGCGTCGGGCACGCGGCTGCCTCCGTAGCAGGGATTTGTCAGCCGGAAGGGCGTAGTGATCTACTCGGCGCTCATCGAAAAGGAGTTCCGCATGCGCGCAGTGATCTTTTTCCTGGGGTTGATTCTGGCGGTTGCGCCGGTTTGGGCGGGCGGGTCGTCGCCCGTTTCCGGTAGTCCGGTGGTCGGGCCTGACAGTCCGTTCATGTCGCCGGCCGAGCCGAAGCAGCAAGCGGTTCTCGATGCCGAAGATGGAGACATCATCGATGCCGCACCGGTGCTGGTGTCCGGCCGGCACTCGGGGCCGGGCCTGTGGAAGGTCAGTCATGGCGACAACGTGTTGTGGATCCTTGGCACGGTGTCGCCGGTGCCGCGCAAGATGGACTGGTACTCCCCGCAGGCCGAGCAGGTGCTGGCGCAGGCGAGCGAGATCATCGGGCCGCCCGGCGTCGTCGTCTCGATGGGCGCGGGGAGCATGTTCAAGGCCGTTTTCTCGCTGCCGACCCTGCTCAAGGCGCGCAACAACCCTGACGACGCGACCCTGCGGGACGTGCTGCCGGCGGATCTCTACAGCCGTTGGGAGCGCCTGAAGCCGCTGTACCTGGGGCGAGACAAGGGGGTGGAAAAGATGCGGCCGTTTTTTGCCGCTGGCGAGCTTTACGACGCGGCGCTGAAGCAGGCCGGGCTGCAATACGGCAGCGGAGTCGGCACGCGCCTGTCGCAGCTGGCCAAGCAGCACCGGATCAAGCGCACCCCGACGTCCGTGCGCGCCGAGATCAAGAATCCCCGCTCGGCCGCGAAGGCCTTCATCAAGGCGGAGATGGACGATATCGCCTGTTTCCGCAGCATGCTCGATCACCTCGATGCGGACGTCCTGCATGCCGCGGAGCGGGCCAATGCCTGGGCCGTGGGTGACCTGCCGGCGCTTTCACGTCTGTTGAAGGCGCGCGAACCGCTGGTCTGCCTTCGTGCATTCACCGGCACCGAGATGGCGAAGTCGCTGGGGCTCGATGACGGCGAGGCGGTCAGCCGGAAGCAATGGTTCGATGCGGTGGATGCGGCGCTCAAGACCAACGCGGTGAGCTTCGCGACGATGCCGGTCGCCGACCTGCTGGGCGGGGATCTGCCGGCGGTACTGCGGGAAAAAGGCTATGCGGTGAAGGAGCCCGGCCGGCCCGATGCGGGCGGTGAGGTCGAGGTCGACGCGGCAGCTGGTTCCGGTATCGACCACGATCGCGGCCAACCGTGACTGGGCGCGTCCGCGATTGAATGCCGCGCCTGGCCAGGCCGCATCCTGCCGTTGGGCATGGTCGCCGATGTGCGCGGAGACGCCCACGCCGGCCTGGTCTGACGCGTGCGCTCAGACCGCCGCGCTGCGCGTCGGCGATGCGCCCAGTTGCGGCCAGCGCTGTAGCACCGCGGCGCGGATGCCGTCGGCGTCCAGTCCGGCCTCGGCCAGCAGCTCTTCGCGGCTGGCGTGGTGCTGGAAGGCATCGGGCAGGCCGAGATGCAGCATCGGCAGGGTGATGCCTTCGGCCGCCAGCAGTTCCGCCACGCCACTGCCCGCGCCGCCGGCGACAACGTTGTCTTCCAACGTCACGAGGCCCTCGTGGGTTTTTGCCAGTTCCAGCAGCAGCGTGCGATCCAGCGGTTTGACGAAACGCATGTTGACCACGGTCAGGCCCAGTGCCTCGCCGACCTGTTCGGCCGCCGGGACCAGCGCGCCGAAGGCGAGCAGGGCGATGTTCGAGCCGTGGCGGCGCAACTGCGCCTTGCCGATCGGCAGCACGTCCAGGTTGGCCTGCACCTCGACCCCGGGTCCGGTGCCGCGCGGGTAGCGCACCGCGGCCGGGCCCTGGAAGCGGAAGCCGGTGGACAGCATCTGCCGGCACTCGTTCTCGTCCGCCGGCGCCATCACCACCATGTTCGGCACGCAGCGCAGGTAGCTCAGGTCGAGGTTGCCCGCGTGGGTGGCGCCGTCGGGGCCGACCACGCCGCCGCGGTCGATCGCGAACAGCACGTCCAGCTCCTGCACCGCGACGTCATGCACCAGCTGGTCGTAACCACGTTGCAGGAACGTCGAATAGATCGCGACCACCGGCTTGGCGCCTTCGCAGGCCATGCCGGCGGCGAGGGTGACCGCGTGCTGCTCGGCGATGGCGACGTCGAAATAGCGTTGCGGGTACTCCTTGCTGAAGCGCACCAGGCCCGAGCCTTCGCGCATCGCCGGGGTGATCCCCATCAGCTGCTCGTCGGCGGCGGCCATGTCGCAGATCCAGTCGCCGAACACGTCGGTGTAGGTCGGCTTCTTCGCGCCGGCCTTGCTGACCATGCCCAGGTCGGGGTTGAACGGGCCGACCGCGTGGTAGCCGATCTGGTCGCCTTCCGCGCGCTCGTAGCCCTTGCCCTTGGTGGTGATGATGTGCAGCAGCTGCGGGCCCTTCATGCCCTGCAGGGTCTTCAGTGTGCCGACCAGGGCGTCCATGTCGTGGCCGTCGATCGGGCCGGTGTAGTGGAAGCCGAGCTCCTCGAACATCGTCGAGGGCACGAACATCCCCTTCCATTGTTCTTCCCAGCGCTTGACGAACTTCGCCGCCGGCCGGTGCTTGTCGCCCAGCAGCTTCTTGCCGCCTTCGCGCAGGGCGTTGAGGGTGCGGCTGCCGGTAAGCCGGCCGAGCATGCGGGTCACGCCGCCGACGTTCTCGGAGATCGACATCTGGTTGTCGTTGAGGATCACCAGCAAGTTGGGCTCGATGCCGCCGGGCTGCTCGCCCATGCCGCCGCCGTGCGCCAGCGCTTCGAAGGCCATGCCGGCCGTGATGGCGCCATCGCCGATCACCGCGATGACCTTGCGCTCGTCGCCGGTGCGTTGCAGTGCGATGGCCATCCCGAGCGCGGCCGAAATGCTGGTCGAGCTGTGGCCGACGCCGAAGGTGTCGTACCCGGACTCGTCGCGCTTCGGGAATGGGGCGATGCCGTCCTTCTGCTTGACCGTGTGGATCCGGTCGCGGCGTCCGGTGAGGATCTTGTGCGGGTAGGTCTGGTGGCCGACGTCCCAGACCAGGCGGTCGGTCGGGGTGTCGTACAGCCAGTGCAGCGCCACCGTCAGCTCGATCACGCCCAGGCCCGCGCCGAAATGACCGCCCGATTGCGCGACCTGCTCGATCAGGTACGCACGCAGCTCCGCGGCGATGGCCGGCAGCTCCTCGGCAGGAAACTGGCGCAGGTCGGCGGGCACATCGATGCGGGAAAGGCGGGGGTAGCGTTGCGGATCGATCATCAATACGGTGTCGGACGGCGAATACGCCATTGTCCCGCCCGGATCGGGGCGGGGCAAGGCGGGCCAGACCGGCGGCGGTTCAGCGACCGCGCAGGCGGCCGAACAGACCGCCGGATTTGCGCGGCTCCGCTTCGGGTTCCGGCAGGTGCTCGATATCGGCAAAACCGGTGGCGAGGTTGGCGTTGACGAAGTCGGTGACATCGGTGAGCGGCACGCCACTGGCCTGGGCGATCTCGGTCAGTGTCGCCGGGCCTTTCATCATCACCGTGGCAATGCGGAAATGCTTGGGGTATTCGCGCTCGGTCTGTGGCCATTTCACCAGTTGGTAGCGCGCTTCCGGATCGAACCCGGGCAACAGCTCGCCGGGGCTGGAAAGCAGGCCACCCAGCCATACCAGGCGCGACAACGGCTGCGCCTCGTGTTTGGCGATCTGGGCGTTCCAGTCGGTCACCGGCACGAAGTCGGCGGCACTGACCTCGCAGCAGACGTGGGTTGCCAGCGGCTTCAGGCCGGCGGGGCCGAAGTACTGGCGCTGCCCGGTGTCGATCAGCAGCGCGATGCCGTCGCGTTCGAACTTCACCTGCCCGGAGACCTTGCCGGCTGCCAGCCAGTCACCCAGCGTGCGCGCTTCGGCGATGACGGGCGGTGGCGGCGTGTGTGGCTGCATGCTCGGCGCGGCCGGCACGACCTGGGCGGCCGCGGTGCTGGGCGGTTCGCGGAGCGCGGACACTTCTTCGGTGGATGCGAGAGCCGCGGCTTCCTCATCCACGCGTTGCGGCTGCTCTTCGGGCAACTGGTCCTGCGGTTGCGGGGCGGGCGACAGGCCGGCCGGGATGGCGGCCGGCGGAGCGGTATCGGCCGCTGCCGGAGTGGAGGGTGCAAGCTGCTCCAGCATCTGGTGCAGGGAATGGGCATCGAACGGCTGCGCGAGGCGGAAGTCGGCCTGCGTGCGCGGTGCCGAGGTCAGGCCGATCACGGTCTTTCCGGCGGCATGCAGACGCAGCCAGCTCATCGGCCCGTACATGCTGTCCATGTCGACCACGACGTGTTCGGCCTGGGTGTCGGGCAGCAGTTGCCACGCTCCGCCGGTGCGCTGGTTGGCGTCGGCGAATGCGGCTTTCAAAGAGGCTTCCGTTGCCGGATCCATGCCGGTCAGGCCAAGCGTGAGGGCCATGTCGAGTCCAAGGTTTTCCAATCAGGCAGTGTTGCGGAGCCTGCCGCGGTCGTCAATGCGCGCAGATGGTCGCAGTTCCGCGTTATTTGGCAGCTTTCCGCGATGCGTTGTGACCCACGGAAGCATTCAGCCTGGCGTGCGGGCGTGCTTCTTCGGCAACTGGCTTTTCAGGAAGGCCATCTGGTCGGCGAGGATGTTGCGGTTGGACAGGATCAGGTGCTCGATCCAGCTGGGCCGGTAGGGCACGGCGAGCAGCGGCATGTTGGCCTGCTGCGGGGTGCGGCTGCCCTTGCGCGAGTTGCAATGGAAACAGGCGGCGACCACGTTTTCCCAGATGTCACGACCGCCCCGGGAAACCGGCAGCACATGGTCGCGGGTCAGTTGCGGGCGATGGAACTCGCCACCGCAGTACAGGCAGAGGTGGGCGTCCCGGGCGAACAGCGCGGCGTTGGTCAGCACCGGAGTGGGATTGATCGCGCGGGCGCGGGCATGGCCGCGGGCGGCGACGATCGGGTGCAGTTCGAGCAGGCTGAGCTGGCCGCTGCGGCGGTTGATGCCGCCATGGACGGCCAGGCAGGGGTCGCCCAAGGTCCAGGCCACCGCGCCGCGGGCATAAAGACAGGCGGCCTGTTGCCAGTTCATCCAGTCGAGTACCCGGCCGTGTGCGTCGAGCGAGAGCAGGCGGACGGCGTTGAGGCGTTCCAGTGCGTGGCGCGGATCGATCTTCAGGCAAACCGGAGGGTGGTCCGGTTCCGGCCGGGTGGTGGACCCGGCGCGGGTTCCAGAGTGGACCAGGCGAAGTGTCGCTGTGTCGGTCTCCATAAGGAATCGAGCATATACCCGATTTGTTGCAATTTGGACAGATGCGCGTCAGGCGTCGAACTGCTCCGCTTCCAGCGTCATCAACGGGTCGCTGCCGCTTTCGATCGCAGCCGCGTGGCCGAGGGTGCGCGGCAGGATGCGGGCGAAGTAGAACTTCGCGGTCTCGCGCTTGCTGGCCTTGAACGAGTCCGGCTGCGTGGACGCCTCGCTGGCGGCGACGCTGCGCGCCCACCAGTAGGCGAGGGCGACGTAGCCCGAATACATCAGGTAGTCGTAGGCGGCCGCGCCGATCTCCTCGGGATTGGCCGCCGCGCGCTGGCCGATCTGCATCGTGAGTTGCTGCCACTGCGCCGCCTTCGCCCGCAGCGGCGCGATGAACCCGGCGACGGCGGTGTTGCCGGCATTGTCGGCGCAGAACTGCTCGATCATGCCGAGCATCACCTTGAAGCCCGCACCCTGCAGCTGGAGGATCTTGCGACCCAGCAGGTCCAGCGCCTGGATGCCTGTGGTGCCTTCGTACAAGGTGGTGATGCGCGCATCGCGGGCCAGTTGCTCCACGCCGTTCTCGGCGATGTAGCCGTGGCCGCCGTAGCACTGCACCGCGTGGTAGGTGCACTCCACGCCCCATTCGGTCAGGCAGGCCTTGACGATCGGGGTCATGAAGCCGACCAGCGCATCGGCCTGCTGGCGTTCGCTTTCGTCGGCCGCGTGGTGGGAGACGTCGATCTGCAACCCGGCGTGGTAGCTCATCGCCCGACCGCCCTCGATCAGCGCCTTGCAGGTCAGCAGCATGCGGCGCACGTCGGGGTGGACGATGATCGGATCGGCCGGCTTGTCAGGGAACTTCGGGCCCGACAGCGAGCGCATCTGCAGGCGGTCGCGCGAATAGGCCAGCGCGTTCTGGAACGCACGGTCCGACAGGCCCAGGCCCTGCAGGCCGACGGCGAGGCGGGCGGCATTCATCATGGTGAACATGCCGACCATGCCCTTGTGTGGATGCCCGACCAGGTAACCCTGCGCGCCGTCGAAGTTCATCACGCAGGTGGCCGAACCGTGGATGCCCATCTTGTGCTCGATGCTTCCGCAGCGCACTGCGTTGGCCTCGCCGATGCTGCCATCGCGGGCAACGCGGATCCTGGGCACCACGAACAATGAGATGCCCTTGCTGCCGGCCGGTGCATCCGGCAACCGCGCCAGCACCAGGTGGATGATGTTGTCGGTCAGGTCGTGGTCGCCGGCGGTGATGAAGATCTTGGTGCCGGTGATCGCGTAACTGCCATCTTCGTTCGGTTCCGCGCGGGTCTTCAGCAGGCCCAGGTCGGTGCCGCAGTGCGGCTCGGTCAGGCACATCGTGCCGGTCCAGCGCCCTTCGACCAGCGGCTTCAGGAACACCTCGCGCTGCCAGTCCTCGCCGTGGTGCAGCAGCGCCTCGGTGGCACCGTGCGAGAGCAGCGGGAAGTTGCCCCAGGCCAGGTTGGCGGCGTCGATCATTTCCTTCTGCGGGAAGCCGGCCGCCTGCGGCAGGCCCTGGCCACCGAACTCGACCGACGACACCAGTCCGGTCCAGCCGCCGTCCACATATTGCCCGTAGGCCTGCTTGAAGCCGGTCGGCGTGGTGACCTTGCCGGTCGCCTGGTCGAACGTGCAGCCCTCGCGATCCCCGACTTCGTTGAGCGGTGCGAGCACGTTCTCAGCGAACCGCGCGCTTTCCTCCAGCACGGCATCCAGCAGGTCGCGGGTGGCGTCGGCGAAGCCAAGTCGCTGGAACTCGGCCTGTGCATCGAGCATGTCGAACAGGACGAACTGCATGTCGCGCAAGGGGGCTTTGTACTGGCTCATCGAAGACCTCGGGTCGAATGGAAGTCGGCAGGCGGGCGGGAGTCGTCAGGCGGTGCCGGCACAACGGCTCAGCGAAGCACGCCGGGCAGGCCGGGCGTCGGGCTCAGCGTGCTGCTGCGCTTGAGCTTGTATTCGCGTTGGCGCTGTTCATCGGGCGTCGCCGCGACCGTGCCCTCGAGCGTGTAATCCAGCCCGCGCTTGCGGGCGAGCGCATCGGCGACTGCCAGCTTTGCCGCCACCGGGGGCGACAAGGTCATCGTGATCACGTCGGCTGACTCCGGGCCGATCGTCAAAGCCGGCTGCGCCGCGAGCGTGCCGGCGTCCTGGCCGTCGACCGCGAGCGCGAACTGCACCGAGTCGAACCGCATCGGAATGCTGCTGAAGTTCTCGATACGAAGCTCCGTCGACCAGTTGCCATTGGCCAGCACCGTCAGCTGCTGGATCCGCGCCGTCGGCTCGGACACCCGCCGTGCCGGACCACTGGCGCAGGCTGCCAGCAACAACGCGCACAGCGCCCAGCCTGCCCACCGCATCCAACGCTTGCCCGTCATGCCGCCTGCTCCGTATTGGGGACAGCCGAGGATACTACGGCGCATGGTGCGGGTTGGAGCGCGGGAGGCGACGGCACAACAAGCCGGCCGCCAGAAACGAAAAACCCCGCATCGGCCAGGCCGTTGCAGGGTTCGACATGTATCACTTGAATGCCACCAAATGGTGGCCGGGGAGGGAATCGAACCCCCGACACGGGGATTTTCAATCCCCTGCTCTACCAACTGAGCTACCCGGCCATGTCACGGGCTGGCCGTGAAGGAGCGGCATGATAGCGGGGTGATGGCGTGGCTGGCAAGCCGGATGTGGGCTGAACGTCAAAGCGGCATGCACAGCCGTCGCCGGATGCGGAGAGCATCATGGTTCGGGGTGCTCGATGACGGGTGCCGATCCGTCATTTTTTCCATCCGTGAATATTGGAGTCCATCATGAAGACCTCCGGTTTGATGCTTGTCGCCGCCCTGGTGTTGGCGGGTTGTGCGACGGGTGCTTCGCTTTCGGACAATCAGCGTCTGGAGATCCACCGCGCCCATGCGGGTGCGCCGGTCCGGAGCTTCCACAATTACGGCAATCTCTATAACTGGACACCGCTGGGCGACTCTGCGCTGACGGTCTGGACGCGGCGCAACCAGGCGTACCTGCTGGAGCTTGACGGGCATTGCCCGAACCTGGATTACGCGCGCGCCATCAGCTTCAGCGGGCAGGGCGGAACGGTGTTCGCCGGCCTGGACAACGTGGTCGTGCTGGATCGGGAGCCGTTCAATATCCCGTGCCGGATCAAGCAGATACAGCCGCTCGATACCAAGGCGGTCGAGAGCGATGAGCGTGCGGCGCGCGATGCAGGACGCCGCAGCGAGCCTCAATCCCCGGTCGGCGGGACGTAGCCGGCGACCTGCTCAGTCTTGCCTTCGAACAGGAACTTCAGCATCTGCTCCTGCAGGAACGCGCGGTGCTTTGGGTCCATCGGAGACAGCCGGTTTTCGTTGATCAGCATGGTCTGGTGCGCCAGCCATTTGGCCCAGGCCGGCTTGCCGATGTGGGCGTAGACGCGCTTGCCGGCTTCGCCGGGCCAGGGGGCGAAATCCAGGCCTTCGGCCTCGTGTTTCTCGAATTCGCAGTAGACGGTGCGGGCCATGGATGCCCTCCTTGTGGACGGGTTTGTGGTGGGTGACGGGCGCTCAACCGACTTCCAGCAAACGGCGGATCGGTGCGGGAATGCCGAGGGTCGCCAATTGCTCCAAAGCGACCCAGCGCAGGCCGCCATTGTCGCCCACGGCATCGTGCAGGGCGATGTCGCGCCAGCGTCGCGGGTGCAGGTCCAGTTTGTAGTGGCTGAACGCGTGGGCGATCGACGGCAGCGGTTCGCCGGCGTCGAAGTCGCCCTGCAGGTGGCGATCGAACCAGTCGCGTGCGGCGGTTTCGTCGTCGGCCTGCGGTAGGGTCCACAGCGATGCCCAGATCCCGACGGGTGGGCGTTGCTGCAACAGCACGTGGCCGTCGGTGTTTTCCAGCAACAGCACCTGGGCGTGGCGTTGCGGCGGCGTCTTGCCGGGTTTGCGGGTCGGCAGTTCGGCGGTGCGGCCTTCGACTCGGGCGATGCAGTCGGCCTGCAGCGGGCACAGCACGCAGGACGGGTTGCTGCGGGTGCACAGGGTCGCGCCGAGGTCCATCTGCGCCTGGGTGTAATCGGCCAGCCGGACGTGCGGCAGGTGGCTTTCGGCGCAGGTCCACAACTGCTTTTCCACCGCCGGGACGCCCGGCCAGCCAGCGATACCGTGATAGCGCGCGAGCACCCGCTTGACGTTGCCATCGAGGATCGCGTGGCGGTCGCCCCAGGCCTGCGACAGGATCGCCGCGGCGGTGCTGCGGCCGATGCCGGGCAGGGCGATCAGCGCATCGAGGTCGCGTGGCAGCTCGCTGTTGTGGTGCTTGACGCACTGTTGGGCTGCGCTGTGCAGGTTGCGGGCACGGGTGTAGTAGCCCAACCCCGACCACAGCGCGAGGACGCCGTCGAGCGGCGCAGCAGCCAATGCCTCCAGCGTCGGCAACGCGGCCACGAAACGCTCGAAATAGGGCGCGGCGGTCTTGACCTGGGTCTGCTGCAGCATGATTTCCGACAGCCACACGCGGTACGGCGTGCGCGGGTGTTGCCAGGGCAGGTCGTGGCGGCCGCTGTGGTCGAACCAGGCCAGCAGGCGCGCGGCGAAGGGGTCCGGCGGAGTGATCATTGCGGCGGTTCGTCGTCGCTGTCGTCGAATTCGATCTCGACGCCGGTCAGGGTGGCGCCGGCAATCTCGATGGTCGGCACGGTCAA
>DASTUE010000084.1:0-17058 GCA_035759805.1 Lysobacter sp. | reverse complement strand
GTTCCCGGCACCACCGATCTCGCCGTATTACAAGTACGCTCTGATGCGGTGAGGGCTCACAGGAGAGAGTTCGAATGATTGAAATGGCTTTGTTTCTCGCAGTTGCTTTGGCCGGACCGGCTAGTGTTTCGGAACCTGCTTCTTGCATTAGAACTTCGATCAGCGAATCTGGCCGCACGTCTAAGAACAAGGTGATTGTCAGCTCTGGGGATAAAACACACGATCGGGGTGCGCTTCAGTTTTTACGGGCACTGGACTTTTCACGCATCCCCATGGGAGTCGAACTAGGTCAGATGGGTCACATCATGGTTCGGGCGTCAGCACCAGGAATGTACACAGTTGATGTAACAGAAGGTCGTTTACTCAGCTCCTGCCCCGGCGCTTCTCCGGCTGAGGTCTGACAATTAATTCATGCCGAACCCGCTTCGCGAGTGGGTTAATTTTGGCTTTGGGCCCCAATCGGAGTATCAAATGAGTTGGAAGCCATCGATTCTGCTGCTAGTCGTTGCCTTGGTTGTTGGTTGCGCCAGCGCTCCTCCAAAGAGCGACTCGACTCATTGGATTGATCCGTCGCAAGCGGTGCAATTAGCTGCCGCTTCTCCAAGGCTTGGTGTAACCGGCGTGTTTGCTATGACTGTCAAAGCCACAGGAAAAACAGATCGGGTTCATCTTAATTCAGAGTTGGATTACCGCGACCAACGCAATCTATCCATCGCTGTGGAGCCAGAAGCGGCTAAAGTACTTTCGGCCCAGCTTGGCGCGCCTGCCGAGGTTGCATTGAAAGGCGCGCAGATCCTGGTGATGGGCACCGCCAAGCGGACAAAAATCGTGTTCTTTGCTGACGGGAAGCCCACCGACAAGTACTACTACCAGACTCATGTGAGTGTCACCAACGCATCGCAGATCGAGGTGCTTTAAAGTTTGCGGCTAGCAATTCATTCAAGCCGACACCGCTGGCATATAAACCACAGGTCGCGGTTGGCGACTGCACAACAGGGGAAATCATGGGAATTCTCGATGGCCTGCTCGGCAACGCATCCAAGATCGACAGTGGCGCGATCCAGCAGGAGTTCGCGCAGGTGCTCGCGCCAGGCGAGGTGGTGGAGCACGTCTACAAGCTCATCCGCGACTATTTTGTCTTCACCAACAAGCGGCTGGTCCTGGTGGACAAGCAGGGGCTGACCGGCAGCAAGGTCGAGTACCACTCGATCCCGTACAAGAGCATCACCCACTTCAGCGTCGAGACCGCAGGCAGCTTCGATCTGGATGCGGAGCTGAAGATCTGGATTTCCGGGACGGCAGCGCCGGTGCAGAAAACCTTCAACAAGAAGCTGAGCATCTACGAGGTCCAGTCGGTGCTCGCCGGGTATGTGCTCGGTTGACGATGGGACGCGGCCATCAGGCACCACAGGCGGGACAGCCGCTTAAGTAGCCGTCACGCCGGCCGCGTGCCTTTGCAGCGCGGATAGGTCGGACAGCCCCAGAACGCCATGCCGGTCTGGCGGTTGTGCCGCTGGAGCATCGACTCGCCACAGTTCGGGCAGGCGGGGATGGTGGGCGGGGCGGGTTGCATGGCTGGATCGACGCGCTGATCCCGCGCAGTTGGCGGCGCTGCAGGCACGGACTGCGCCTCACGCACCAGTTTCAGCAGCCGTTCGCCGGTAACCAGTTCAATCGGCTTGCCACGCGCGAAGTGGGCGGCGTCCGGCGTGAAGTCACCGATGCAGACGATATGCACCGCATCGGCGCGGTGGTGGTCGACCAGTCCCCACATCTCGCGCACGGTGGAGGCACGCACCCGCCGCGATCGCCACTGCTTGCATTGCACCAGTTCCTTGCGCCCGGCCTTGCTTACGATCAGGTCAATGCCGCCGTCCGTGCCGCCCAGTCCGGTTTCCTCGACGAAGTAGCCACGGCGGCGGAATGATTCGCCCACCAGCATCTCGAACTCGCGCCAATTCATCCGCGCGAGGCTGTCCAGGCCGGTCTGCGTTTCCAGCAGTCGCTTGCGCTTGTGGCTGTTGAGGAAGGACACCGCGGCTGCGAGCCAGCACCCCGCCAGGAACACCCAGGCCAGTGGTGCCAGCACGCCGCCCAAGCCTCGGACGAGCAGGAACGCGATGATCCCCAGCGTCACGCCGACATACCACGGCAGTGATGCGATCTCATCGAGCGGACTGGACTTTCGGCGCGCCATTCGACTTCCCCCTGATGTAGCTACAGACGATACCTGCGTTGGCGCCGGGTCCGACGAGGACATCCCCCGCCGGCCGGCCAGGTGGGCCGCGTGGGCGCGACGCCGGCAGCCATCGCCGCCCGTATTCATCACACCATTACGGCGTGGGCCGAAGAATGGCGGGCGAATTCCCCAACGGAGCGTCCACCATGAATACCAAGTTCACCTTCCTGGCCGCGGCTTGTGCGCTGGCCCTGGCGGCCTGCAGCGACAAGTCGCCCAGCACCACCGACACCGCGCCTGCCAGCACGGCCACTGCGCCGGCTGACACCTCGGCGCCTGCCGCGACCGGCGATATGTCGGGGGCGGCACCGGGCACCACCGAACCGGGCACCGCGCCTGGCGCGGCCCCGGCGGACGCCGCCACGCCGGCCGCGTCGGGCAGCGACAAGCCGGCCGCGGTGGTCACCGACTGCGCGACCGAGATCGAGGGCACCGACGCGATGCAGTACAACGTCGGCGCCATCACCATTCCCGCCTCGTGCAGCGAGTTCAAGATCACCCTGAAGCACCCCGGCTCGCTGCCGGTCGCGGCGATGGGCCACAACGTGGTGATCACCGCCATGTCCGACATGAAGGCGGTCGCCGCCGACGGCATGGCCGCCGGCTTGGCTGCGGACTACGTGAAGCCCGGCGACACGCGCGTGATCGCGCACACCAAGATGATCGGCGGCGGTGAGTCAACGTCGGTCAGCTTCCCGGTGAGCAAGCTCAAGAGCGGCGGCCCGTACGAGTTCTTCTGCAGCTTCCCCGGCCACTCGGCAGTGATGAAGGGCGTGATCGCGGTCGAATAAGTCGCGTAGGGCGCATTAGGCAAAGCCGTAATGCGCCGACCCGAAGCCGCCATGCGCCGGATCAAGGCGGTCCGGCGCATGGCGCATTGTTAATGCGCCCTACGGCTTGGTCGTCCGGTCCGGGTTCCTTGGCGAGGTGACCGCGGCGACGGGAATGCCTCGCCGCCTCCGGTCCCGCCGCAGCCTACAATGGCCGCCCCCAGACTCCGCCCAATCCCCATGAGCCAGAAACAATGGATCGCCGGCATCAATGCCGTCACCGCCGCGATCGAGCACGACGCCGACAACGTGCGCGAGGTGTTGATCGAGGCCGGGGCGAAGAATCCGCGCCTGACCGAGATCGAAGGCTCCGCGCGGCGGTTCGGGATCGACGTGCGGCGGGTCAACCAGCAGGCACTGGCGGGGGTGGTCGGCAACCTGCGCCACCAGGGCGTGGTGGCGCGTTACGCGGCGGCGAAGACCTGGAGCGAGGACGAGCTGGAAGAGCTGGTGGCCGCGGCCGAGGGGCGCGCGTTGATCCTGCTGCTGGACGGCGTGCAGGACCCGCACAACCTGGGCGCCTGCCTGCGCAGCGCGGCGGCGGCCGGGGCGACGGCGGTGATCATCCCGAAGGACAAGTCGGTGCAGGTCAACGCGACCGTGCGCAAGACCTCCGCCGGTGCGGCCGACAGCGTGCCGGTGGTGCCGGTGACCAACCTGGCGCGGACCATGCGCGATCTGCAGCAGCTGGGTGTCTGGCTGTACGGACTGGCGGGCGAGGCGGAGGCGTCGCTGTATGCGATCGACCTGCGCGGCAACGTCGGCCTGGTGCTGGGCGGCGAGGGCGATGGGCTGCGCCGGCTGACCCGCGAGAACTGCGACCAGTTGGTCAACATCCCGATGCCGGGTGGCGATGGCGGTGGGGTCGAAAGCCTCAACGTCTCGGTGGCGACCGGCGTGACCTTGTTCGAGGCGGTGCGTCAACGGATTGCCGGCTGAGTTGCGAACGAAGTTCGTCGACTACGGCAGGAGCGCCGCCTTGTCGGGGTGGGGCGCGACCTGCAGACCTTCCGGACGAATGTCCCCCGGCCTCCTCCTTTACTTCGCCCCGAAGGCCTGCAGGTCGCACCTCGGTGCTGTCGGATCGCAGCAGCCGGGTTTGCGCTTCCGGAACCACCGCCATGCTGGAACGACGGGCGTGAATGCCCTTGGGTGTGAAATAAAGGAGGAGGCACCGGCTTCATCGGTGCCGGGGGACATTCACATCCAAGGGCATTCACGCCCGGTGCCCGCCTGCCCCGGCAGACGCTGCCCGCGCGGCCGCGCTGCGATAATGCCGCGCTCGCACCACCAGCAACAGGACGCGGGGACGACCCCGCTGCTCCATTTCATCCGGGGACGGCCCCATTGATACGGAGAACGTCATGTCCTGGATCATCCTGCTGCTCGCCGGCCTGTTTGAAATCGCCTGGGCGATCGGCCTGAAGTACACCGAAGGTTTCACCCGCCTGTGGCCCACGGTCGGCACCCTGACTGCGATGGCGATCAGCGTCGGCATGCTCGGCATCGCCATGAAAACCCTGCCGGTCGGCACCGCCTACGCGATCTGGGTCGGCGTCGGCGCGGTCGGCACCGTCATCCTCGGCGTGGTGCTGTTCGACGAGCCGGTGAATGCGCTGCGGGTCGGCAGCATCGTGCTGATCATCGCGGGACTGGTCGGGCTGAAACTGGCCACGCCGTAGCCGCATGCCGCCGTCGTGGCTGCGCGACGGTTGTGGCGGCGGCTTACGCCAGCGGCAGCTTCGCCAGCGGCGCGACGCCGGCCATCGGGCCGGGCCAGGCGTTGACGATCTTGCAGAACAGCTCCGCGGTGCGCTCGGTGTCGTAGACCGCGGAGTGGGCCTCGTTGGCGTCCCACTCGAAGCCGGCCGCCTGCACCGCGCGGGCGAGCACGGTCTGGCCGTACGCCACACCCGCCAGCGTCACGGTGTCGAACACGCTGAAGGGGTGGAACGGGTTGCGCTTGTGGCCGACCCGGGCGACGGCGGCGTTGAGGAAGTTGAGGTCGAAGTGGGCGTTGTGGCCGACCAGGATCGCGCGCTGGCAACCGTGCTTCTTGCACGCCGCACGCACCGGCGCGAACACGTGGTCCAGCGCGGTGCGCTCGTCCTTCGCGAAGCGGAACGGGTGGCCCAGCACGATGCCGGTGATCTCCAGCGACTTGGGGTCGATGTCCAGTCCGGGCGCGGGCTCCACGTGGGCGTTGGTGGTCTCGCCGGGGATCAGCAGGCCGTTTTCATCGACATCCAGCGGCAGCACCGCGATTTCGAGCAGGGCGTGGCGGTTCCAGTCGAAACCGCCGGTTTCGACATCGACCACGACCGGCAGGAAGCCGCGGAAACGGGTGGCCAGTGGAGAAGCCGCAGGTACGAGGGGGGAGCCTGGAGTGGACGCAGGAGGTGCGGCGTTGGTCATGGCGGAAAGCGTAGCAGAGGACGGCGATGGCTCCGTTGTGTTGCGGGGCGGGTGCAAAGGAAGTTGCGTGTACCGGGAGCGGGCGAGCTGCTTTTTGTAGGAGCGGCTTCAGCCGCGAACGTGCGGAGCTGTTCAATGCGTCCTCCTGTTACGGCAGCGGTGATCGGGCATCGGCTTGGAAGCGATGTACAGGTCGCGGCTGAAGCCGCTCCTACAACCGGTCTTCGCCGGCGGGCATCGTGATGAGGATTCCCGCATCGCGCAGTTGCCGCAGCATGGTGTCGCCTTGTTCGATGAAGGCGGCGACCGATGAGGCGCGTGCTTCTTCGGCCAGCTCGTGCAGCAGGGTGTGCGCGTGCAGGCCGGGGGTCTGTTCGATGCGGTCCAGCAGGCGGAAGGTCAGTGCGTTGAGTTGCTGGAAATGTACTTTGCCGGCGGCATCGCGTTGCAGCAGCAGGAACGTGGGCTCTGCGGGTGGGAATTCGGGCAGGTGGTCGGGGGCCAGACGGTGCACCGGCCAGCGGTAGGCGAACGGCCACGCCAGCGGGGAAAGCCGCAGTGCGACGCGGGTCAGGGGTTCGCCCGCCACGGTGCCGGCGTGCGTGGGTGCGGGCGTCTGCCCGGGTGCGTCGGCAACGTTCTCGCTGATCTGCAGCGCCAGTTCCACCCACTCGTAATGGGCCAGTTCCGGCAGCCAGGGCGGGTCGCCTCGGGCGGTGTCGGCGCGGTGCTGGAGGTAGCGCAGGAACTCGCGCGCCAGCTCGGTGAACAGCGGCGTGCGCGAGGGGTGTTCGCGGTAGAAATCGCGGATCAGGGGCGTCCAGCGGTCATCGTCGGAGGGCGTCGTGAGGATGCGGTGGATCACCGGGAAGTTGCCGGCCAGCATCGACTGCAGGTTGTTGAAGAACAGCTCGCGATAGACCTTCAGCCGCCGCGCTTCGATGCCGGCGGGCGCGGGTGCGTGGTCGGGATCGCGGATGTAGTCGCTGAGCGCACGCTGGGCGTCGGCGTCGGGTTCTGCCTCGGTGGTGCCGGGTCCGCCGCGGTCGGCATCCACCACAACGCCGGCGGGATTGCCGCTATCCCCGGCGCGGTCGCCTGCATCGTCGGTAATGGAGTTGTCAGGCGACACGGGAAGCCTGGCCATGCTGCTCTGCGCGATGCGGGGCGAGATGCCGACGCACGGTATCCAGCTCGTCCAGCAACTCGTCCAGCGGCGGCAGGTTGAAGTCGCGCTCCAGCAGCGTCGGGCGCGGGCCGAAGGCGCGGTAGGTCTGTGCCAGCAGTGCCCACACCGGGTCGCTGACCGGCGCGCCGTGGGTGTCGATCTTGAGGTCGGCCGCCTCGTCGAAGTGGCCGGCGACATGCAGGTAGGCGATGCGTTCGCCGGGCAGCGCGTGCAGGAAGGCCAGGGCGTCGTAGCCGTGGTTGGTCGCGTTGACGACGAGGTTGTTGACGTCCAGCAGCAGGTCGCAGTCGGCGCGGTCGAGCACGGCGTTGATGAAGTCGATCTCGCGCATGGCGGCGGGCGCGGGCAGGGTGGCGTAGTAGGAGATGTTCTCCACCGCGATGCGCCGGCCCAGCGCGTCCTGGACATGGCGGATGCGCGCGGCGACGTGCTCGACGGCGGCCTCGGTGAACGGCAGCGGCATCAGGTCGTAGAGCTGGCCCTGCCCGTCGCTGCAGGCGCTGAGGTGTTCGCTGTAGATCGGGCAATGGTGGGCGTCGAGGAAGCGGCGCAGCTTGCCCAGGAAGGTGTCGTCGAGCGGGCCGGGGCCGCCGAGGGACAGCGACAGGCCGTGGCAGACGATCGGGTGGCGTGCGGCGAGTTCGGCGAACGCCTCGCCCAGTGCGCCGCCGACGCCGATCCAGTTCTCCGGCGCGGCTTCGAGGAAATCGAAGCCGCCCGTGGCTGCCCGCAACTCCGGCAGCAACCCGCGCCGCAGGCCCAGGCCGACGGCATGGGATGCGAGCGCGGTCGAGGAAGTCATTGGAGCGAAGGGACGACCGCGGCGCTTACATCGAGCCGCATTTGCCCTCGCCGCACTTGCCTTCCATGTCGGCCTTGGCGGGCGTCCCGGCGGCTTTGGCGGGCATCATGGCGGCCTTCTTGGCAGCGTGGTGGGCCTTCATCTCGTCGGCGTCGATGAAGCCGTCGCCGTTGCCGTCATACGCGGCGAACTTGCTGCTGTCGCCACCGTGGGCGGCGGCAAATTCGGCCGGCGACAGCTTGCCGTCCTGGTCGGTGTCCATCTTCGCCATGCCGCACTTGCCTTCACCGCACTTGCCCTCGTGCGCGGCCTTGTCGGCACCGGCGCTGCCGCACTTGCCTTCGGCGGCGTGCTTCGCCCCGCAGCTGGCTTCGGCGGTTTTTTCGGCGGTCGTCCCGGCACTCGCGGCGGCGTCCTGCGCGCCGAGCATGTAGCCCTGCGCCAGCGGCGTGGCGGCAAACGCGGAGCCGGCAAGGATCAGACTGCCGGCAAGGGCGGCGCTGGCGGCAAAAACGGGCTTGTTCGACTTGTGCGACATGGTGTGCTCCCGATGGACGCGGCAATGCCGCAGTGTCGGCAATCCTAGCGCGGTTGGGGCGCGGGCGGACCGGTTTGGGCGAGCCGTCTTGAACGGATCAGTCCGGACGCGCTCCGGCATCGGCGTCCGGCGCGAGCGTGCTGCTGTCGTCGCGCTTCTCGCGCGGCGGCAGGTCGTCCTCGCCGTGCACCAGGAACCAGACGTTCTCGGCGATGTTGGTGGCGTGGTCGCCGATGCGCTCGATGTTCTTGGCCATGAACAGCAGGTGCGTGCAGGGCGTGATCGCGCGCGGGTCTTCCATCATGTGGGTCAGCAGCTCGCGGAACAGCGCGGTGTAGGCGGTGTCGATCGCGACATCGCTGTCGCGCACGCGGCGTGCTGCGTCGATGTCGCTGTCGCGATAGGCCGTCAGCACGTCGCGCAGCTGGGCGACCGCCAACCGGCCGATCGCCTGCAGGCCGCCGATCTGCGGCAGGGCTGGGGCGAGGTTCAGCGCGGTGGAGCGCTTGGCGACGTTGGCGGCGTAGTCGCCGATGCGTTCGATGTCGGAGGTGATGCGGATCGCGACGAGGATCTCGCGCAGGTCGCGCGCCATCGGACCGCGCAGGGCGAGCTTCATGACGTCCTGGCTGATGTCCTGCTCCAGCCGGTCGATCGCCTTGTCCCCGCTGACGATCCGCGCGGCGGCCTCGTTGTCGCGATCGGCGACCACGGCCAGCGCGGCTTCCAGCTGGGTGGCGGCCAGCTCGCCCATGTGCAGGGTTTCGTCGAGCAGGCGGTGCCGTTCTTCGTCGTAGCTCTTGACGATGTGGTCGCTGGGAATCGGTGTCATGTCGGTGTTCCTGGGTGGGTTGCTATCCGCGGCGGGGCGCTGGCCGTCAGGGAAGTTGCCGTCGTCCCCGTGAAGGCGGGGGCCTTCAATGATCTGAAGTCACTGGGTTCCCGCTTTCGCGGGAATGACGGGGGTAAAAGCCGGGTTGTCCGGACGCCATCAACCAAAGCGGCCGGTGATGTAGTCCTCGGTCTGGCGCCTGGACGGGTTGGAGAAGATCGTCGCGGTCGCGTCGTGCTCGACCAGGTCGCCGAGGTACATGAAGGCGGTGTAATCGGACACGCGCGCGGCCTGCTGCATGTTGTGGGTGACGATGACGATGGTGAAATCGTTCTTCAGCTCGGCGACCAGCTGCTCGATGCGGCTGGTCGAGATCGGGTCCAGCGCCGAGGTCGGCTCGTCCAGCAGCAGCACGTCCGGCCGCAACGCGACCGCGCGGGCGATGCACAGGCGCTGCTGCTGGCCGCCGGACAGGCCCAGCGCGCTCTGGTTGAGCTTGTCCTTGACCTCGTCCCACAGCGCGGCCTGGTGCAGGGCGTGCTCGACCCGGTCGGCCATGTCCGGCTTCGACAGTTTCTCGTGGTGGCGGATCGCGTAGGCGACGTTCTCGAAGATCGTCATCGGGAACGGCACCGGCTTCTGGAACACCATGCCGACCTTGCTGCGCAGGCGGTTCATCGGGTAGCCGGCGTCGAGGATGTTCTCGCCGTCCAGCAGCACCTCGCCGCTGGCGACCTGCTTGGGATACAGCGCGTAGATCCGGTTGAACACCCGCAGCAGGGTCGACTTGCCACAGCCCGACGGCCCGATCAGCGCGGTGACCTGCTTCTCCGGGATCGCCAGGTCGATGCCCTTGAGCGCGCGGTACTTGTCGTAGTGGAAGTCCAGCCCGCGCGCGGCGAGCTTGACCTTCGCATCGACGGCGACGGCGGGGGGTGTTGCATGGGTCATGACCGGAGCCTTGTGGGTAAGCGATGGAGTGTTTTGTCTGTGGTCGTCGCGCTCTTTGCCGTCACTCCCGCGTAGGCGGGAGCCCATGGACGTTGCTTTCCCCGGGCCCACGTCCATGGATCCCCGCCTTCGCGGGGATGACGGTGGTAGCGGGAGTGACGGCGCCGGGGTGCGCGAGAGTGGCAGCACAGGGACGGACTCCCGCGTATGCGGCAGTGGCGCAGGTCGTTGCAGTAACTCAGTCATTGGACACCCGATGGCGGGAAATGATGGCGCGGGCGACCAGGCTGATCAGCAGCACGAATGCGGTCAGCACCAGTGCGCCGCCCCAGGCCAGGTCCTGCCAGGACGCGTAGGGACTGCCGGCGTACTGGTACATCACCACCGGCACGCTGGCGATCGGTCCGGTGATGTCGCTGCTCCAGTACTGGTTGCCGAAGGCGGTGAACAGCAGCGGCGCGGTCTCGCCGGAGATGCGGGCCAGCGCCAGCAGGATGCCGGTGACGATGCCGGGCATCGCCGAGCGGTACATCACCTGCACGACCACCTTCCACTGCGGCACGCCCAGCGACAGCGCGGCTTCGCGCATCTGCGCGGGCACCAGCCGCAGCATCTCGTCGGTGGTGCGCACCACCACCGGCAGCACGATGAAGGCCAGCGAGACCGCGCCGGCAATCGCCGAGAAATTGCCGCCGGCCTGCATCACGATCAGCGTGTAGACGAACAGGCCCAGCACGATCGACGGTGCCGACAGCAGGATGTCGTTGACGAAGCGGACCACGGTGCCGATCCGGGTGCTGCGGCCGTACTCGGCCAGCCAGGTGCCGGCGGCGATGCCCAGCGGGGTGCCGATGCCGATCGCCATCAGGCACATCACCGCACTGCCGAAGAAGGCGTTGCGCAGCCCTCCTTCGGCCATCGGCGGCGGCGTGTCCTGGGTGAACAGCGCGACATTGATGCTGCCGATGCCCTTGGCGACCAGCGTCCACAGGATCCAGCCCAGGAACAGCAGGCCGATGGCGGTGGCCACGTAAGACAGCCCGAGCGCGACCGCATTGCCGATCCGCCGGCGGCGGTACAGCGACTCGGTGACACGCGCCTTGGGTGCACGGACGGCGGCAGCGGTGGCGGTGGAGGTGGCGGCCATCAGTTGCCCTCCTTGCGCGACAGTTGGGCCAGCATCAGGCGCGCGATCGCGAGCACGATGAAGGTCACGATGAACAGCACGAAGCCCAACAGCAGCAGGGCGGATCGGTAGGTCTCGGTGGCCTCGCCGAAGTCATTGGCGATCAGCGCGGCGATGGTGGTGCCCGGCTCCAGCAGCGAGGCGGTGAACCGGGTCGAGTTGCCGATCACGAACGCGACCGCCATCGTCTCGCCGAGCGCCCGGCCCAGGCCGAGGAAGATGCCGCCGATCACCGCCGAGCGGGTGTACGGCAGCACGATGTCCCAGCTGACTTCCCACTTGGTCGAGCCCAGCGCGTACGCGGATTCCTTCAGCCGCGTCGGCACGGTCAGGAACACCTCGCGCATCACCGAGCAGATGAACGGCACCACCATGATCGCCAGCACGATGCCGGCGGTAAGCATGCCGATGCCGATCGGCGGGCCCTGGAACAGCGGGCCGATGACCGGCAGCGTGCCGAGGTGGTCGTTGGCCCACGGCGTGACGTACTTGGTCATCACCGGCACCAGCACGAACAGGCCCCACATGCCGTAGATGATCGACGGGATGCCGGCCAGCAGCTCGATTGCGGTTCCGACCGGTCCGCGCAGCCAGCGCGGCGCGACTTCGGTCAGGTAGAACGCGATACCGAAGCTGACCGGGATCGCCAGCAGCATCGCGATCGCCGCGGTGACGATGGTGCCGAAGATCGGCACCAGTGCGCCGTAGCGGTTTTCCACCGGATTCCAGTCGGCGCTGAAGAAGAAGTCCAGCCCGGTGGCCTGCAGGGCCTGTCGACCGCCCCAGAGCATCGACAGCGCCGCCCCGGCCAGGGCCAACAACACGAAAGTCACGGTCGCGATCAGCAGATAGCGGAACCAGCGGTCGTTGCGCGCATCCGTGAAGTCACGCGTATTGGCGGGCAAGGCAACGGTGTTCATCGGTTGAAAATTCTCCAAATGGCGTAGGGCGCATTGACAATGCGCCGAACACACGGGGCGTAATGCGCCGTCGGCATGGCGCATTGTCAATGCGCCCTACAACTCCGCCGCCAAGTAGGGCGCGTTTACGTCATCGGCCCGGCGCATTGTTGAAGCCGTCCTGCGCATTGTTGATGCGCCCTACGGTTCCGATGTGCGCGTAGGGCGCGTAGGGCGCGTAGGGCGCATTAGGCGAAGCCGTAATACGCCGACCCGAAGCCGCAATGCGCCGCCCCCAACCCATCACGGAGTCTTGAACTCCGCCGCCCAGTACGCCTCGACCTGGCCCACCAGTTCCGGCGGCAGCGGCACGTAGTGCAGCTCCGACGCCTGCGCCTGGCCGTTCTCCAGCGCCCACTTGAAGAACGCCATCGCGTCCGCGCTGCGCTTGGCATCCTTGGGCTGCTTGTACATCAGGATGAAGTTGGTCGCCGTGATCGGCCACGCCTCGGCGCCGGGGGCGTTGGTGATGACCAGGTTGAAGTCCTTGGCGCTCGTCCAGTCGGCGGTCGCGGCCGCGGCCTGGAACGACGCCGAGTCCGGCGCGACGAACTGGCCGGCGGCGTTCTGCAGCAAGGTATGCGACATCTGGTTCTGGATCGCGTAGGCCAGCTCGACGTAGCCGATCGAGCCGTCGATCTGCTGCACGTACGAGGCCACGCCTTCGTTGCCCTTGCCGCCGACGCCGGCCGGCCACTGCACCGACTTGCCTTCGCCGACCGCATCCTTCCACGCCGGGCTGACCTTGGTCAGGTAGTTGGTGAAGTTGAACGTGGTGCCCGAGCCGTCGGAGCGCTGCACCAGGCTGATCTTGGTCGCCGGCAGCTCGACGCCCGGGTTGATCGAGGCGATCGCCGCATCGTTCCAGGTCTTGACCTTGCCCAGGTAGATGTCGGCCAGCAGGGCGCCGGTCAGACGCAGCTTGCCGGGCTCGATGCCTTTCACGTTGACCACCGGCACCACGCCGCCGATCGCCGAGGGGAACTGGCCCAGGCCGGCTTCGGCAAGTTCCTCGCTGCTCAGCGGCGCGTCGGACGAACCGAAATCCACCGTGCCGGCCTTGATCTGGGCGATGCCGCCGCCCGAACCGATCGACTGGTAATTGACCATGTTGCCGGTGGCGGCGTGGTAGTCGGCCGACCACTTGGAGATCAGCGGGAAGATGAAGGTCGCGCCGGCGCCGGTGATCTGCGCGGCGACCTTGTCGCCATGCCCGGCCGCGCCGGTGGCCCCGTTGGCGGCGGTGTCCGCGGTCGCCGCGCTGTCGCCGGACGGCGCGCAGGCGGTCATTGCCACGGCAAGGGAGAGGGACAGGGCAGCGAGACGGATCGGCTTCATGGGTTGCTCGAAAAGGCTGGCGTGACCAGCGGACAGGGCCATGAAAGGACATTCTTGTTACCGGCGTATGACAGGAGCGTGTTTTTCGGCGGGAACGAAAAAGCGCGCCCCTTCCGGAGCGCGCCTTGTGCTGGTATTGCCGCCGGCGCGGGGGTGCCGCGCCGGCCAGGTGTTGCTCCGGATCAGCTTTCGAGATTTCTGCGTGGTGCTCCGCAGTTGCGGGTCCGGCCGGTGGTTCAAACGTCCCGGCCGGCAATGATCAACCATCCATCTACGACGCATGGCAGGCGATCCGGACACCGGGCAAGCCCGCGGCGCCGACAGCAGAACGGGCCCGAAGGCCCGTTCTGTGTTGGCTGTGATGGCGTGCGGCTGGACTCAGTAGGCCATTTCCTTCGACCAGTAGGTCTCGATCTGCTCGACCAGCGCGTCCGGCAGCGGCACGTAATCGAGCTTGCTGGCAGCGGCGTCGCCGTTGGCGTAGACCCAGCGGAAGAACTCCTTGGCCGATTTGGCGCCGGCCGCATCCTTGGGCTGCTTGTACATCAGGATGAAGTTGGTCGCGGTGATCGGCCAGGCCTGCTCGCCGGGGGCGTTGGTCATCACCAGATGGAAGTCCTTGGAGGAACCCCACTGGGCACTCGCGGCGGCGGCCGAGAAGGTCGCGTCGCTGGGGATGATGTAGTTGCCGGCGGCGTTCTTGAGGCGCGAGTAGGTCATCCGGTTCTGCAGTGCGTAGGACATCTCGACGTAGCCGATGCCGCCCTTGATCTGCTTGACGTAGGCCGCGACGCCTTCATTGCCCTTGCCGCCGATGCCGCCGGGCCATTTCACCGAGGTGCCTTCGCCGACGCTGTCCTTCCACGCCGGGCTGACCTTGGACAGGTAGTTGACGAAGTTGAACGTGGTGCCCGAACCGTCGGAGCGGTGGACGATGGTGATCTTCAGGTCCGGCAAGGCCAGGCCGGCGTTGCTGGCGACGATGCGCGGATCGTTCCACTTGGAGATCCTGCCCAGGAAGATGTCCGCCAGCACGTCGCCGTCGAGCTTCATCGCGCCGGCGGCGATGCCGGGCACGTTCAGCACCGGCACCACGCCGCCGATCACCGACGGGAACTGCGCGAGGCCGTGCTTGGACAATTCCTCGGGCGTCAGCGGCGCATCGGAGGAGCCGAAGTCGACCGTCGCCGCCTTGATCTGGGCGATGCCGCCGCCCGAGCCGATCGACTGGTAGTTGACCTTGTTGCCGGTGCTCTTGGCGTAGTCGGCCGACCACTGGGTCATGACCGGATAGATGAACGAGGCACCGGCGCCGGTGACGTCGGCGGCCGCGGCACTGGCGGAAAACGCGGTCGCCAGGGCGAGCGCGGTGAAGCGGAACGAAAGGGACTTGAACACGGGGTGCTCCAGGAAAGGCGAAGGGGGAGGGAGGCAGGGGAGGACAGCGGAAAGGAAACGCGGACTTACCAGAAGAACTGCACGCGCGCTTCGGTGATGTCGGGGTTGTCGTCGATGCCGGCGCGCTGGCTGTCGACCTTCACGTAGTTCAGGGCGAACTTGAAGTTGGAGCGCCAGTAGTAGTTGACGCCCGCGGTGATCGCGTCCATCCGGCCGCCCTGCACGGCGCCGTCGTCCAGATCGATCGTGTCGTAGCGCAGGCCGAGCTGCCACATGCCGGCGGCGGGGTCGCTGGGGCCCTTGGTGCCGGGCACGCCGTCCTTGTACTGCCAGCCCTCGCCGGTGACGTTCCACAGCGCGCTGAGGTAGCCGCCGCTGCCGCTGAAGTCCTTCGAGGCGGTGCCGTAGCGGTCGACGTCGACCTGCATGTATTCGCCTTGCAGCTTGACCGGCCCGCGGGTCCAGAAGCTTTCCAGGCCGATGGTCGCCATCCGGTCCGCATCGGCGAAGGTGCCGGTGCTGACCAGGCTGGTCGGGGTCAGGTCGGCATTGGGTTTGGCCGACAGTTTGATCTTGTCGCCGTCGGTGTCCCGGTTCACGTACGACAGGCCGAAGTGCAGGATGTTGCCGTCCTGGTTGATCGGCGCGAAGGTGCCGCGCAGGCCGTAACCGGCACCGGCACCCTTGTTGCGGGTCAGCTCGCTGCCGAAATAGCTCGCGGTCAGGCTGTAGGGGCCGCTGCCGTAGGAATATGCCGCACCCAGGCGGCGGCCGGTGGCAAAGCTGTTGGTGATCGTGGCCTTGGAGATGAAGTCGTTGTTCTTGGTCGACGACAGTTCTTCCAGGCTGTTGGGCTGCTTGAACTGGCCCAGCTGGACGTAATGCTGCTTGTTGCCGCCCAGCTTGTACTTGGCGTTGACGTCGAGCCACTTGTCGGCCTTGGCGTCATAACCGGCCACCCAGTCGATGTTGCCCGGTCCCTTGCCCTTGAGCACCAGCTCGGCGCGACGCAGTTCCTGGTCGGCATTGCGGCCGTCCCAGGCATCGCCATTGAGGTTGGCGACGTCGCTGCCGAAATGGTTGTAGTCGGCCTGCACCAGGCCTTCGAAACTGATCTCCGACCCGCCGATCACGTCGATGGCGATCTCGGCGTGGGCGAGTGGTGCGGCGCCTGCCAGCAGCAGGGCGATGGTGAGGCGGTTGACGGCAATCTGCATGAGTGTGGAATGTCACATCGGGGAAGTGCGCGCAGTGTGGGTGCGAAACATTGCAGCGATGTGACAGGAAGATGGTCAGGTCGCGGCTGAAGCCGCTCCTACGCAAGGCTGAAGGCCACGTCCACCGCGTTGGGGGAATGGCGGAGGCATGCCTCCGCCGGTCAGCCGCGAACCTGCAGGACCACGCCTGCATCGCCGCTTCACCCGGGCTCGCCGGGCGTCTTGTCCTTGTAGCGGCAGATGTCGCGGATCACGCAATGCGGGCAATCCGGCGTGCGCGCCTTGCAGACGTAGCGGCCGTGCAGGATCAGCCAGTGGTGGGCATCGTGCAGGTACTTGGCGGGAATCACCCGCACCAGCAGGTCCTCCACCTCGCGCACGTTCTTGCCCGGTGCCAGGCCGGTGCGGTTGGCCACCCGGAAGATGTGGGTGTCGACCGCCATCGTCGGCTCGCCGAAGGCGGTGTTCAGCACCACGTTGGCGGTCTTGCGACCCACGCCCGGCAGCGCTTCCAGTGCGGCGCGGTCGTGCGGCACCTCGCCGTCGTGGTGCTCCAGCAGCAGCTGCGCCATCGCCACCACGTTGGCGGCCTTGGTGTTGTACAGGCCGATGGTGGCGATGTACGGCTTCAGCCCTTCGACCCCGAGCGCGGCGATCTGCGCCGGCGTGTTGGCAACCGGAAACAGCTTGCGGGTCGCCTTGTTGACGCCGACATCGGTGGCCTGCGCCGACAGCGTCACCGCCACCAGCAGCTCATACGGCGAGTCGAATTCCAGCTCGGTGGTCGGGTGCGGGTTGAGCTGGTGCAGGCGGGCGAACATCTCCTCGATCCCGGCCTTGCTCAAGCGCGAACGCGGGCTGCGCTTGCGGACGGGACGGGTACTCAAGATTCCGGTCCTGCAGGAGGTGGTGTCGCGGCGGCTTTTGCCTTGGCCCGTGCCAGCGCCGCCGCGACCGCTGCGGGCAATGCCGGGCGCGGTGTCCTGCCGGTCTGGTCGGGAGCGGGGTTCGTGGGCGGGCCCGCCGCCGGGTCTTCCGCCCGGCCCACCCCGCGTCGCGTCCCACGTTCGTCGCGCCGCCGTTGCAGGCGCGCATTGCGGGCCCGGTAGCGCTCGCGGGCGGCGAACGCGTGCTTGCGCTCGATCCGCGCCTGCACCAGTGCGA
>DASTUE010000083.1:0-7514 GCA_035759805.1 Lysobacter sp. | reverse complement strand
GCGCTCGTTGCGCTCCGGGGCCTGGATGCTCAGCTTGCTGCCCAGCAGCTTGTCGGCGTCGGCCAGCTCGTACTTCAGGTCGACCCACTTGCCGTCGCTGCGCTCGCCGACCACTTTCTCGATGGTCAGGTCGCGGGTGTCCAGCACCAGTCCGGTGGCCTCGGGATCGACCCAGTCCAGGTCGTAGGTGGCGCTGCCGCTGATCTGCCTGGCATCGAAATCGACATCCAGCGCGAGCGCGAGGTCCTTGATCCGGACCTTGTCGGGCTCGGCGTAGGACAGCGAATCGTATTCGGCACCCGGCGCGGTCACGGCGTCGGGCTTGGCGGCGGTGTCGGTGGCCGGCGCGGCATCGCGCGAGCAACCACCCAGCACGACGGCGGCGGCAAAACACAGGGTCAGGATCGAGGAACGCATTGGCGGGCCCACAGTTTCAGGTGAGCCCGCGAGTGTAGCCGCGACCGGCCGCGCGCGCGAAGTGCGGATCCGGCTGGACACCAAGGGTCGCATGAAACATGTCGCTCTTGCCCGTCATTCCCGCGAAGGCGGGAACCCAGAGGTTTTGTACCTGTTGGAAGTGGCCGGGTCTCCGCCTTCGCGAGACTGACAGCCGCCTTAGACCTTGTAGCCGGTATGCACCGCGACGATGCCGCCCGACAGGTTGCGATAGTCGCAACGCGCGAACCCGGCCGCCTGCATCATCGCCTTCAGCTCGTCCTGCGGCGGATGCTTGCGGATGCTCTCGGCCAGGTACTGGTAACTGTCCGCATCGTTGGCGAACAGCTTGCCCAGCCGCGGCAGGACCTTGAACGAGTGGAAGTCGTAGATCGGCTTGAACCAGTCGTACTTCACTTCCGAGAACTCCAGCACCCGCGCCTGCCCGCCGACTTTCAGCACCCGGTGCATCTCGGCCAGCGCGGCGTCCTTGTCGGTGACGTTGCGCAGGCCGAACGCGATGGTGACCAGGTCGAAGGTCGCGTCCGGGAACGGCAGCTTCTCGGCGTTCATCTGCACGTATTCGAAACCGCCGACCCGGCCCTTGTCGGTCATCCGGTCGCGGCCGACGCGCAGCATCGAACCGTTGATGTCGCCCAGCACGATCGAGCCGGTATCGCCGACGCGGTCCTTCAGCAGCAGCGCGATGTCGCCGGTGCCGCCGGCCAGATCGAGCACCCGGTCGCCGCGCCGCACCTGCGCGGTGGCGACGAAATAGCGCTTCCAGACCCGGTGGATGCCCAGCGACATCAGGTCGTTCATCAGGTCGTAGCTGCCGGCCACCGAGGAGAACACCTCGGCCACCAGCTTCTGCTTGTCCCCGGTGGGAACGTCGCGGAAACCGAAGTGGGTGGTATCGGAAGGACTGCCTGAAGACTTGCCGGTGCCGGCGTCGCGTGGGGTCGGATCGTTCATGCGCCGATTATCGCACCGGCCCGCCGGCGGTGTCGCCACGGCCCTTCATGTGCGCGGCCCGCCCTCGACATCCCGCACCGCCACGGCGAGGATCACCCCACCCACTCCCTGATGGCCCCTCCGGATGATCGCCACCCCCGACTACCGCGCCCTGCTCGCCACCGCCGTCGCCGAAGCCCGCCAGGGACTGGCCGAGGGCGGCATCCCGATCGGCGCCGCCCTGTACCACGTCGACGGCCGCCTGCTCGGCTGCGGCCACAACCGCCGCGTGCAGGAAAACGACCCCTCGATCCATGGCGAGACCGACGCCTTCCGCAAGGCCGGCCGCCAGCGCAGCTACCGCGACACCATCATGGTCACCACCCTCGCCCCGTGCTGGTACTGCAGCGGCCTGGTGCGGCAGTTCAACATCGGCACCGTGGTGGTCGGCGAGTCGGAGACCTTCAGCGGCGGCATCGACTGGCTGCGCGAAGCCGGCGTCAAGGTCATCGACCTCGCCGACCGCGAATGCATCGAGATGATGCAGGGGTATATCGAGGCGAATCCGGAGGTGTGGAATGAGGACATTGGGGAGGGGTGAGACTGCTCAGGCTCCCGTCTTGAGGGCCTCGGCCAGCGTTGAGACCACTTTTTGAGGCTGTTGAGAAAGCGCGACGTGGCGAACCCAGTCGCCCACCGATCTGGGCCGCAGTGCCGCAAATAGCGAGAGAACCATCCCGCTTTGCGTCATGATGGGCGCGATCCCATCTGCGATGCCGGCGTCATTCGTGCCCCACTCCCAATCCGCCTCCCCGTCCCGCCTTGGCCGTCGGCCTTCGATCACGCGCGAGGATCTGCTCACTGCCGCGCTCGCACTGCTTGGGCCGAACCGCAGCGTCTCGACGCTGGGTCTGCGCGAGGTGGCACGCGAGGCGAACATCGCACCCAACAGTTTCTATCGCCATTTCCGCGATATCGACGAACTGGCGGTGGTCTTGATCGATCGGGCCGGCAGCTCGCTGCGCACGATCATCGGCCAGGCGCGCAATCGCGCGAGCACGGGACGCGGCGTGGTACGCAGCTCGGTGGAGGCGTTCTTCGATCAATTGCGCGCCGATGACAAGCTGCTGCACCTGCTGCTACGCGAGGGCCTGGCCGGTTCGGATGCCTTCAAGCAGGCGGTGGATCGGCAGCTCCGGTTTTTCGAGGACGAATTGCAGGTGGACCTCATCCGGTTGGCAGAGGTCACCGGCGTGCCATTGCACGAGCCGGCACTGGTGGCGCGGGCGATCACGCGCCTGGTATTCGCGGTCGGCGCCAGCGCGATGGACCTTCCGCGCGAGCGGTATCCGGAACAGGTCGACGAGCTGACGACGATGGTGAAGATGATCGTGACCGGTGCACGCGGGATGCACGACGCATCCAGATGACAACGCCGGACAGATGTCCGGCGTTGTCGATGTATGGCAAGGACCGAACTCCCCGGCCAACGGGCGACCGGGAAGATTGCGTCCGTCAGCTACAGCTGGGCGCGTATGCCGAATACCAGAAGCCGTCGTCGCAGCGACCGGAATAGCTGGTGTAGGACAAGCCCTTGACCGCCCGGAGCTGCACCGAGGAATCGTCGTGGCAGTTATGGCGACCGGGTAGCCCGACCGCCCAGTACCCCGTGGAGCAGGTGTGCCCATAGGCATCCGTCCGCCGCGCAGGCAGGCGGTAGTAGCTGAGGCGAGGGCCGGTGAAAGTGCATTTGTGCGTCATGTTCTCCGAGGCGGCGCAGGTGCCGTGATTGCAGTAGTAGATCCAGCCCTGGTGCGTTCTGATACTTGACGTCGAGCTGCTGTACTTCCATTTGCCGACGCGGGTCCCCGAGTGCTCGGCGATGACGACGAACGGCTTGCGCCATACCTGGATGTACGTCTGATACAGGCCACCGGTCGAGCTCACGGTTGCCAGCGTGTCATACCCCCCGGAAAGCGCCGGAGCCGATGCCTCTTCGCGCACCGGCAGGAAGTGGCTGACCAGGGCCTGCGCCATACGCTGCATCGACTCCTGCTCGCTCCGATGGCTCAAGCTGACGCCCTGGCTCGACTTGCCGCTGTACGCCAGCGCGTTCAACGCCGTCGCCGCACGACCAAAGTCCGCAGCCAGTGCGTGGTGGTCGCGCGCGGTATCCATCTCCATGGCGTCCGCCCAGTCCTCCGGAACCTGATCGCCGCCCAGTTCAGCCGTCAGAACGGAGCCGTCGGCAGCTTTCACCAGCGAGTAGGCGTCGATGCGGCCCATCTGTCCCGTGGTGGTGTCGGGTTCGTCGGCGATGAACTGTTGCGTGCTCAGCAATACGATGCCGTTGCCCAGTTTCGCCTCCATCGTGCCGTCCTGCCTGCGATCCACCTGTATGTCTTTCACCGAACGCTGGTAGAAATCGGCGACCTGGGACACATCCGGAGCGACGGATTTCCTCGCCGGCACGGTGGTACGCAGCGGGAAGCTTCCCGCCGGCGTACCCGCGGCCTGGATGACCAGATCCGCCAGGGCGGACCTTTCAGCGGACAACGACGCGTGCAGATCGGCAGCTCTCAGTGCCCTGCCCAGCCCGGACAGCTGTTGGGCATAGGCAAAGCCGTCCTTCTTCGTGAACTCGCCCTGCTGCGGAACCCAGTGCTTGGCATACGGTTCACCGGCCAGGGCCAGGGTGCGGGCTTCGCCATCGACGACGCGAAGACTGAGTTCACCGGGCGCCCCGGTCCTGGCATCCACGGACCTGCGCCCCTCGAAGTAAAGCTCGACGCCATTGACGGTATAGACGCCGGCCAGACCCAGTTCCGGATCCGCCAGGAAGAACTTGACCTCCCCGCCCGACCGTTGAGCTCCCTTGGCTGGTGTCCCCGCTGTGGAACCTGCGGAGGCCACTCCGGCTGCGGAGCCTGCGAAGGCCATTCCGACGGCCAGCGCGATGCCTGCTGCGATCTTTCCCATGTGATTCATATCGATGTTCCCCAAGATGATTTCGCTGGATCCCGATAACACGAAAAAACCAAGAGCGGCCCGATCCTCAGACTGGCCATAACCCTCCGCAAGACAGACGTCGGGGCATGTTTCGTGGCGACTCATGCACGACTGTACACAAACTATACGGTTGTGCATTTTGCAGCGCAGCAATGCCGAAATCACCGTGATGCCCTGGTCGGACAGGCGTTACAGAAAGCCCGCCATTTCGGCGGGCTTGTTCGATCCACGAAACAAAAAGGGGCCCGCACGATGCGGGCCCCCGGGGGTTGCCGGTTGCAGCGAGATCAGCGGATCAGTAGCTCGCTGTCGCGTTGGCCGAGCAGTCCGACGTTCCCGCACTGCAGACCTTGTAGGTCACCGTGCCGCTGCCATTGAGCTTCACCAGGTCGACGTAGCTGCCGGTGTTGCTGGTCGCCGACTTGATCTTGCTGCCGTCGCGGTAGATGTCGACGGTGACCGCCCCGGCGGTCCAGGCCAGGTTGAACTGCTTCTTGCCCTTGTTGACGCCGAAGTAGTACGCGCTGAGGCCGGTCGGTGCAGCAACCGGATCGGTGCCACCACCGCCACCCAACAGGGCTTCGGTGGCATTGAACACCTGCACCAGGCCGTTGCCGTAGTAGTTGTCGCGGCCGGCGGCACCCAGGTCGAGGGCGGTCGAATTCATGGCGTCGCGGACCTGCTGGTTGGTCGCCGACGGATGGGCGCTCCAGATGACCGCGGCGGCGCCCGATACGTGCGGGGTCGCCATCGAGGTGCCATCCAGATAGGCGTAACCGCTGGTATTGGACTCGGCGATCGTACTGACGCTGGCGGTCTGGCCGAGCGATCCTGCCACCAGCGCCTGGCCATCTTCCTGGCTCATGCTGATGCCCGGAATGGCGGACGTGACCCCATCACCGAGGGTGCCCGAAAAACCGCCCGACACGTTGTTGTAGACCACGGCGGCAACGCCACCGCCGGCGGTCACGTTGTTGACCTTGTCGACGAATGCGATGTCGCCGCGCTCGCACAACACCACCTTGCCCGCCCAGCTGCCGGCACTGGTGCAGCGCCCGCCATTGACCATCGCGCCGCTGGCCGTCGACTGCTTGCTGCCGCTCAGGGCGGAGACGATGAAACTGCTCGCGCCAACCGACATGGCCGCATCACGGAAGGGATAGGTGCTGAGCACGCCGACGCCGGGGGCGGCGATCTCGACCTGGTTGGTGTATTGCGAGAAGCTCGCCACGACGTTGTTGCTGTCGGTCGCGGCGACCGACATCACGCTGCTGTACGACGCCGGGTAGCTGTGACGGTTGTTGCCAGCGTTGCCGGCAGCCGCAATGCTGAGGATGCCCCTGCTGTTGAGGCCGGCGAACGCGCTTTCCTCGGTCCGGCTGCTGGTACCGCCACCCAGGCTCATGCTGACGATCCTGGCGCCGGCCGCCTCGCAACGATTGGCCGCGTCGGTGAGGGTGGAGGCGTAGCTCCAGCCGCAGCTCGCGCCATCGAACACCTTGATGACATGCAACGACACCTTGCCGGGGCTTACGCCCACGACACCGGCGTTGTTGTTGGCCGCCGCGATGGTGCCGGCAACATGGGTGCCATGGCCGCAGCTGTCGTTGTTCCAGCCCGATGGGTAGCCGGACATGGCGATGCCGGCGAAGTCCTCGTGCGCGGCATTGATGCCCGAATCGATCACGCACACCTTGATGCCGGTGCCGTCCGCGCCCACGGCCCACGTCTGCGGCGCCTGGACGGTATTGATGCCGTAGGGGGTGACCTGGCCCATCGGGTAGCGCGGCGCATCGAGCTCGATGTATTCGACGTCGGCGCGGTTGCGCAGTCCCTGCAGTGCCTGTGGCGGCAGCGTGACCGCGAAGACACGCTGTTTCGCCAGCCGCGCGTGGACCTTGCCGCCGGCACCGCGCAATGCGGTTTCGACCTGCGCGGACGCGCCGTCCCTGTACTTCACCATGACCCGGTTGGGATCCGGCTGCGCGGCAAATGCCGAGCTCGAGACCGTGATCGCCAAGGCGACGCCAAGCGCCATTACGAGTTTCTGCTGCTTCATCTGGGTGTATCCCCGAAGAGTTTTGTGGCCGGCCCGGAAGGGCCGGGTGGACGAAGGACGGAATGCAAAAACCAGGACGGCAGGCCCCCTCCCGCATCCCGTTTCCGACTCTAGCAGCGGCTTCGGGCCACGCTGCTGTGCGCTGCAGCATTTCCATCCGGCGATTGCAACCGCCATCCGGCCTGGGCAGCGCAGCCAGGTTGCAACCGGTCAAGCCTCAAAGGATGTAGCGACTCAGATCCGGGTCCTTCACCAGCTCGCCCAGGTTGGCATCGACGTAGTTGCGGTCGATGGTGATGGCCTGACCGTCGCGGTCGGGGGCCTCATAGCTGAGGGTGTCGAGCAGGCGTTCGAGCACGGTGTGCAGGCGACGGGCGCCGATGTTTTCCTGGCGCTCGTTGACGGTGGCGGCGATCTCGGCGATGCGCTCGATCGCGTCGTCGGTGAACGCGACGCTGACACCTTCGGTCTTCATCAGCTCGACGTACTGGACGGTCAGCGCGGCCTTGGGCTCGGTCAGGATGCGGATGAAGTCGGCCTTGCTGAGCGCGGACAGTTCGACCCGGATCGGGAAGCGGCCCTGCAGTTCGGGAATCAGGTCGGACGGCTTGGCCATGTGGAACGCGCCCGAAGCGATGAACAGGATGTGGTCGGTTTTCACCGAACCGTACTTGGTGCTGACAGTGGAGCCTTCGACCAGCGGCAGCAGGTCGCGCTGCACGCCTTCGCGGGAGACGTCGCCGCCGCCGATGTTGTCGCCGCGCTTGGCGACCTTGTCGATCTCGTCGATGAACACGATGCCGTGCTGTTCGCAGGCCTCGATCGCGGCCTCGCGGATCTCCTCCTCGTTGACCAGCTTGCCGGCCTCTTCCTCGATCAGCAGCGGGCGCGCGGCCTTGATCGCGAGGGTCTTCCTGTTGACCTTGCTGCCGGCCATCTGCGAGAACATCTGCCGCAGTTGCTGACCCATCTCCTCCATGCCAGGCGGGGCCATGATGTCGACGCCGACGTTCATCGCGGTCTCGATGTCGATCTCGCGGTCATCCAGCTCGCCGGC
>DASTUE010000082.1:0-3317 GCA_035759805.1 Lysobacter sp. | reverse complement strand
TGCAAGGTTCTTCGCGTTCGCGACTGACGTCGCTCCTACGATCGAAGGAGTCCAGTCGGACAAAACGCATCGAATTCGCTCTTGGTAGGAGCGGCGTCAGCCGCGAACGCCCAGAGCCTCAGCGTGCGACCGGCTTACGATCGTTCGTGGACAAGCCGGCACCGGGACCACCTGCAGGGAACCGCCGCCGAGCCGTCCTCCGCTTTATCTAGCCAAGACGCGGGTCGCGGCTGAAGCCGCTCCTGCACAGCCAACCGCCCCACGGTCGTTGCGCCGTGACCTCGATCAGCCGTCCATCGCACCCGCGCGGTAGAATCGACCGCATCGATCCCACCTGTTCACGAGGCGCGGCCACGGGGCCGCGAGGCGCATGACTCATACGTATGAAAGCCCGCTCAACGAGCTGATGCACAACGATCCGGACCCGACCGAGACCAAGGAGTGGATCGAGTCCGTCGAAGCCGTCATCCAGCGCGACGGCACCGACCGCGCGCACCAGCTGCTCGAGCGCATGGTGGAAGTCTCCCGCCGCGCCGGCGCGCACCTGCCGTTCGAGCCGACCACCGATTACATCAACACCATCCCGCCGCACCTGGAGGCCAAGAGCCCCGGCGATGCCGCGATGGAATGGCGCATCCGCTCGATCATCCGCTGGAACGCGATGGCGATGGTGGTGCGGGCCAACCGCAAGCCCGGCGACCTGGGCGGCCACATCGCCACCTTCGGCTCCTCGGCGACGCTGTACGACGTCGGCTTCAACCACTTCTGGCGCGCCCCGAGCGACGACCACCCGGGCGACCTGCTGTTCATCCAGGGCCACGGCTCGCCGGGCATCTACGCCCGCTCGTTCCTGGAAGGCCGCATCAGCGAGGACCAGCTGGACCACTTCCGCATGGAAGTCGATGGCCGCGGCATCAGCTCCTACCCGCATCCCTGGCTGATGCCGGACTACTGGCAGACCCCGACCGTGTCGATGGGTCTGGGCCCGATCAGCGCGATCTACCAGGCACGCAACTTCAAGTACCTGGAAGGCCGCGGCCTGATGCCGAAGACCGACCGCAAGGTCTGGTGCTTCCTCGGCGACGGCGAGACGGACGAGCCCGAATCGCTCGGCGCAATCTCGGTCGCCGGACGCGAGGGCCTGGACAACCTGGTGTTCGTCGTCAACTGCAACCTGCAGCGCCTGGACGGCCCGGTGCGCGGCAACGGCAAGATCATCCAGGAACTGGAGGGCCAGTTCCGCGGCGCCGGCTGGAACGTCATCAAGAACATCTGGGGCAGCTACTGGGATCCACTTCTCGCCCGCGACACCAGCGGCAAGCTGCGCCAGCTGATGATGGAAACCGTCGACGGCGAATACCAGAACTGCAAGGCGTTCGGCGGCGCGTACACCCGCGAGCATTTCTTCGGCAAGTACCCGGAGACCGCCGAGCTGGTCGCCAACCTGTCCGACGAGGACGTCTGGCGCCTCAACCGCGGCGGCCACGACCCGCACAAGGTCTACGCCAGCTACCACCAGGCGGTGAACACCAAGGGCATGCCGACCGTGATCCTGGCCAAGACGGTCAAGGGCTACGGCATGGGCGTGGCCGGCGAGTCGCTGAACCCGGCCCACGGCACCAAGAAGATGGATGACGATGACGTGCGCGCGTTCCGCGACCGCTTCAACATCCCGGTGACCGACGACCAGCTCAAGGACAGCGCGGTGCCGTTCTACCACCCCGGCAAGGACTCGCCGGAGATCGAATACCTGCTCGAGCGCCGCAGGGCCCTCGGCGGTTTCCTGCCGCAGCGCCGCCGCAAGGCCACGCAGCAGCTGGAAGTGCCGCCGCTGGCGACCTACGAGCGCCTGCTCAAGTCCACCGGCGAGCGCGAGATCAGCACCACGATGGCGTTCGTGCAGATGCTCAACATCTCCCTGCGCGACAAGCAGGTCGGCCCACGACTGGTGCCGATCGTCGCCGACGAGGCGCGCACCTTCGGCATGGAAGGCCTGTTCCGCCAGATCGGCATCTACGCCCCGTTCGGCCAGAAGTACAAGCCGGTCGACCGCGACCAGCTGATGTACTACCGCGAGGACACCGCCGGGCAGGTACTGCAGGAAGGCATCACCGAGGCCGGCGCGTTCGCCTCCTGGCTCGCCTGCGCCACCAGCTACAGCAGCAACGACCTCGCCCTGCTGCCGTTCTACATCTACTACTCGATGTTCGGTTTCCAGCGCGTCGGTGACGCCGCCTGGCAGGCCGGCGACATGCGCGCGCGCGGCTTCCTGCTCGGCGCCACCGCCGGCCGCACCACCCTCAACGGCGAAGGCCTGCAGCACGAGGACGGACACAGCATGGTGCAGGCCGGGCTGATCCCGAACTGCCGCAGCTACGACCCGACCTTCAGCTACGAAGTGGTGACCCTCATCCAGCACGGCATGCAGCGCATGCTCGTCGAGCAGCACGACGAGTACTGGTACATCACCCTGATGAACGAGAACTACGCCCACCCCGACATGCCCGAGGGCAGCGCCGAAGGGATCATCAAGGGCATGTACCTGTTCCAGGATGCCGGCAAGCCGAAGAAGGACCAGTTGCGCGTGCAGCTGCTGGGAAGTGGCACCATCCTGCGCGAAGTCATCGCCGCGGCGGAGTTGTTGGAGAAGGACTTCGGCGTGGTCGCCGACATCTGGTCCTGCCCCAGCTTCAACGAGCTCGCCCGCGACGGTGCCGATGTCGAGCGCCACAACCGCTTCCACCCCGAAGCCAAGGCCCCGCGCAAGGCCCACATCACCGGACTGCTGGAAGGTCGCCAGGGCCCGGCGATTGCCGCCACCGACTACATCCGAACCTACGCCGAACAGGTCCGCGCCTACGTCCCGATGCACTACACCGTGCTCGGCACCGACGGCTACGGCCGCAGCGACACCCGCGCCAACCTGCGCCGCCACTTCGAAGTCGACCGCTATTACGTCGCCCACGCCGCCATCGCTGCGCTGGCCGCGGAAGGCAAGATGACCGCGAAGGACGTTGCAAGGGCGATCAAGACGTACAAGATCGATGCGGAGAAGCCGAACCCGTTGGGGGTTTGAGGCTCGGGTTTTCAGGAAAAATGAAGGCGGCCATTGGCCGCCGTTCTTGTTTTCTCAAACCCGCCTCAAACTCCCAGCGGGTTCGGCTTCTCCGCATCGATCTTGTACGTCTTGATCGCCCTGGCCACATCCTTCGCGGTCATCTTGCCTTCCGCTGCCAGCGCGGCGATGGCGGCGTGGGCGACGTAGTAGCGGTCGACTTCGAAGTGGCGGCGCAGGTTGGCGCGGGTGTCGCTGCGGC
>DASTUE010000081.1:0-6559 GCA_035759805.1 Lysobacter sp. | reverse complement strand
AGGCGGGCGACGTACTTGGCCGGCTCCCAGTACTGCACCTGCGAATCCCACAGGCCGGTGCCGATGAACATCGCCGGATAGTCCTGCGCGACCAGGTTGTCGTACGGCGAGTAGGCCAGCATGACGTCGTAGTAGGCCTTGTCCTCCGGGTTGCCCCACTGGTCGTACTCGTTGGTGGTCAGCGGGATGCTCGCGTCGAGCATCGTGGTGACCACGTCCACGAACGGCACCTGCGACAGGATCACCCGGTAGTCGGCGGGCGCCTGGTTGGAGATCGCGCCCATCAACAAGCCGCCCGCGCTGCCGCCGTACGCCGCCACGCGGTCCTTCGCCGCATAGCCCTCGTCGACCAGGAAACGGGTCACGTCGATGAAGTCGGAGAAGGTGTTCTGTTTGTGCATCAGCTTGCCGGCGTCGTACCACTTGCGGCCCATCTCCTGGCCGCCGCGGACGTGGGCGATGGCGTAGACCATGCCGCGGTCGAGCAGGCTCACCACCGGCAGGTTGAAGGCCGGGTCCATCGAGTAACCGTAGCTGCCGTAGGCGTATTGCAGCAGGGCCGCCTGACCGTTCTTCTCGAAGCCTTTCCGGTACACCAGCGACACCGGCACCTTCACGCCATCGCGGGCGGTCGCCCACACACGCTCGGTCACGTAACGGTCGGGGTCGTAACCGATCACCGGTTGCCGTTTGAGCAGCCGGCGCTCGCCGGTTTTCGTGTTGAGCTCGTACGTGGTCGCCGGGGTGGTCAACGAGGTGTAGCTGTAGCGCAACCAGTCGGTGTCAGGCTCGGCGTTGACCGACAGGCCCATCGAATACGCGGACTCGTCGGCCTTGACGTACTCATCCTCGTATCGCCGCGCATCCTGCGCAGGAACCCCGCCATCCATGGCCGGACGCTTCAATGCGTTTCGCAGCAGCCGGATCCGCTCCAGACCGCCGGAACGCTCGGCCACCGCGGTGAAGCCATCGAACAGCTCGAAACCGTCGATGAACACATCCTCGTCCGCGCCGATCCACTCCTGCCACTGCGTGCGCGAGCTTGCATCGCTGGGCGCGGTCATGAGCTTGAAATTCTCCGCCGGCTGGCCGTCCGGGCCCGGCGCGTTGGTGCGGATCACCCAGCGGCCGGCGTGGTGGTCGGCGTCGTACTCGACGTCGCGCTCGCGCGGCGCCAGCACCACGAACTCGCGCGGGTCGCTGGCCGGCGCGCAGCGCGACTCGCTCGATACCGTGCTCTCCACGCCGATGCAGATGTACCTGTCGTCGCGGGTCCGGCCGATGCCCATGTAGAAGCTGTCGTCGTGCTCCTCGTACACCAGCACGTCATCGCCGGCCGGCGTGCCGAGCACGTGCTTCTTCACCCTCACGGTGAGCAGGGTTTCCGGGTCGTTCTCGACGTAGAAGATCGTCCGGTTGTCGTCGGCCCAGACGATGTTCGCCGACACCCCGGGGATCACGTCATCCAGGATCTTGCCGGTCTCCAGGTCGCGGACCCGGATCACGTACTGGCGACGGCCGACATCGTCCTCGGCCCAGGCCAGCAGCCGGTTGTCCTGGCTCACCTCCCAGTCGCCGACGCTGAAGTAGTCCTTGCCTTCGGCCATCGCGTTGACGTCGAGCAGCACCTGCTCGGCGGCGTCCATCGAGCCGTGGCGACGGGCGTGGACCGGATAATCCTGACCGGTCTCGAAACGGGTGTAGTACCACCAGCCGCGCTGCCGGTACGGCACCGAGCTGTCGTCCTGCTTGATGCGCCCGACGATCTCCTCGTACAGGGTGTCCTCGACCGCTTTCAGCGGCGCCATCACCGCGTCGACGTAGGCATTCTCGGCGTTGAGGTAGGCCAGCATCGCCGGGGCCTGGCGGGTGTCGTCGCGCAGCCAGTAGTACTCGTCCTGGCGCTGCGCGCCGTGCGGCGCGGTGACCGTGTGCGGCCGCTTCTCGACATCGGGCGGGGTGATGGAGGCGGCGGGGGACGGTGCGGAATCGACAGGCATGGAGGGACTCGAGGCGAGGGCCGGCGTGGCGGCGGTCATCAGGACAGCAAACAGCAAGGCGGGTTTCATGGATGGGGTCTCCGGGGAGAAAGTGCAACGGCGTGGCGGCTGGTCGGCGGACAGCTTGCCCGCAGGCGGACAAAAGGTGGTCCCCGGAAGTATGCAGATCAAAATCGCCGTGCGGGTCTCGGCTGACCGGCACCCGACGTGTGGGAGCGCGGGGGACTTTCGTTACGCCTCCTCGCAATCCGGGTCCTGTCGTGGCCGGCGGGCCTTCGCAGCGAAGTAAGGGAGGAGGCCTGCGCCGGCAGGCGTAGGCCGGAGGACATGAGCGGAGAAGGTCTGCCGGCCACGAAGGGACTCCCCAGGTCAGTCAGAAACAGCAGACGCCAATCCTTACGCCAACAGCGAAACCGTTCTCCCTGGAACTCCATGAAAAAGAGGCCGGGCGACAGGCCCGGCCTCCTTCAACGCGGTGGCATCACGCTCGCCATCCGACCGCGCCTCAGTCGGCCAACTGGTTCCAGAGGAACGTGTACGCCAGCGCGCTCATGTGCGCGGCCTGCTTGTTGTTGGCCGAGCCGCCGTGGCCGCCTTCGATGTTCTCGTAGTAGCGCACGTCCTTACCGGCCTCCAGCATCTTCGCCATCATCTTGCGCGCGTGGCCCGGGTGGACGCGGTCGTCGCGGGTGGAGGTGGTGAACAGGGTCGGCGGGTAGCTCTTGTCGACGTCGAACAGGTGGTACGGGGAGAAGGTCTGGATGAACTCCCACTCCGCCGCCTTGTCCGGGTCGCCGTATTCGGCCATCCACGACGCGCCGGCCAGCAGCTTGTGGTAACGCTGCATGTCCAGCAGCGGCACCTGCACCACCACCGCGCCGAACAGCTCCGGGTACTGGGTCAGCATGTTGCCCGTCAGCAGACCACCGTTGCTGCCGCCCTGGATGCCCAGACGCTTGGCCGAAGTGATCTTGCGGGCGACCAGATCCTGCGCGACCGCGGCGAAGTCCTCGTAGGCCTTGTGGCGGTTCGCCTTCAGCGCGGCCTGGTGCCAGCGCGGGCCGTACTCGCCGCCGCCGCGGATGTTCGCGACCGCATACGCGCCGCCCTTCTCCAGCCAGCCCTTGCCGACCGCACCGGAATAGGCCGGCGTCATCGAAACCTCGAAACCGCCGTAGCCATACAGCAGGGTCGGGATGCTGCCATCCAGCGGCATGTCCTTCGGCCGGACCAGGAAATACGGCACGCGGGTGCCGTCCTTGCTGGTGGCGAAGTGCTGCTCGACCTGGTCGTTGGACGCGTCGAAGAACACCGGCATCGTCTTCAGCACTTCCGGCGCCTGGCCGATGGTCGCCAGCGACAGCGCCTGCGGGTTGAGGTAGCCGGCGGCGATCAGCCAGACCTCGTCGCTGCTGTCGGCATCCACCGCCGACACACTGACGCTGCCCTCGGGCTGGCCCACGAACGCGCTGCGCGTCCATTCGCCCTGCCCGTCCTTCGGCGGCGTCAACACGCTGAGGCGGTTGTTGACGTCGTCGAGCACGTTCAGGACGAGGTGGTTCGCGGTCCAGCTGGAGCTGGCCAGCGAGGTGGTCTCGGCCGGTTCGAACAGCGCCGTGAACTCGCGCTTCCCGGCCATGAACGCATCGAAATTCGTGGCGATCAGGCTGCCGGCCGGCCAGGTCTTGCCACCAGCGATGTACGGGTCGCGCAGCTCCAGCACCAGCCAGTCCTTGTGCACCGACTTGTTGGCCGAATTGGGCGCGTCGACCTTGGTCAACGTGCCGTCGGCGCCGCGCAGGTACAGCTCGTCGTTGTAGAACGCGAGCGTGCGGGAGACGAAATCACGCTCGTAGCCCGGTGTGTGGTCGTGACCGGCGGCGATGTACATGTCGCCGGGCTGGCCTTCGTAGACCACCGTCGCCGCGCTCATCGGGGTGCCGCGGGTCCACTGTTTGACAATGCGCGGGTAGCCGGACTCGGTCATCGAGCCGGGGCCGAAATCGGTGAACACGTAGACGGTGTCGCGGTCGATCCAGCCCAGGCCGCCCTTGGCCTCGTCGCGGAAGAACCCGTCCTTGACCCACGATTGCGTGGTCAGGTCGAACTCGCGGGTGACGTCGGCATCGGCACCGCCGCGCGACAGCGCGACCAGGCAGCGCTGGTACTCGGGCTTGAGACAGTCGGCGCCGTGCCAGACCCAGTTCTCGCCCTCGACCTTGTTCAGCGCATCCAGGTCGATCACGGTTTCCCACTTCGGTGCGTCCTTGCGGAACTCGGCCAGCGTGGTGCGCCGCCAGATGCCGCGCTGATGCTGGGCGTCCTTCCAGAAGTTGTAGTAGTAGTCGCCAATCTTGCCGACGTAGGGAATCTTGGCGTCGGAGTCGAGCACCGCGAGGATCTGAGCTTCCAGCTGCTTGAACGCGGGTGTGGAGGCCAGCTCGGCCTCGGTGGCGGCGTTGCGGGCCTTGACCCAGTCAAGCGCTTTCGCGCCCTCGACATCCTCCAGCCAGAGATAGGGATCGGACACGGCGATGGGCTCCTGGGCTTGCACGGCGCCCATGGCCACCGCGAGGCCGGCGACAAGAATGGCGGCCTGGCGAGCCTTCAACAGCTGGGACATGGGCTCTCCGGATTGAATCTGGGATGGGGAAAAGACAATCCCGAACGCTAGCACGGCGCAGCATCAGGCCCGGCGTGTCCGAAGTCATGGGCGGTAGGACTGACGGTCGTGTTCGCTACAGAGCCGGGACCGCGCAAGCGACCCCGGCCTGCCCACGCATCAATCGGCCAACTGGTTCCACAGAAACGTGTACGCCAGCGCACTCATGTGCGCGGCCTGCTTGTTGTTGGCCGAACCGCCGTGGCCGCCTTCGATGTTCTCGTAGTAGCGCACGTCCTTACCGGCCTCCAGCATCTTCGCCATCATCTTGCGCGCGTGGCCCGGGTGGACGCGGTCGTCGCGGGTGGAAGTGGTGAACAGGGTCGGCGGGTAGCTCTGGTCGGCGTCGAACAGGTGGTACGGCGAGAAGGTCTGGATGAACTCCCACTCCGCCGCCTTGTCCGGGTCGCCGTATTCGGCCATCCACGACGCGCCGGCCAGCAGTTTGTGGTAACGCTGCATGTCCAGCAGCGGCACCTGCACCACCACCGCGCCGAACAGCTCCGGGTACTGGGTCAGCATGTTGCCCATCAGCAGGCCGCCGTTGCTGCCGCCCTGGATGCCCAGGCGCTTGGCCGAAGTGACCTTGCGGTCGACCAGGTCCTGCGCGACCGCGGCGAAGTCCTCATACGCCTTGTGGCGGTTCGCCTTCAGCGCGGCCTGGTGCCAGCGCGGGCCATACTCGCCGCCACCGCGGATGTTCGCGACTACATACGCGCCGCCCTTCTCCAGCCAGCCCTTGCCCACTGCGCCGGAATAGTTGGGCAGGCGCGAGATCTCGAAGCCGCCATAGCCGGTCATCAGGGTCGGCGTGCTGCCGTCCTGCGGCATGTCCTTGGGGCGGACCACGAAGTACGGGATCCTGGTGCCGTCCTTGGAGGTGGCGAAGTGCTGCTCGACCACGCCCTTCGAGCCGTCGAAGAACGCCGGCATGGTCTTGAGCATTTCGGGCGCGCGGCCGATCTCCGCCAACGACAGCGTCGTCGGGGTGAGGAAGTCGGTGCTGGTCACCCACACCGCATCGCTGTCGACGTCGTCGACGGCGCGCACGGCCACGTTGCCCATCGCCGGCGCACCGGCGAAGGCGCTGCGGATCCAGCCCCCGGGACCCGGAGTCAGCACGCTCAGGCGGTTCTTGACGTCTTCCAGCACGTTGAGGACCAGATGCGAACGGGTCCAAGTGTAGGCGCTCAGCGACGCGCGCTCGGTCGGCTCGAACAGCACGTCGAAGGCGCGCTTGCCGGCCATGTAGTCATCGAACTTCGCGGCGAGCAACGAGCCGGCCGTATAGGTTTTGCCGCCCACCTGCCATGGCTCGCGCAGCTCGATGGTCAGCCATTCGCGGTGCACGCCCTTGTTGGCGGTATCGGGGGCGTCGATCTTGTGCAGCTTGCCGGCGTCGTCGCGCAGGTACAACGCGGTGTCACGGCTGTCGAGGTAATGCAGGATGAGGTCGCGCACGAAGCCCGGCGTCTGATCGCGGGTGGCCACCAGGCCGTAGCCGACGTTGTCGGCCGGGCCTTCGAATACCGTGGTTGCCGACGCCATCGGCGTGTCGCGCTTCCACTCCTTGACGAAGCGCGAGTATCCGGCCTTGTTGGACGAGTCCGGGCCGAAGTCCGTGATCACGTACACGGTGTCCTGGTCGATCCAGCTCAGCCGGCCCTTGGCCTGGGGTCGGAAGAAACCGTCCTGCACGAACTGTTTGGTGACGAGATCGAACTCGCGTGTGACATCGGCGTCGGAGCCGCCCGGTGACAGCGCGATCAGGCAACGACGGTATTCCGGCGCCAGGCACTCCGCGCGTTTCCATACCCATGCAGCACCCTCGGCTTGGTTCACCGCATCCAGGTCGATCACGGTTTCCCACTGCGGCTGGTCCTTGCGGAACTCCGCC
>DASTUE010000080.1:0-11502 GCA_035759805.1 Lysobacter sp. | reverse complement strand
CCGTTCATCACGTTCTGCACCTTGTCCTCGCGGGTCATCACCGCCTGGCGCAGGTAGCGGCCGATGCGCACGTCGCAGTAAGTGGCGCCGGCCTCGCGCGCGGCGGTCAGGGCGTCGTCCGCCAGCCGCTTCTTCAGTGCCGGGTCGATCGTTTCCAGCAGCTGCTCGGCGGCCACGGCATTGCCGAAGAACGACGGCAACAACAGGCCGCCTGCGGTGAGCCCGGTGAGGGCGAGGAATTCACGTCGTTGCAAGGTCGTTCTCCCTTGTGTCGATGAGGTGTCGAGCAATGAGGTTCAAGTCGGGTCAGCCGAGGCTGCGGGCGGTATTGATGATGTTGATGCCATCGAAGCGGGTGGTGCTGGAACCGTGCGAGACCGCCGAGACCTGCCCGGGTTGGCCCTTGCCGTCGAAGAACGAGCCACCCAGGCGGAAGTCGCGCGCGTCGCAGATCGCGCTGCAGGCGTTCCAGAACTCCGGCGTGCGGATCTGGTACGCCGCGTCCTCGACCATGCCGGTGACCTCGCCGTTCTGGATCCGGTAGTACAGCTGGCCACCGAACTGCGCGTTGTAGCGCTGCTGGTCGATCGAATACGAGCCGCGGCCGTGGATGTAGAGGCCGTTCTCCACGTCGGCGATCATCCCGGCCACGCTCAGCGGTGCCTTGCCCGGCGCCAGCGACACGTTGGCCATGCGCTGGAACTGGATGCTCGACCACGAGTCGGCGTAGCTGCAGCCGTGCGACGCGTTCTCGCCGAGGATGTGGACCTCGTCGCGGGTGGCCATGTAGTTGACCAGGGTGCCGTCCCTGACCAGGTCCCAGCGTCCGCACTTCACGCCCTCGTCGTCGTAGCCGACCGCGCCCAGGCTGTAGGGCTCGGTCTTGTCGGCGGCGAAGTTGACGATGTCGCTGCCCCAGCGGAAGCCGGCGTCGCGCTTGTCCAGGGTGGCGAAGCTGGTGCCGGCGTAGTTGGCCTCGTAGCCGAGCACGCGGTCCAGTTCCAACGGGTGGCCGACGTTCTCGTGGATGGTCAGGAACAGGTTGGACGGATCGAGCACCAGGTCGTACTTGCCGGGTTTGACCGACGGCGCGCTGAGCTTCTCGCGCGCCTGCTTCGCCGCCGCGATCGCGTCTTCGACCGGATCGTAGGAACGGCCGTAACCGACCACGCCGCCGGGCAGCTCGTAGCGCCCGTCCGGGCGGCCGTCGAGAAATTCCCAGCCCATGCCCATCGGCGCGGACAGGCCGTTGCGGGTGCGGAATTTGCCGCTGACCTTGTCGATCGCGGTGGCGGTGAACGGCAGCCAGATCCGGTGCACGTCCTGGTCGATGAACGAGCCGTCGCTGGAGGCGAAGAACTTCTGCTCGTTGACCAGGAACAGCTGCGAGTTGATGAAGTTCGCGCCGGCGTTGATCGCGGCGGCATTCAGGCCCAGCAGCAGGTCGACCTTGTCCTGCACCGGCACCGCCATGGCGTTCTTTTCGATCGGTGTTTTCCAGCTCACCGCGCCGACCCCGCGCACCGGCGCCAGCTGCACCGGCCGGGTCTGGATGCGCGCGTTGGCGCGGGCGATCGCGACCGCCTGCCCGACCGCCGCCAGCACCGCGGCCGGCGTGGCCTGATGGGTCGCGGCGAAACCCCAGGCGCCGTTGACGATGACCCGGATGCCGACCCCGGAGGACTCGGTGTTGCTGATGTTCTCCACCCGGGCTTCGCGGGTGACCAGCGCCTGGTTGAGGTAGCGCCCGACGCGCACATCGCAATAGCTGGCGCCGGCCTGCTTCGCCGCATCCAGCGCCGCCTCGGCCAGCGACGTGTTGCGGCCCACATCGCCGGGTTCGAGCAACTGCTCGGCGGCGATCAGGCGCGAGTGCGGCAGCAGCAGGCCGGCCAGGCCCATTCCGGACAGCGCAAGAAACTCGCGTCGTTGCACAGTGTGCGTTCCCCCAGGGACGGCGACCGGCATGCCACCGGCCGCAATGAATTGACCTTCGACTCTCGACGGCCACCGCCGGGGATACAAGTGACTGCGGTCATGGTCACTGTGCCGGTTCCGGCGGTATCGGGCGGGGCGGCGGCGGTCCGGGCGAACCCGATACGCGATGCGTCGCGGCGGTACAGTGACGGCGATATCGGTTCGTGGCCCCCGCATTCCCGCCGGTCCGGCCGTGCACGAAACACGGAGAACGAGGGTGACATCCGACGCCGTTCCACACCGCATGCCGACCGGAGCACGCCCATGATCGACAAGCCGTTTTCGCCGTCCTGCGAACGCAACCGCGAGCCGATCCTGGAGGTGCTGTCGAGGCATTTCGCCGACCGCCGCCGCGTGCTCGAGATCGGCAGCGGCACCGGCCAGCACGCGGTCCATTTCGCCGCCGCGATGCCGTGGCTGGTCTGGCAATGCAGCGACCGCGCCGAGAACCTGCCGGGCATCCGGCAATGGCTGGCCGGGGCCGCGTTGCCGAACACGCCCGAGCCGCTGGTGCTCGATGTGGCGACCGGTCCGTGGCCCCTGTCTTTGCCCCCTCTCCCGCCTCCGGGAGAGGGTTGGGGTGAGGGCGCGCGAACATTCGACGCGGTCTTCAGCGCCAACGCGCTGCACATCATGGGTTGGCCGGAGGTGGAGGCGTTCTTCGCCGGCATCGACCGCGTGCTGCGGCCGCCGCGCGAACCCGCGGCGCCGCCGGCGGCGACGCTGGTGGTGTACGGGCCGTTCAATTACGCCGGGCGGTACACCAGCGACAGCAACCGCGCGTTCGACGGCTGGCTGCAGGCGCGCGACCCGCATTCGGCGATCCGTGATTTCGAGGCGGTGGACGCACTGGCACGCGCGATCGGCCTGCGGCTGGTCGAGGATGTGGCGATGCCGGCGAACAACCGCTGCCTGGTGTGGGTGCGGTAGCGGCGACCGGTCCCATCCCCCGCCGGACAACGCCGGTGCGCAAGCACGAAATCCCGCGCCGCCCGCGATCGGCTGCCGCGCCGGTGCCCGGTTCACCGGGCTTCGACTCCTGCGGGGGCATCGTGGCCGTCACTACTGCGGTTGGGAGTGAGGTGATGAGAACCGATGGCCCGGTGTTTGGCGAGCGGTCTTTCAGCAAGGTGGCGGCGGTGTTCGACAGTCGTGCCGACGCCGAGGAGGCGGCCGCGCGCGTGCGCCGCGAGCTCGGCCTGACCGATACGCAGGTGCAGGTGGTGGCGCCCGGCGATCCGCGGCCGGGCCGCAAGATCGAACCCGACAGCCGCGGCATCTGGCGCACCGCGGTCAAGGCCCACATCACGTTCGGCCTGCTGGGTGCGGTGGCCGGCGCGGTGGTGTTTCTGGTGCTGTGGGGAATGGAGATCCAGGCGGTGCGCGAGTCGCCGTGGGCGGCCGGCGGCGCGCTGGTGTTCTTCTGCACCGTGTTCGGCCTGTTCGCCGGCGGCTTCGTGACCTTGCGGCCGGACCAGGACGTGCTGATCAACACGGTGTTCGAGGCGATCGGCAGCGGACGCTTCGCGGTGGTCGCCCAGCCCGACGACCATCGGCAGCGCGACCGGATCAGCGAGCTGCTGGAAGCCGCGTCGGGCAAGGTGGTGCGTACGTTGTAAGCCCGGCTGGCGGCTAGGGTGGCGGCGCCGGGTAACCGAACAGGTAGCCCTGGCCGAATTCGCAGCCCAGCTCGATCAGCGCGCGCCGCTGGATCTCGGTCTCGATGCCTTCGGCCACCACGTCCATGCCGAGTGCGCGGGCCAGCGCGAGCACCGCGGCGATCACGGCGCCGCTGTTGTCCTGCTGGTCCAGCGCGGCCAGGAACGTGCGGTCGATCTTGAGCACCCGCAACGGAAAGGTGTGCAGGTAGCTCAGCGATGAGTAGCCGGTGCCGAAGTCATCCAGGGCGACGCCGATGCCGTGCGCCTGCAACTGCTCCAGCACCGCCCGGACACGGTCGGGCTCGTCCAGCAGGGAGCCTTCGGTGACCTCGATCAGCAGGTGCTCCGGCGCCAGTCCGGTGCGTTCCAGCAGGCCCAGCAGGCGGGTGGCGAAGTTGTCGCGCAGCAGGTGGCGCGGGGCGACATTGATCGACAGGTAGCCGTCGTCGCCGCACCGGGCTTTCAGCGCGCAGCTGCGCTTGAAGATGCGCCAGTCGATGGCCTCGATCAGGCCGCTGTCCTCGGCGACGTGGAGGAACTCGCCGGGCCGCAGCACGCCGCGCTGCGGGTGGTTCCAGCGCAGCAGGGCCTCATGGCCGACCACCGCGCCATCGGCCAGGCGCACGATCGGCTGGAACCAGGGCTCCAGCTGGTCGTATTGCAGCGCCTGGCGCAGCTCGATCTCCAAAGTCAGCACGTCGACGGCGGAGCGTTGCAACGAGTCGTCGAACAGTTCCCACCGCTTGCGTCCCAGCGACTTGGCCCGGTACAGCGCGGTGTCCGCATCGCGGATGAGGTCGTCGGCGCGCAGGTAGCTGCCATCCCCGACCGCGACCCCGATGCTGACCGATGGATCGAGCAGCCGGCTGGCCACCCGCAGGGGGGCGGAGAGCCGCTGCAACACGCGCTCGGCCACCGCGCTGGCGACAACGGGCACGCCCTGCCCGTCCACGCTGTCGTTCTCGATCAGGATCGCGAACTCGTCGCCGGACACGCGCGCCACCAGGTCCGGATCGCGCACGCAGGACTGCAGGCGGCGGGCGATCTGGCGCAGGAAATCATCACCGGCCAGGTGGCCGAGGCTGTCGTTGATGACCTTGAACCGGTCGACGTCCAGGTACAGCAGCGCGCAACGCGATCCAGGCTGCGCATGCAGGCGGGCGAGCAGCTGTTCGAGGCGGTCGTGGAGCTGGCCGCGGTTCGGCAGGCCGGTCAGCGCATCGTGCATGACCTCGTGCTCGAGCTGCTGCTGGACCTGCTCGCGCTCGTGGATCTGCCGGCGTAGTTCGGCGGTGCGCTCGGTCACCCGTTCTTCCAGCTGGTTGTAGGCCTGCAGCAGGAATTGCGCACTGCGGCGGCGGTGCAGGCTGGTGGCGATCTGCAGGGCGACAAACGCGAGCAGCTCCTGGTCGGCCTGGCCGTAGCCGTTCTGCGGGTCGTAGCTTTGCAGGGCGACGATGCCGAGCACCTCGTCGGCCGACAGCAGCGGCACGCCCAGCCAGCACTCGAGCGGCGGCGAGTGCTGGCGGTTGCAGGCCACCTCGCCACTGCGCTCGAGCGCCACGATGGCCTTGTTGTCGACCAGCAATGGCGTGCGGTGGCGCAACACGTACTCGCTGAGTCCGGAACCGAGCCGGCGCCCCTCGTGGTGTTTGCGCCCCTGGGTGTCGATGTAATACGGAAAGCTGAGTGCGCTGCGGTCGTCGGACAGCAGCGCGATGTAGAAGTTCTCGGCGTTGAGCAGCTGGCCGACGATGCCGTGGATGCTGGCGTAGAAACGGTCCTCGTCGATGTCGGCGGTCGCCAGCTGGGCGATCTGGAACAGCGCGGCCTGCAGGCGTTCGGCGCGTTGGCGTTCGGCGACCTCCTGCTGCAGCCCGAGGTTGGCCTCGGCCAGTTGCCGGGTGCGCAGCTTGACGTTGTGTTCCAGCAGGTCGGTGCTGCGCTTGCGCTCCAGCGCGGTGAGGATGTGGCTGGCGACGAACTCCAGCAGGGTCTGGTCGGCCGCGGTGAAGTCGATGCCGGGCTGGTAGCTCTGCACCACGATCGCGCCCAGCGCCTCGCCGTCGCGCAGCATCGGCACGCCCAGCCAGTCCCGGCTCTCCGTGCCGACGGTGCGCAGCGGGCCGGAGACCTGCTTGTGCAGCTGGCTCGTGTTGCCCCGCAGCGGCGACGCATCGTTGATCACGTACCAGGTGCACGAGTGCCTGATGCTTTCCAGCGAGGCCTCATCGAACGGGCAGGGGTCGAGGACATCGGCGAAGTAAGGGATGTGGACCGTGTCGCGGTCCAGGTTGCGCAGCACGATGAAGAAGTTCTCGGCGTACATCAGCGTGCCGACGATGCCGTGGATGCTGCGCAGCATCTGGGTCATGTCGTGGTCCGATCCGGACAGGTCGGAGATCGCGAACAACGCACCCTGCAGCTGTTCGGAGCGTCGCAGGCGGCGCACCGCACCTTCCAGATCCTCCAGCCGCACGCGGTCGTGGAGCTTCCGGTCGGCCACGCGCAGGGGCAGGCGCAAGGTCTCGGTGATGCCGGCCGGATCGGCGTCGCCTTCGATGCCGATCAGCAGCACGGCCGTGCTGGTCTGCAGCGGCAATGCCAGCAGGTCACCGCTTGCGCTGATGCGTGGCGCGCCCGCGGCCATGGCGTCGTCGGCGAACCGCAGCATGTCGCCATCGATGGCGGCGGGCAGGTCGACGGGGTCCAGTTCCCACAGCACCCGGACCTGGCATACGCCGTGGAGCTGGCGCGCCAGATCCACCACCACCGCGATCACGTCGCGCGTGGTGGTGGTGTCCAGCAGCCGTTCCCGCCAATCGGTGGCTGCCACGACGACAGGCCCCGCGGCCGTGCTCATCCCGCGTGGCCGCCGGACCGGCGCGGCATTGCGCGGCCGCGGGGGAGGCCGGCCGGCCGCCGCCAGGCGCGTGGCACCGCTGTCGGCGGCAGGCAATCTGCCGGCATCGCGTCGTGCGGCATGGAGCGATGCTCCACGCAGGCGTGTCGTGCGGTCGAATGATGATGGGACATGCTGGCGCCCGAAGCCGACTGGGAGGCCGGCACGCCAGTCCTATCGGCCGCTTGCGGCGGAACTTTAGCGATTCCCCGTTTTTATTTTCCAGCGCGGTCCAGGGCGCGCATCGTGAACCCGATGGCGCCGGTCCGGAATGCGGGGCGGAGTTTCCGGAGGCCTTCGGCCGGCCCGCAGCGTGTCGCTGCCGGGCCGGTTCCGGTGTCGGTGCGGTCAGGCCACCTGCACGATCCGCAGCGGGTTGTTCCACTGCGCCAGCAGCTCCGCCTCGCGCGCCTTGGCCTTGTGCAGGTGCTCTTCCTTGACGTGGCCGTAGCCGCGGATGTGCTCGGGGATCGCGGCGATCTCGGCCGCCAGTGCGACGTTGCCGCGGTCCAGCGCGGGCAGCAGCGCGTCGATGGTCTTGAAGTAGTCGACGATCAGCTGGCGCTCGGTCCGGCGCTCCCGGGTGTAGCCGAAGATGTCGAACGTGCCGCCACGCAGCTTGCGCAGCTTCGCCAGCCACTTGAACGCGGTGAATACCCACGGGCCGAACTCGCGCTTGATCAGCTGGCCGTTGTCGTCGCGCTTGGCCAGCAACGGCGGGGCGAGGTGGAACTTGAGCCTGTAGTCGCCGTCGAACTGCCGCTGGACCTGGCGCAGGAACTCGCCGCTGGTGTACAGCCGGGCGACTTCGTACTCGTCCTTGTAGGCCATCAGCTTGAACGCGTAGCGCGCGACCGCCTCGGTCAGGTCGGTGCTGCCGGACGCCCTGCCGGCTTCGGCATCGCGCACGCGGTTGACCAGGCTGGCGTAGTGGCGGGCGTAGCCGGCGTCCTGGTATTCGGTCAGGAACTCGACCCGGCGGCCGATCAGCTCGTCCAGCGAGCGCGACAGGCGCGCATCGTCCATCGGCAGGAACGCGACCTTGTCGCCGGGATGGCTCTGCGGCACGTGGCGCAGTTCGTCCTCGTCGCGGCCGGCACGGGGCGCCGACGGGCTGCCGGATTCGTGGCCTTCCCACTGCCCGGCGCCGAGCATCGGCAGCACGTTCGGGGTGGCTTCGGCGGCGGTCGGCTGGTTGCGCACCAGCCCGGCGGCATCGGCCACCGCGTGCGGGTCGATCACCGCCAGCCGGCCCCAGGCGAACGCGGTCTTGTTCATCTCGATCGCCGCGCCGTTGAGCTCGACCGCGCGCAGGATCGCGTCCAGCGAGATCGGCACCAGCCCGCGCTGCCACGCATAGCCGAGCAGGAACAGGTTGCTGCCGATCGCATTGCCCAGCAGCGCGGTCGCGATCTGGGTCGCATCGACCACGAACGGGGTCTCGCCGCCGAGCGCGGTCTGCACCGCGCTGATGATGTCGGCGGCCGGGAACTGCAGGTCCGGCCGGGTGGTGAAGCTGCCGGGCATCGCCTCGTAGCTGTTGAGCACCACCCGGGTGCGGCCGCCGCGGATCTTCGACAGCGCCCAGTAGTCGTTGACCACCACCATGTCGCAGCCCAGCACCAGGTCGGCCTCGCCGGCGGCGATGCGCACCGCGTGGATGTCGGCGGGCGTCTGTGCGATGCGGATGTGGGTGGTGACCGCACCGCCCTTCTGCGCCAGCCCGGTCTGGTCGAGCACGCTGGAGCCCTTGCCTTCCAGATGGCCGGCCATGCCGAGCAGCGCGCCGATGGTGACCACGCCGGTGCCGCCGACGCCGGTGATGAGGATGTTCCAGGGCCGCTCCAGCGTCGGCAGCACCGGCATCGGCAGGTTGGCCAGCCGGTCCTTGGCGGTGCTGGCGGACTTCTTCTTCAGCCCGCCGCCTTCGACGGTGACGAAGCTGGGGCAGAAGCCGCTGACGCAGGAGTAGTCCTTGTTGCAGTTGGACTGGTCGATCTCGCGCTTGCGGCCGAACTCGGTTTCCTTCGGCAGCACCGACACGCAGAACGACTTCTTGCCGCAGTCGCCGCAGCCTTCGCAGACCAGTGAGTTGACCATCACGCGCTTGGCCGGATCGACGATCCTGCCGCGCTTGCGCCGGCGGCGCTTCTCGGTCGCGCAGGTCTGGTCGAAGATCAGCACCGAGGTGCCCTTCACCTCGCGCAGGCGCTTCTGCACCGCGTCGAGTTCGGCGCGGTCGAAGAACTCCACCTCGCTGGGGAACAGGTCGCGACGACGCCATTTGTCGATCTCGTCCGACACCACCACGATCGCGTGCACGCCTTCGCTGCGGACCTGGTGGGCGATCTGCGGCACGCTCAGCTGGCCGTCCACCGGCTGGCCGCCGGTCATCGCCACCGCGTCGTTGTAGAGGATCTTGTAGGTGATGTTGACCCCGGCCGCGACCGCCTGCCGGATCGCCAGCGTGCCGGAGTGGAAGTAGGTGCCGTCGCCGAGGTTCTGGAACACGTGCGGGGTGTTGGTGAACGCGGCCTGGCCGGCCCAGGTGACGCCTTCGCCGCCCATGTGGGTGTAGGTGTCGGTGCTGCGGTCCATCCAGGTGACCATGTAGTGGCAACCGATCCCGCCCAGCGCGCGCGAACCCTCCGGCACCACGGTGGAGGTGTTGTGCGGGCAGCCGGAGCAGTAGTGCGGCACGCGCGGGAACTGCGCACGCGGCAGCGCCAGTTCGGCTTCCTTTTCGGCCATCCAGCGCAGCACGTCGCGCATCTGTTCGGAGTCATGGAACCTTTGGATGCGCCGGCCGATCACGCCGGCGATCGTGGCCGGGGTCAGCTCGCCGGTGCTGGGCAGGATCCAGTTGCCTTCCTCGTCGTACTTGCCGACGATCGACGGCCGCGCGCCGCCGCCCCAGTTGTACATCGCCTCCTTCATCTGGCTCTCGATGAAGGCGTGCTTCTCCTCCACCACCACGATGTCGGCCAGCCCCTCGGCGAAGCGCTTCAGGCCGACCGGCTCCAGCGGCCACGTCATGCCGACCTTGTACACGCGGATGCCGAGGTCCTGGCAGGCGCGCTCGTCCAGGCCGAGGTATTCCAGCGCGGTCAGCACGTCCAGGTAGGACTTGCCGGTGGTGATGATGCCCAGCCGCGGCGTGGGCGAGTCGATCACGATGCGGTCGATCCTGTTGGCGCGCGCGAACGCCTGCGCGGCCTTGACCGCGTAACGGTGCAGGCGCATTTCCTGGTCCAGCGGCGGGTCCGGCCAGCGGATGTTGAGGCCGCCGACCGGCATCTCGAAGTCGTCCGGGGTGACGATCCGCAGCGCCAGCGGATTGACGTCGACCGAGGCGGAGGACTCCACCGTCTCGGCGATCGTCTTGAAGCCGACCCAGCGGCCGGTGTAGCGCGACATTGCCCAGCCGATCGCGCCCATGTCGAGGATGTCCTGCACCCCGGCCGGGTTGAGGATCGGCATCATCGCGCTGGTGAACTCGCCCTCCGAGCCGTGCGGCAGGGTCGAGCTGCGGCAGGCGTGGTCGTCGGCGGCCAGCGCCAGCACCCCGCCCAGCGGGCTGGTGCCGGCCGCGTTGGCGTGCTTGAGCACGTCGCCGCTGCGGTCCACGCCCGGGCCCTTGGCGTACCACATGCCGAACACGCCATCGACCTTCGCGCCTTCGAACAGGTTGGTCTGCTGGGTGCCCCAGACCATCGTCGCGCCGAGGTCCTCGTTGAGGCCGGGAATGAACTTCACCCCCGCGCCTTCCAGATGCTTCTTCGCGCGCCACAGCTCCAGGTCGAAGCCGCCCAGCGGCGAGCCGCGGTAGCCGGAAATGAAGCCGGCGGTGTCCAGCCCGGCGGCCTGGTCGCGCAGGCGCTGCATCAGCGGCAGCCGCACCAGCGCCTGCACCCCGGACAGGTAGATGCGTCCGTCCTGGCGGCTGTACTTGTGGTCCAGCCCGTAATCGGGATCGGCCAGCGCGGAGCGGTTGGCGGCGGGCGCGGAGGGAAGGGCGGGCGCGGCGGTGTTGGTCATGCGTGGCTCCGACGCGGCGAGGGCCGCGCAGTGGCTGCGGGGAGGTTGAGATGGCGAGCGGACAGGCCGTGCCGGATCGGGCGCGTGCGGGTGCAGGCAGCGCACAGGCGATGGCATCGGGCAGGATTGGCCGGAAAAGCCGGCGGATTCTAGCAGCGAACGCCTTGCCCCCTCGTGGCGCCGCGTTACCATGGGCCGGCAATTCAGGGGGAATCCACATGCATGTTGTCAATCGGTCCGTGAAGGGCCTGGCGATCGCGCTTGGCCTGGCGGCCTGTCTGGCCGGCCTCGGCGCGGTATCCGCCCAGACCGCTCCGGCACGGCTGCTGCCGGTATCGGAGTTCTATTTCATCGACGAGGCGCGCACCACCCGTCCCGTGGTCGCCCTCCAGGGCGAGGGCGATGCCCTGACCGAGTCGCTGCTGAAGGCGATCGCGCGCAACCCGCGGGCGAAGGCCGAAACCGCCCAGCTGGCCCATGTCGCGATGGCCGGCGGACGGCCCGAACTGGGCATCGAGCTGTACGGGCGCGTGCTGCGCCAGGTCAATCCGACCGAAGCGCTGTATCGCCCGCTGCTGTGGAACTACGGCTGGGACCTGCTGCGCAACGGCAGCCCGGCCGACGCACTGGTCCAATGGGAGACGTTGCTGAAGGCCCGCAACGTCACCGCCGACTGGATGCCGGTGACTTTCGCCCTGGTGCTGTGGACGCTCGACCGCCGCGACGAGGCGGTGCAATGGTATGCCGCCGCCGTGCGCACCCACCCGGACCGGTGGAGCGGCAGTGATCAATACCCGACGTTGCTGCCCGACTGGCAGGACGTGGAGCGTGCGGCGCTGGCCGAGGTCCAGCAGGCCTGGCAGGCCGATCCGCCGCAGTGGTGATGAGGCGTCGCTGACGGCCCCGATCCGTCCGGACGTGAGC
>DASTUE010000079.1:0-25045 GCA_035759805.1 Lysobacter sp. | reverse complement strand
TTCCTGCACATCCCGATGGGCAAGCGGGTCACCGCCAGCGTCGCCCACGTGATCGCCGCCCACCACCAGGCCAGCCAGCGCGGCGAAACCACCGGCGTGGGCGCGGCGGCCACCACCCAGGAACGCGGCGAGCACGGCTGCTGCTGAGCCGCAGCTGCAAACTGCGAACCGCCGCACCGCGCCCCCCACGACAACCCGTCACCCGGCCATAAAGGAGCGTCCATGTTCAACGGAATCTTCGGTTACATCATCGGCGGCGCCGTGATCGGCATGCTGGCGCGTTTCATCAAGCCCGGCGCGGATCCGATGGGCTGGATCATGACCATCGTGCTGGGCATTGTGGGTGCGTTCATCGGCAGCTGGTTCGCGACCCAACTCGGTGTCCAGAGCCGGCTGCTGGTCTGGGCATTGGCCATCATCGCCGCCATCGTCGTGCTGTCGGCGTATGAACTGGTTCGTGTTCGGGACGGCATGCGGCGGCGCTAGGGAACTGCCGTCGTTTCCGCGGAAGTGGTCAAGCCCCGGAAAACGAAAGTCGCCGGGGGAACTCGCTGTGCTCGCCCTGCGGGTCGTCCTTTGAGGACGATCCGCGCGCGTTGCGCTGGCACGTCCGGCATTCCAAGGCCTGCGTGAGCCCGGTAACCTGAGCGCTTGCGGCCCAGTGACCCGGCCCCGCGTCCTCCCGGAGATTGCATGTCCCTGCCTGTTGTTGACTGCCCCGACCGCGCCCGTGCGCGCCTGGCCTGGGTCCGTGCCGTGACCGGCGAGCCCTCGCTGGAGCTGGAGCGCGCTTCCACCGACGCGGGTTTCCGCAGCTACTGGCGCACCGTCGCCGGCACCGGGCGGGCGGATGCCGCCAGCCGCATCGTGATGGACTCGCCTCCCGACAAGGAGGACGTGCGTCCCTGGCTGCATGTGCGTGACCTGCTCGAACGGGGCGGCCTGCGTGTGCCCCGCGTGCTCGCACGCGATGTCGATGCCGGTTTCCTGGTGCTGGAAGACCTCGGTCTCGACACCTACCTGCAGGTGATCGGGCCCGGCAACGCCGATGCGCTGTTCGACGCCGCCATCGACCAGCTGCTGCGACTGCAGGCGATGCCCTGCCCGGCCGACCTGCCGTCCTACGACGAGCCGATGCTGGCGCGCGAACTGCGCCTGTTCGACGAGTGGTATCTCGGCCGGCATCTGGGTATCGCGCTGGACTGTGGCGAACTCGAGGAACTGGAGCTGGTCTACCGGCGCCTGATCGACGCCGCGCTGGCCCAGCCGCAGGTGTTCGTGCACCGCGACTTCATGCCGCGCAACCTGATGCCGGCCTTCGGCGGCAGTGAAGCCAATGGTCCGGCCGTGCTCGACTTCCAGGACGCGGTGCGCGGGCCGATCGCCTACGACGTCATCAGCCTGTTCAAGGACGCCTTCCTGAGCTGGCCGGACGCGAAAGTGGATGGCTGGATCGCCCATTACCATGCCCGAGCGCGGGACGCCGGCCTGCCGGTTCCCGCGCTCGAACGGTTCCGCCGCGACGCCGACCTGATCGGCGTGCAGCGGCACCTGAAGATCATCGGCATCTTCGCCCGGCTGTGGCATCGCGACGGCAAGCCGAAGTACCTCGCCGACGTGGCGCGCTTCGTCGGCTACCTCGATACCGTGCTGCCGCGCTATCCCGAGCTGGCGCCGCTGGGCGCCATCCTCGACCGCCACGTCAAGCCGGCGCTGGCCGCCCGTCCCTTCAAGATCCCCGCATGAAGGCGCTGATCCTCGCCGCCGGGCTGGGCGAGCGGATGCGTCCGCTGACCGGGCACACGCCCAAGCCGCTGCTGCAAGTCGGCGGCAAGCCCCTGATCGTGTGGCACCTGGAGAAGCTGGCCGCGCTCGGCGTGCGCGACGTGGTGATCAACACGAGCTGGCTGGCCGATCAGTTTCCGCGCGCACTGGGTCAGGGTGAGCGCTGGAACCTGCGGTTGCATTACGCCTGCGAAGGGCCGGTGCCGCTGGAGACCGGCGGCGGCATGTGGAACGCGCTCGACCTGCTCGGCCGCGATGCGCCGTTTGTCGCGATCAACGGCGACATCTGGACCGACCATGATTTCGCCACCCTGCCGCAGGAACCTGCCGGTGACGCGCACCTGGTGCTGGTCGAGAACCCGCCGCACCATCCGGCCGGCGATTTCGCCCTGGATGCACAAGGGCGGCTGCACGACAAAGGCGACACCCGGCTGACCTTCTCCGGTATCGGCGTGTACCGGCCGTCGCTGTTCGACGGCTGGCGCGAAGTCATCGGCGACGCCGATGGCGCCAGCGATACGCCGCCGCGATTCAAGCTCGCCCCGCTGCTGCGCGCCGCGATGGCATGCGGCGCAGTCACCGGCGCGCATCATCGCGGCCGCTGGACCGACGTCGGCACCCCGCAACGGCTGGCCGAGCTGGATGCCGAGCTGGAGTGACTCGAAGTCACTGGATCCCGCTTTCGCGGGGACGACGGCAGCGGTTCAGGCCTTCCCCAGCACTTTTTGGCGCAGCGATCTGAGCAGCGCCGGAACATTTCCTATGCTGTCTTCAGCCGCTGCCCAGCACCTGCCGCAGGAACGGCACCGTGATCCGCCGCTGTGCCGCCAGCGACGCGCGGTCCAGCCGGTCCAGCAAGGCGGTCAGTCCGGCCAGGTCGCGGGCGACGCGCTTGAGCAGCCAGTCCAGCGCGGCCTCTTCCAGCACCCAGCCACGGCGACGGGCGCGCTGCCGCAGCACTTCGCGGCGGCCGTCGTCATCCAGCGGCTGCAGGGCGATGCGGCTGCATTGCGACAGCCGCGAACGCAGGTCGGGCAATTCCAGCCCCAGGGCATCGGGCTTGCCGCGGGCGGCGTAGACGATCCGGCCACCGGCGGCGCGCGCGCGGTTGTGTGCATCGAACAGCGCCACCTCGTCGTCGCGCCGCCCGGCGATCGCGTCGATGCCGTCCAGGGCGATCACGTCATTGCCCTCCAGTGCTTCCAGGGCATCGCGCACGCGGCCGACCGCGGCGACCAGCGGCAGGTAGGCGGCACGACGGCCAGCGGCCTCGGTCGCCGCGCACGTGGCCAGCAGCAGGTGGGTCTTGCCGACCCCGGCCGGACCGGCGAGATACAGCCAGTCGTCGCCCGCCTGGCCCTGATCGGCACCTTCGGCCAATGCAGCCAATTGCGCCAACACGCCGTCCGGCGCGCCCACGTAGGTGTCCAGCCGCTGGTCGGCCGGGTAGCGCAACGCCAGCGGCAGCTGCGGCACGCCCGAGGCAGGCAGGGACGGCCCACCAGCCCCCGGCGGATCTGGACGCACAGGCTTCACTCGTCTTCCGGTTCCAGCGGATACGGCCGCACCACCGCGCCCTCGCCCAACACGATCGCCGGCGGCTGGCCCGCATACAGGCGGCTGTGGGTATAGCGCTCTTCGGCATAGCGCAGCAGCACATTGGCCACCGCCGCGCACGGCAGCGCGATCAGCATGCCCAGGAAGCCGAACAGCTGGCCTCCGGCAAGCACCGCAAATATCACCGCCACCGGATGCAGGCCGATGCGGTCACCCACCAGTTTCGGCGTCAACCAGTAGCTTTCCACCAGCTGGCCCACGCCGAACACCACCAGCACGGCCGTGACGTGTTGCCAGTCGCCGTACTGGACCAGCGCCGCAATGACGCCCAGCACCAGCACCGTGGCCGGGCCGACGTACGGCACGAAGGTCAACAGGCCGCCGATGATGCCGATCAGGATGCCCAGATCCAGGCCAACGCCCCACAGGCCGACGGCATACACCACCCCCAGGATCAGCATGACCAGGAACTGTCCGCGCATGAAGCCACCCAGCACGTCGCTGGACTGCGTCGCCAGCCGGCTCACCGTGCCCAGATGGTCGCGCGGCACCAGCGACGCCACCCGCGCCACCAGCAGGTCCCAGTCGCGCAGGGCGAAGAACGTGACCACCGGCAACAACGCGATATTGGCGGCCAGCCCGATCAGGGCGAACCCGGAGCGCGACATGTAGCCCAGCAACGTGCTGGCAAACCCGCCCGCGCTTTCCCAGTTGCTGCGCACCAGTCCGATCAGGTGGTTGAGGTCCAGCCGGCTGGTGATTTCCAGCCCGGTCCTGGCTTCCACCCACGGCAGTATGGTGGCAATGAACCAGTGCTGGTATTTGGGCAGCGCCGCAATGAGCGTGCGGATCTGCCCCTGGATCATCGGTACCAGCAGCAACAGCCCCAGCACCACCAGCAGGCTCATCGCGGTGAATACCAGCACCACCGCGACGTTGCGTGACCGACCCGCACGCTCCAGCCGATCGACCAGCGGATCGCCCAGCCAGCCCAGCAGGGCGCCCAGCACGAACGGGCTCAGCACCGGCGCAAGCAGCCACAGCAACCAGCACAGGAACAACCCCAGCGCCGCCCACTGCAACCGGCGCAGGAAACGGGCGATGTCCTGTAACGGATGGGGATGGCCCATCACTGCAGCCGGTACACGGGGGTGCCGCGCGGCCCATCGGGCAGGTCGCCCGCCACCGGTATCGACGGATCGGCCGCCAGGTCGCCGCCGACCAGCACATTGCCCGCATTGACCATCAGCTTGAAGCCCGACAGGCCCGACAGCAGCTCCAGGTCGAACTCCAGCCGTTGCGGCGTCGCCCGCACCGGCGTCATCCCGCGGACCACCGCAAGCCCCTGCAGATAGCCCGACAGGCGCACGTAGTCGTCGGCGCTGTGCAGGCCGGTGAAGGCCACCCGGTAGGTGCCGGCCGGGCCGGTTTCCGGCCGTTTGGCGTAACGTTTCATCAATGCATCGGCGGTGCCGTCCGCGCCCGTCGCCAGCAATTGGCGTGCGTTGGCGCCGCTCTCCGACCAGCGCGACAGCACCTTGCCGTTGTCGACGAAGATCCAGTCGGCCTTCCAGCCGCCGCCATCGCGGTACAGCTTGCCGACCAGCTGCATCGGCGGGCTGTAGCGCTGCGAGGCGCGCGCCACCGCGGCGGTATCGCCGCGCCAGATCGCACCGGCCACGGCCTGTTCGGACGCGGTGCCGTTGGGCAGGCCGAGGCGGTAGCCGCGCTGCAAGGCGCGATCCAGCGTGGAGCGTGCGGCCGCCCCGTTCGGCAGCCCGACCAGGCGCGGGCCGCTGCCGTCATCGATCGCCAGCCACAACACCGGCTTCGGGCGCGGCTGCGGCCACACCGGCAAGGCCAGCGCCAGGGTCAGCGAATCGACCATCTCTTCGTTGTAGCGGACCACCAGGGTGGTCTTGAAGCTGGGCGCACCGCTGGCCGACACCCCTTCGTCCTGGCGGTAGTCGTAGCCCTCGACGTACTTCTCCGCCTGCCGCAACTCCTGGCCCACGCCCGGTCGCGAGGCCGCGCCGCGATCGCCCGACAGCTTGCCCAGCACTTGCGCCAGACCGCGCGCGAAACCCGCCTTGCGCTCGTCGGCCCCCTGGCCGTTGACAACCACCTCGGCCGAATACGCGCCCTGCGCCGACGCCCGGTCGCCTTCCACCCGTTGCGCGGCCGCGCTGAAACTCGCCAGCAGCAGGCAGGCCGACCACAGCAGCGCCCACGGCGCCGGTACCGCCCGGCGACCGGGATTGCGGGATTCCGCCCTGCGGGATTCGTCGATTGCCACATCCATTGCGCGCGCCATGGTGGTTCCCGTGTACTGATATCTGCCGAAATGGTGCCGTACCGCCGTCGACACGTCCATCGAAGCCGGCCAGTTGCGGCGATGGCTGCTAAAATCGCCGGCTTCCCGCGCCATCGAGCCTGCCGTGACTGCTCCCATCACTCCCATGACCTATCGCGACGCCGGTGTCGACATCGACGCGGGTAATGAACTGGTCGAACGCATCAAGCCGCTGGTCAAACGCAGCTTCCGGCCCGAGGTGATGGGCGGACTGGGCGGCTTCGGCGCGCTGTTCGACCTGTCGGGCAAATACAGGGAGCCGGTACTGGTTTCCGGCACCGACGGCGTCGGCACCAAACTCAAGCTGGCCCAGCAGTTCGGCCGCCACGACACCATCGGCATCGACCTGGTCGGCATGTGCGTCAACGACGTGCTGGTGCAGGGCGCGGAGCCGCTGTTTTTCCTCGACTACTTCGCCACCGGCAAGCTCGACATCGACACCACCGTGGCCGTCGTCGGCGGCATCGCGAAGGGCTGCGAGATGGCCGGCTGCGCGCTGATCGGCGGCGAAACCGCCGAGATGCCCGACATGTACGCGCCCGGCGAATACGACCTGGCCGGCTTCACAGTCGGCGCGGTGGAAAAGTCGCAGTTGCGCGACGGCGCGCGCGTGGCGGCCGGCGACGTGCTGATCGGCATCGCCTCCTCGGGCCCGCATTCCAACGGCTATTCGCTGATCCGCCGCATCTTCGACCGTGCCGGCCGGCCGGACGACGTCGCCTTCGACGGCGTCGCGCTGATTGACGCGCTGATGGCGCCGACCGCGCTGTACGTCAAGCCGGTGCTGGAACTGCTGCGCGGCGAGCATGGCGATGCGATCCACGCGATGGCGCACATCACCGGTGGTGGCCTGAGCGAGAACATCATCCGCGTCGTGCCGGAAGGGCTGGGCGTGCAGATCGACGCCTCGGCGATCGTGCTGCCACCGGTGTTCGACTGGCTGCAGCGCGAAGGCGCGGTCGCCGATGCCGAGATGTGGCGCACGTTCAACTGCGGTATCGGCTTCGTGCTGGTGGTACCGCAAGCCGACGTCGCCGCGATCGAATCCGCACTCGACCGCGTGGCGCTGGCCCACCGCCGGATCGGCGAAGTGGTGCCGGCCACATCCGGACGCGTGCGGATCGGCTGACCTTTCCGGCGGCAATTCCCATGTCTTCCGCCCTCCGGATCGCCGTGCTCGCCTCCGGGCGCGGCAGCAACCTGCAGGCGATCCTGGACGCGATCGCCAAGGGCGACCTGGCGGCCGAGGTCGTCGGCGTGTTTTCCGACCGCCCCAGGGCGCTCGCGCTGGAGCGGGCCCGCGCAGCCGGCGTGCCCGCGCTGGCCATCGAACCGCGCAACTTTGCCGACCGTGCAGCCTTCGACGAACACCTGTTCCAGCGCATCGACGAGACCCGGCCGGACCTGATCGTCTGCGCCGGCTACATGCGCCTGCTCGGCGCGGCGGTGGTCAACCCGCGCCGCGGCCGGATCATCAACATCCACCCGTCGCTGCTGCCGGCCTTCAAGGGCCTGCGCACCCACCAGCAGGCGCTGGACAGCGGCGCGGTCGAGCATGGCGCCAGCGTGCACTTCGTGACCGCCGAGCTCGATGGCGGCCCGGTCATCACCCATGCCGCGGTGCCGGTGATGGCCGGCGACGATGCGGACCGGCTCGCCGAGCGGGTCCTGGCGCTCGAGCACCCGCTGTTGCTGGCGACGTTGCGTCTGTTTGCCGCCGGACGCGTGGCGCTGGACGACTCGCACATCCGCCTCGACGGCATCGTGCTGGCCGCCCCGCTGCGCCTGGATTCAGACAACCGCCTGCATCCTTGCCTCCTCCTGCCTCACTGATCCGGTCGATATGCGCACCGCCATGCCGCCTGTTTTTCTTGCCACCCTCGTTGCCCTGCTGCTGCCGTTGTCGGCATCGGCGCAGTCGCCGACGCCCGCGCAGACCCCGGCACCGGCCCCGCAAGCCATCCCGGCAACCGGCGACACGGTCGAGTCCGCGCCGCAGCTGGAGCCCTTCGTCGCCAGCTACGTGGTCTACAAGGACGGCAAGCCGCTGGGCGAGGCGACGATGCAGCTGGTGCGCCAGCAACCGCCGCGCTGGCGGGTCGATCTGGTGATGCACGGCACGCGCGGACTGATGGGGTTTGCCGGCCTCAACGCCGAGCAGAGCAGCGTGTTCGAGCAGATCGGCGAAACCTATCGTCCGTTGACCCAGGCGACGGTCAACAAACTGCTGTTCAAGCGCAAGCAGACCATCGGCATCTACGATTGGGCGTCCGGCGAGGTCAACTGGCAGGGCGACGTCAAGGAAAGCCATCGCCGTCCGATCGCCCTGCAGGCCGGCGACATGACCGGTCTGCTGATCAACCTGGCGGTGATCCGCGATGCCGCCCCCGGGCAGACGCTGCACTATCGCTTCGTCGACGACGGCCGCATGCGCCAGCACACCTACGTCGTCGCCGACGAGCTGGAAAGCATCACCGTGGCAGGCATGACCTACAACGCCATGAAGGCCACCCGCAGCAAGGACAACGAAGACACCCTCATCTGGGTGGTGAAGAACGTCCCCAGCCCGATCCGCATGCTCAAGCGCGAAAACGGCAAGGATGTCTACGACCTGCGCCTTGTCGAATACAAAGGAGTTGACTAGATGGCCGTTATTTGTCCGACCCCGACCCTTCCAACCCCTCGCCTTCCCACCTCGCGCCTCCCGCAGCCGCGTACCGGCAGGTTGCGCGGCCTGCTGGCCGCCGCCGCGCTGCTCGTCATGAGCGCTCCGGCGCTGGCGATCGAGGCATTCACCGCCGACTACCAGGCCAGCTACATGGGCATGCAGGCCAGCGGCAAGATGACCCTGGCCCCGGAGGCCGGCGACCGCTGGCGTTACACGCTGGCCATCAGCAACGCCCTGGCCAACCTGCGCCAGAGCACCGTGTTCGAGGATCGCAAGGGCCAATGGCGGCCGCTCAGCAGCGAAGACTCCTCCCAGGTGCTGGTCAAGCGATCGACCAAGAACGCGACCTACGACTGGAACAAGGGCGTGGCCACCTGGGGCGGCGACGTCAAGGCGGGCCGTTCCGGACCGATCAAGCTGAAAGCCGGCGACATGGACGCACTGCTGATCAACCTGGCGCTGGTGCGCGACCTCAAGGCCGGCAAGCCGCTGAACTACCGCCTGGTCGATGACGGCCGGGTCAAGCAGCTCAACTACAAGGTCGCCGGCAAGGAGCAGATCAGCGTCGGCGGCGAGCAGCGCGAGGCCACCAAGGTGGTCAATACCGACGGCGACAAGCAGACGATCGCCTGGCTGGTGGACGGCATGCCGATCCCCGCCCGCATCCTGCAGCGCAAGGGCGGCCAGGATGCGATCGATTTGCAGGTGAAGTCGGTGCGGTAAGCGTCGGGCCCGTGCCAGGCCCGGCGGATATTCGGTCCGGCGGATATTCGGCCCGGCGCATTACGGGCGTTGCCCTGATGCGCCCTACGCCCGATGGCCGGAATTGCCGCGATCAAGATGTAGGGCGCATTAGCCGCAGGCGTAATGCGCCACGCTGTTGCGCCACGCCGTCATGCGCCGCCCTGCGTGCCGGCTCAACCGATGCGGCGGATCTTCGCGCCCAGCCCCGACAGTTTCTCCTCGATGTTCTCGTAGCCGCGGTCGAGGTGGTAGATGCGGTCGATGGTGGTCTCGCCGCTGGCCACCAGGCCGGCCAGGATCAGCGATGCGGACGCGCGCAGGTCGGTCGCCATCACCGGCGCACCGCTCAACCGCTCGACCCCGCGCACGACCGCCATGTGGCCATCCACGCGGATGTCCGCGCCCAGCCGCAACAGCTCGTTGACGTGCATGAAGCGGTTTTCGAAGATCGTCTCGGTGACCACGCCGACGCCGTCGGCGATGCAGTTCATCGCCATGAACTGCGCCTGCATGTCGGTCGGGAATGCCGGGTGCGGCGCGGTGGTGAAATCCACCGCCTTCGGCCGCCGGCCCTGCATGTCCAGGGTGATGCGGTCGCCGGCGCAGTCGATCACCGCGCCCGCCTCGACCAGCTTGTCGAGCACCGCCTCCATCGTGTCCGGCCGCGCGCGATACGCGGTGACGCGGCCGCCGGTCATCGCCGCGGCCACCAGGAAGGTGCCGGTCTCGATCCGGTCGGGCACCACCGAGTGGCTGCCGCCGTGCAGGCGTTCCACGCCGTGGATGACGATACGGCCGGTCGCCTCGCCCTCGATCTGCGCGCCCATCGCCCGCAGGCACTCGGCCAGGTCGACGATCTCCGGCTCCATCGCCGCGTTCTCCAGCACCGTGGTGCCTTCGGCCAGCGTCGCCGCCATCATCACGTTCTCGGTCGCGCCGACGCTGATCATCTCGAACACGTGGCGCGCGCCCTTCAACCGCGACGCGCGGGCCTTGATGAAGCCGTTCTCCACCGTGATCTGCGCGCCCAGCGCCTGCAGGCCCTTGATGTGCAGATCGACGGGCCGCGAACCGATCGCGCAACCGCCCGGCAGCGACACTTCAGCGTGGCCGTATTTGGCCAGCAGCGGACCCAGCACCAGCACCGAGGCGCGCATGGTCCGCACCAGCTCGTACGGCGCGACCTGGCTGTGCACCGTCGTCGGGTCGACCGTGATTCCATAGCGTTCATCGATGCTGATGCCTGCGCCGATCTCGGCCAGCAGCTTGGCGCTGGTCACCACGTCGTGCAGGTGCGGCACGTTGCTGATGGCGACCGGCTCATCGGCCAGCAACGTGGCGAACAGGATCGGCAACACCGCGTTCTTGGCACCGGAGATGCGCACCTCGCCGTTCAGGGCGACGCCGCCCTCGACCACGATCTTCTGCACGGTCAGCCCTGCCCGGACGTTGCGAGGGCATGTTCTGCCGGCGTCACCGTCTTCAGCGCCAGCGCGTGGATCTCGCCGCCCATGCGGTCGCCCAGGGTTGCGTACACCAGCCGGTGACGGGCGAGCGGCAGCTTGCCGGCAAATGCCTCACTGATCACGGTGGCCTCGAAATGCACGCCGTCTTCGCCTTGCACATCGGCGATGGCGCCGGGCAGGCCTTGTTCGATCAGGGTTTTGATGGTCTGGGGATTCACAGTAGGGGTCTCGCAAACAGAAAGGCGAAGCGGCTCGCCGGGAAGAAATCCGGGGCATCGCAGGCGCTCCGGTCGATCGTCCGGAAAGCCGCGGTAGGGACGGGTTCAGCGGATGGGGCACGCGGCTGGACAAACCGCGTAAAATCAATCGATCTAGCCTAGCGGAAAGCCCCCTGCTCCGAAATGGCAACATCTCCCAGCTCTTCCCATGATCCGTCCGAAGCCGACTTCGCCGCCAGCGGCCGTCGCGTGTTCGCTATCGAAGCCCAGGCCCTCGCCGCGGTCGCCGCCCGGCTGGATGGCGAGTTCAGCGCCGCCTGTCGATTGATGCTTGCCGCCCGCGGCCGGGTGGTCTGCACCGGCATGGGCAAGTCCGGGCACGTGGCGCGCAAGATCGCCGCGACCCTGGCCTCGACCGGTACGCCCGCGTTCTACGTGCATCCCGGTGAAGCCGGCCACGGCGACCTGGGCATGATCACCGACGCCGACGTCGTGCTGGCCCTGTCGTATTCGGGCGAGAGCGACGAGGTCGCGATGCTGCTGCCGGGCCTGAAGCGCCAGGGCAACAAGTTGATCTCGATGACCGGCCGCGCCGGCTCGACCCTGGCCCGCGCCGCCGACGTGCATCTCGACGTCAGCGTGCCGACCGAAGCCTGCCCGCTGCATCTGGCCCCGACCTCCAGCACCACCGCCTCGCTGGCGATGGGCGACGCGCTGGCGGTCGCGCTGCTGGAAGCGCGCGGTTTCACCGCCGATGACTTCGCCCGCTCGCACCCCGCCGGCGCGCTGGGCCGGCGCCTGCTGCTGCACATCGCCGACATCATGCATCGCGGCGACGAGATCCCGCGCGTCCGCGCCGACGCCAGCGTCAGCGAGGCGCTGGTGGAAATGAGCCGCAAACGCCTGGGCATGACCGCGATTGTCGACGCCGACGGCACGCTGCTGGGCCTGTACACCGACGGCGATCTGCGTCGCAGCCTGGACGACGACCAGGTCGACCTGCGCACCACCCGGATCGCCCAGGTGATGACCACCTCGCCGCGGACGATCGGTTCCGAAGCGTTGGCGGTGGAAGCCGCGCAGCTCATGGAGACGCACAAGATCGGCGGCCTGCTGGTGGTCGATACGGACAACCGCGTCGTCGGCGCGCTCAACATCCACGACCTGCTGCGCGCGCGCGTGGTGTAGATCGACATGCCTCGTGACGACATTCGCTATAACGACATGCCCGACGACTACAGCCCCCGTGATCGGATGACCCACGACCTGATCCCCCACCGCGCGGACGATTGGCCCGTCGCCATCCGAGAGCGCGCCGCGCGCGTGCGGCTGGCGTGTTTCGACATCGACGGCACGCTGACCGACGGCCGTCTGCTGTTCGACAGCGACGGCCGCGAGCTGAAGGCCTTCCATGTCCATGACGGGCTCGGGCTGGTGATGCTGCGCAAGGCCGGGATCGAGGTCGCCTTCATCACCGCACGCGCCAGCACGATCGTCGAGCGTCGGGGCGCCGAGCTCGGCCTCACCGAAGTCCACACCGCGGTCAAGGACAAGCTCGCGCGGGTGAACGAAATTGCAGCCCGACTGGGCCTGGGCCTGGACGAGGTGTCCTTCATGGGCGACGACCTGCCCGACCTGCGGGCGATGCTGCAGGTCGGTTTCGCGGTCGCTCCCGCCAGCGCGCATCCCTGGGTGCGCGAGCGGGCGCACTGGCGCACCGCCGCCAGCGCCGGGGACGGTGCGGCGCGCGAGTTGTGCGACCTGCTGCTGGCCGCGCAAGGCCGGCTTGAAGCCCTCATCGACCAGGCCAGCACGCCGACGACGGACATCATCGACCCCGCATTGACCGGGAGCAACGCGTGAGCTGGCGTACCGCATTGACCCTGGTGCTGCTTGTCGGCGCGGTGCTCAGCGCGTGGTCGCTGCTGTCCAACCGCGCCTCGGCACCGACGGCCGACGGCGCACCCGGCGGCCGTCCGGACTACGTGCTCAACGAGTTCGAACTGGTCGCGCTGGGCGCCCAGGGCAAGGAGTCGTTCACCCTGCGCGCGCCCCGGCTGACCCGCGACCCGGACGCGGAAACGATGGACATCGCCGAGCCGCTGTTCCTGATCCCGCCACCGGAGGCCGGCACCGGCGACGCCTGGCAGGTGCGCGCGGACACCGGCTGGGTCAGCGCCGGGGGTGACGAGCTGCGCCTGCGCGGCGCGGTCAAGGCCGTCAGCGACGGCCGCAACGAGGCGCCGGTGACGATCACCACCGAGCAGCTGAACGTGTACCCCGACGCCGACCGGGTGGATTCCGCGGTGGCGGTCACCATCAACCGGCCCGGCTCTATACTCCGCGGCACCGGGCTGGAAGTGAACCTGGCCAACAAGCAATACACGCTCCAATCCGAGGTCCGATCCCGCTATGTCCCCTAACCCCTCCAACGCAGCCGGCTGGCTGCTGGTCATCGCCGTTGCGGTCGCCTCCAGTACGCCTGCCATGGCGCGCCAGTCCGACCGCAACCAGCCGATGGACATCAACTCCGGCAAGCAGGAAGGCAGCCTGGACGACAAGACGCCGACGATCCTGTCGGGCGGCGTCGTCATCGACCAGGGCAGCCTGCACGCGGAAGCCTCGCGGGCCGAAATCCGCTCCAGCGGCGGCGACATCTCGCAGGTGGTGCTGACCGGTTCGCCCGCCAGCCTCCAGCAGCTGATGGACGATGGCAGTCCCATGTCCGCGGTCGCCAGCAGGATCGACTACAACATCGCCACCGACACCGTGGTGTTCACCGGCAAGGTCAGCATCAAGCAGCCCCGCGGCACCCTCAGCGGCGAGCGCGTGGTCTACAACATGACCACCGGCCAGGTCACCAGCGGCGGCGAAGGCAACGGCCGCGTGCAGATGCGGATCATGCCGAAGAACGCCGCGCGGGCGCCTGCAAAGCCTGAGCCGACGAAGCCCGCTCCCGCGCCCGCCAGGACCGACGGCGCGGAGGGCAACTGATGCTGGTCGCCAAGGGCCTGCGCAAGTCCTACCGCTCGCGCGAGGTCGTGCGCGATTTCGGCCTGACCCTGGACGCCGGCGAAGTCGTCGGCCTGCTCGGCCCCAACGGCGCCGGCAAGACCACCTGCTTCTACATGATCGTCGGGCTGGTGCCGGCCGATGCGGGACAGATCCTGCTCGATGGCAAGGACATCACCGGTGACCCGATGTACGTGCGGGCCAAATACGGCGTCGGCTACCTGCCGCAGGAGCCGTCGGTGTTCCGCAAGCTGACCGTCGCCGACAACCTGCGCGTGGTGCTGGAGCTGCGCGACGACCTCGACAAGGCCGGACGCGAGCGCGAACTGGCCTCGCTGATGGACGAACTGCAGGTCACCCATGTTGCCGGGCAGCTCGGCGCGAGCCTGTCGGGCGGCGAGCGCCGGCGGGTGGAAATCGCCCGCGCGCTGGCCGGCAAGCCGCGGCTGATGCTGCTCGACGAGCCGTTCGCCGGTGTCGATCCGATCTCCGTCGGCGAGATCCAGCGCATCGTGCGGCATCTCAAGAACCGCGGCATCGGCGTGCTGATCACCGACCACAACGTCCGCGAAACCTTGGGGATCTGCGACCGGGCGTATATCCTCAACGAAGGCGGCGTGCTCGCGCAGGGGGCTCCGGACACGCTGCTCGCCAATCCAGACGTCCGCCGCGTCTATCTGGGCGACACCTTCCGCCTGTAGCCCCGCCTGCAATCCCAGGGCTTACCCGGTACGTCGCGTACCGGGCATGATGCATGTGTCGCGGCCGTCGCTCCCCCAAGGTCGCGTTTGCTTTCGATCATGAAGCCCCGTCTACAAATCTCGCTCGGCCAACATCTGGTGATGACGCCCCAGCTGCAACAGGCGATTCGCCTGCTGCAGCTGTCCGCCGTCGAACTGGAGGCCGAGCTGGTCGCCGCGGTCGAGAGCAACCCGCTGCTCGACTGGATCGAGAACGCGACACAGGCGCCGGAGGAACCCGCCGGATCGGACGGCGAACCGGTCCATCACGACGGCCAGGACACGCCGGCGCCAGCGGAAGCCGACTGGGCGCCCGGCGACGGCGATACCTGGTACCAGCGCGTCGGCCCGGGCGATCCCGACGACGACCGCGATCAGGCCGAGCAGGTCGCCGAATCGGACAGCCTGCACGACCACCTGCTCTGGCAGCTGCACCTCAGTCCGTTGTCGCCACGTGACCGCCACATTGCGGTCGCGCTGATCGAGGCGATCGACGACGACGGTTATTTCCGCGAACCGCTCGACTCCATTGCCGCCGCGCTCGCGCCCGAACTGCAGGTCGCCGACGGCGAGATCTGCGCCGCGCTGCACCAGATCCAGCGTTTCGACCCGATCGGCGTGGGCGCGCGCGACCTGGGCGAATGCCTGCGCCTGCAACTGGAACCGATGGACGACGAAACGCCCGGCAAGGCGCTCGCGTTCCAGCTCGCCAGCGGCCCGCTGGAGCGCCTGCCGCGGATCGGGGTTGCCGGGCTGGCGACGGAACTCAAGCTCGACATCGCAGCCGTCGACACCGCCGTGCAACTGCTGCGTTCGCTCGACCCGCGGCCCGGCGCGCAGATCGGCGCCATCGCCAGCGATACCTACGTTGCCCCCGACGTGGTGATCTGGCGGCAACACGGCCTGTGGCGCGTGGCGCTGTCGGACAGCATGCGGCCGCGGATCAGCATCCATCGCGGCTACGAAGGCATGATCCGCCACGCCAGCAGCACCGACGCCAGCTACCTCAAGGGCCACCTGCAGGAGGCGCGCTGGCTGCTCAAGAGTCTGGAAGCGCGCGGCGAGACCATGCTCAAGGTCGCCCGCTGCCTGATCCGCCAGCAGGCCGGGTTCCTCGAGTTCGGCGACAGCGCATTGCGACCGCTGACCCTGCGCGAGGTCGCCGCCGAGATCGGCATGCACGAATCCACCGTCTCGCGCGCGATCGCCCGCAAATATGCCCGCACCCCACGCGGCACCATCCCGCTGCGCAGCTTCTTCGCCTCCGGCATCGACACCGGAGGCGGCGGCGAGGCGTCCAGCACCGCGATCCAGTCGATGATCCGCGAGCTGATCGAGGCCGAAAACCCGCGCAAACCGCTGTCGGATGCGCGCCTGGCCGAAACGCTCAAGGCCGCCGGCGTCCCCGTGGCCCGCCGCACCGTGGCCAAATACCGCGAGGCGATGGGGATTTCCTCCTCGCAGCAACGGGTACGGATGGCCTGAGAAGGTGATTCCGATCCGCCCCGGCTGGGCTATGCTGGACACCCGTCGCGACGTTAGAGGAGTTCTCCGATGCGTATCGAAATCTACGGCCAGCAGATCGAAATCACCGCTGCCCTCCGGGACTACGTGGAAGCCAAGTTCGCACGACTGCAACGCCATTTCGAACAGCCGTTCGAGATCCGCGCCCAGCTCGGGCTGGACAAACCCGACCACCGCGCGGAAGCCACCATCACCTGTGCCGGCCGTACCTTCCATGCCGACGCCGCCGCCGCCGACATGTACGCCGCGATCGACCTGCTCCTGGACAAACTCGATCGCCTGCTGCTCAAGCACAAGAGCAAGCAGGTCGACCAGCAACGCCGTGGCGAGAGCCTGGCCCGCATTGTCGAGCCCGGCTAGTCACGATGCCCCTGAATGACCTGTTGAGTGTCGGACGCATCGCGATCGTGTCCGACGCCGGCGATCGCGCGGCGGTGATCGATATCGCCGCGCGCCTGCTGGCAACCCCATCCCTCGACGACCACGGCGAGGCCGCCCTGGACAAGGCAAGCGGCCTGCACAGCCACGACGCCATCCGCGACAGCCTGCAATCGCGCGAGCGCCTCGCCAGCACCGCGATCGGCCACGGCGTCGCCATTCCGCACGGCCGGGTCGACTTCATCGACGACAGCCGGGGCGCGTTCCTGCGGCTGTCCGAACCGGTCGATTTCGGCGCCGCGGACGGCCTGCCGGTCGATCTGGTATTGGCAATGGTGGTGCCGGAACATTCCACCCAAAAACACCTGCAGCAGCTGGCCGAACTGGCCGAGTACTTCTCCGACGACGGCTTCCGCACCCGGCTGCGCGATGCCGGCGACATGGCCGAACTCAACCACTGCCTGCTGGGCGTTCCCGCCGGCACCGACGTGGCCTGACCCCGATGCCATCCCTTGCCCGCATCAGCGCCGGCCAGCTGTTCGAGCAGCAACGCGAGCGCCTGGAGTTGCGCTGGCTGGCCGGACAGGCCGGCCACGACCGCGTGCTGGAAGCGGTGGAAACCGTCGCCCGCCGCCCGTCGCTGGCCGGTTACCTCAACGCGATCTACCCCAACAAGGTGCAGATCCTGGGCACCGAGGAATTGACGTGGCTGGACTCGCTGGACTCGCGCCACCGCTGGGAGACGATCGAGAAGATCATGCAGTTCCGCCCGCTGGCGCTGGTCATCAGCAAGGGACAGGACTGCCCGGCCGACCTGATCGAGGCCGCCGAGGAATCCCTGACTCCGCTGTGGGGTTCCCCGCTGCGTGGCCATGAGCTGCTCAACCACCTGCAGTACCACCTCGCCCGCACCCTCGCGCCGCGGCTCACGCTGCACGGCGTGTTCATGGAGATCTACTCGATCGGGGTGCTGATCACCGGCGACGCCGGCGCGGGCAAGAGCGAACTGGCGCTGGAACTGATCAGCCGCGGCCACCGGCTGGTCGCCGACGACGCGCCCGAGTTCACCCAGATCGCCCCCGACGTGCTCGACGGCACCTGCCCGGAGCTGCTGAAGGACCTGCTCGAAGTGCGCGGCCTGGGCGTGCTGAACATCCGCCAGATGTTTGGCGACACCGCGGTCAAGGGCAACAAGTACCTGCGCCTGATCATCCACCTGACCCGGCCCAGCGATACGCCCACACCGAGCGGGCTGGAGCGGCTGATCGGCGACAACAGCGCGCGCCGCGTACTCGATCTGGACGTGCCGATGACCTCGCTGCCGGTCATGCCCGGCCGCAACCTCGCCGTGCTGGCCGAGGCCGCCACCCGGCTGCACAGCCTGCGCATGAAGGGCATGGATCCGGCAGCGGCCTTCATCGCCCGGCACAGCAACTTCCTCGAACGCGGTATCCCCGAGCCATGAACACACCGACCAGCACGCCCCCGGCCGGCGCACCGTCCGCTCCCGTTTCTGCTCCCGATCCTGCCCTCGACAACGCCCCCGTCAACGCCACCCTGGTCATCGTCAGCGGCATGTCCGGCTCGGGCAAGTCGGTGGCGCTGAAGACCTTCGAGGACCTGGGCTACTACTGCGTGGACAACCTCCCCGCCGAGCTGCTGCCCGCGTTCGTGCGCAGCGCGACCGGCAACGGCGCGGCGACCGCCAAGCTCGCGGTCGGCATCGACGTGCGCACCAGCCACCGCGACCTGGCCAGCATCCCGGAATGGCTGGCGGAAGTCGGCAAGCTGGGCCTGGACCCGCAGCTGATGTTCTTCGAGACCCGCGACGACATCCTGATCAAGCGTTACGCCGACACCCGGCGGCGGCATCCGCTGAGCCACCTCGGGCTGGCGCTGGCGGATGCGATCGCGCTCGAGCGCCAGGTGCTCAAGCCGTTGCGGCAACTGGCCGACATCCAGATCGATACCAGCGACCTCAACGTCCACCAGTTGCGCCGCCGCATCATCACCCGCTTCGCGTTGGGCGATACCAGCACGGTGTCGCTGCTGTTCGAGTCGTTCGCCTACCGCCATGGCGTGCCGGCCGATGCGGATTTCGTGTTCGATGCGCGCTGCCTGCCCAACCCGCACTGGGATCCGACCCTGCGACCGTTGTCAGGCCGCGACACACCGGTGGCCGATTTCTTCGCCGCCCAGCCGCTGGTCAACGAATTCGCCGAACAGGTCGGCGCGCTGCTGCAGACCTGGCTGCCGCGCCTGCACGAGGACACCAGCCGCAGCTACATCACCGTCGCCTTCGGCTGCACCGGCGGGCGGCACCGCTCGGTCTACCTGGCCGAGCGCATGGCCCGGCGCGCCCGCGACCAGGGCTGGGACGAGGTGGCCGTGCACCACCGCGAGCTGGACTAGCAACTGGACCAGGCGCTGGACCACAACCCGGCACCGGAGCGCTGGCTGGAGTTCCGCATCGGCCATTGAAACCAGCCACCACGCACCGTTCCATCGCCACGCCTACCGGCGCCTCACGTTCGTCTGTTAACTTTCCCGCATGGCCGTCGGCATCCTCCTCATCACCCACGAAGGCATCGGCAGCGCCGTGCTGGCGGTCGCCGGCCGCCTGTTGCAGCCGTTGCCGCTGCGCGTGGAAGCGCTGGAGGTGCCGTTCGACGGCGATCCGGATCAGCTGCTGCCGCAGGCCAGCGCGGCGCTGCGACGGGTCGATGGCGGCGATGGCGTGCTGGTGCTGACCGACCTGTACGGCGCGACCCCGAGCAACCTGGCGGCCAAGGTGGCGCGGCTGGGTACGCCGGTGCATCGCGTGTCCGGGCTGAGCCTGCCGATGCTGCTGCGGGTGCTGAACTACTCCGAGCTCGGCCTGGACGAGTTGCCTGCGGTTGCCGGGTCCGGTGCCCGCAACGGCGTGCGGCTGGACGAGGCGTGAGGCGCCGCCATCTCCGCGACAGGCATGACTTTTACGACAAGGATTTCCACGCCGGCAACGGCACCACACCGACGACGGCCCCATACCGGCGACGGCCTCTGGAACACTGACATGATCGAACGCGAACTGACCGTCTCCAACCGCCTCGGCCTGCACGCCCGGGCGACCGCCAAGCTGGTGCAACTGCTGTCGGGCTACAACTGCAGCGCGACCCTGATCGCCAAGGGCCGCGAGGTCAACGCCAAGAGCATCATGGGCGTGATGCTGCTCGCCGCCGGCCAGGGAACGCAGGTCCGGCTGCGGCTGGATGGCGAGGACGAATCCACCGTGGCCGATGCGGTCTGCGCGCTGTTCGAGCGCCGCTTCGACGAAGAGCAGTAAGGCATCAAGCGCATGCGCCAGGAGCTCTCCGGTCTGACGGCTTCACGCGGCAGCGCGCTGGGCCGCGCCCGGGTGCGGTTGCCGCATGTGCTGGCGGTGGCCGAGGAGCGCATCGCGATGGAAGCGGTGGACGCGGAGCTGGAGCGGCTGCACGACGCCATCGACCGCATCCGCAGCGAAATGCGCGCCATGCGCGAGCGGCTGCAAGGCGCGCTCGCCCACGAGATCGGCGAGTTCCTCGACCTGCATGCGCTGCTGCTCGACGACCCCGATCTGCTGAGCGGGCTGGACGAGCTGATCCGCAGCAGCCACTACAGCGCCGGCTATGCACTGCGGCTGCAGCGCGACCGCATCGCCGCGGTGTTCGAGACCATGGACGACGATTATTTCCGCAGTCGCATGGACGACATCGACCAGGTCATCGGCCGCGTGCATGCCGCCCTGCACCGCCGGGACACCGATGCCCAGGGGCTCGCCGGCGAGATCCTGGTCACCGACAACATCGCGCCGGCCGAGCTGGCCCAACTGCAGGAACAAGGCGTGGTCGCGGTGGTCACGTCCGCCGGCAGCGCGCTGTCGCACAGCGCGATCCTTGCCCGCAGCCTGCACCTGCCGCTGGTGGTCGGCGTCACCAACCTGCTGCAGACGGTCGGCGACGGCGATGTGCTGATCGTCGACGGCGGCACCGGCAAGGTGGTGGTGGAACCCAACCCCGCCGACCTGCGCACCCACCGTTCGCAACTTCGCGGCTACGCCCGTGAACTGCGCGAGCTCAACCGCCTGCGGCGCGAACCCAACCTCAGCCGCGATGGCACCGCCATCCAGTTGTATGCCAACGCGGAATCGCGCGAAGACGTGGCCGAGGCGCATGCGCTGGGAGCCACCGGCATCGGCCTGTACCGGACCGAGTTCCTGTTCCTGCAACGCAACGAACTGCCCGACGAGGACGAGCAGTTCCACGCCTACCGCGATGTCGTGCTCGGCATGAGCGGACGGCCGGTGACGATCCGCACGCTCGACCTGGGAGCCGACAAGGCCGACCGCACCGGCCTGGCTCTGCAGGACGAACCCAACCCCGCGCTCGGACTGCGCGGCCTGCGCCTGTCCTTGGCGCGACCGGATCTGCTGGAGAAGCAACTGCGCGCACTGCTGCGTGCTTCCGGCTATGGCCCGTTGCAGATCCTGCTGCCGATGGTCACCCGTCGTGAGGAACTGCGTCAGGCCCGGCACGAACTCGCCCGCATTGCCCGCGACCTGCGCAGCGAAGGCCACGAGATCGCCGAACGCGTCGCCCTCGGCGCGATGATCGAGGTTCCCGCCGCCGCCATCTCGCTGTCGGGTTTCATCGGCGAAGCCGACTTCCTCTCGATCGGCACCAACGACCTGATCCAGTACCTGCTCGCCGCCGACCGCAACAACGACGCGCTGGGCGACCTGTACACCCTGCTCCACCCCGCCGTACTGCGCGTGCTGCGCGATGCGATCCGGCTGGCCAAGGCGCGCCGGGTACCGATTTCGATCTGCGGCGAGATCGCCGGCGATGCGGATTTCGCCCCCTTGCTGCTGGCGCTCGGGCTGGAACAGTTCAGCCTGCACCCCACCACCTTGCTGGAAGTCCGCCGCACCATCCGCCACTGCGATGTGCCGTACCTGCGCAGCCAGGCCCCCGCCCTGATGCGCGCCCGCGACCGCGGCGAGATCGAACGCTGGCTGGAAAAGCAACGCGGGCATTGATCCCGCGGCCTAAGGCCGACCTATTCGCCTTCGGAAGGCGTCCCGTCGGCGCGGTCCCCACCGGTTTCCGCGTCGCCTTCGGCATCCCCTGCCGGCGCCGCATCGCACTGTCCCGGCCCGGCCTCGATGGCCGCCAGCAGCATGTCGGTGTTGCGGTCGATCAGCGCGAACACCATGCCCTTCGATACCCAGTCGCCGGTTTCCTCGCTGCCGACCGACTCGTTGCTGCGCGCAAACACCTGACGTTCCTGCGCGCCCACCTGGATCTCGACCTTCGACGTCATCGAGCCGGGCACCTCCCAGCTGACCTTGCCGCGATAGCTGCCGGTGGACGTGCAGCCCACGCCGCCGGGCACGACCGTGAAGCCCACGCCCGGTTCGGCAAACGGCAATTGTTCCGGCAATCCGGGGGCGCTGCAGGCCGCCAGTGACAGCGCGGCAAGCAACGGAAGCGTCTTACGCGACAGAGGTTTCAACATGTCGGGACCATGGAGGCGGAAACCGCATACCAATACCACGAAGTCCCCGGCCCCGGCGGCGACTGGAGGCACTCGATGATGCCGTTCCGTGCTATCACCTGATCCCTTCCGGGCTTTAGCGCTGGGCACGACCGGCCGCGGCGCGGATAATCCCCCACACGAGTCCTACCCACGACCCATCGATGCGGTCGCGTCCGATGCGGATGCGGCTTCCGACCCTGGAGCACCCATTGGCCGAAGCCATCCGCCACGACAAGACGTCGCACCAGCTGCGCCTGCTCTCCGATGCGCTCGACAGCGGTCGCCTGGGTCCGGTGCGGCGGCTGGTCAACACCCTGTCGCCGGCCGAGATCGGCAACCTGCTGGAGTCGCTGCCGCTGGGCAAGCGCGTCGTGGTCTGGGGCCTGGTCGACCCCGACGACGACGGCGAGGTGCTGGTCCACGTCGGCGACGAGGTGCGTGAAAGCCTGCTGGCGGACATGGACCCCGACGAGATCGTCGCCGCGGTCGAAGACCTCGACATCGACGACCTCGCCGACCTGGTCGAGGACCTGCCCGACACCGTCATCGACGAAGTCCTCAAGTCGATGGACCGCGAGAACCGCGAACGGCTCGAACAGGTGCTGTCCTACCCCGAAGGCACCGCCGGCCGCCTGATGAATCCCGACGTGGTGACCGTGCGCGCCGACACCACCGTCGACGTCGTACTGCGCTTCCTGCGCCTGCGCGGCGAGCTGCCCGAGCACACCGACCACCTGTACGTCGTCAGCCGCCGCCACCAGTACCGCGGCCGCATCGCGCTGGCCGCGCTGCTGACCCACGAGCCGTCCACCCCGATCAACCGCCTGCTCGATGCCGAACAGCCCGCGTTCGACGTGGACGATTCCGCCAACGAAGTCGCCCGCCAGTTCTCCGATCACGACTGGCTGAGCGCGCCGGTGGTCGACGACAACCACATCCTGCTGGGCCGCATCACCATCGATGACGTGGTCGACATCATCCGCGAACGCGCCGAGCACCAGGCGCTGAGCGCGGCCGGCCTGGACGAGGACGAGGACATGTTCAGCCCGGCCCGGCGCGCCTTCCGCCGCCGCCTGATCTGGCTGGGCGTGAACCTGTGCACCGCCTTCCTGGCCGCCAGCGTGATCGGCCAGTTCGAAGGCTCGATCGACAAGATCGTCGCGCTGGCGATCCTGATGCCGATCGTCGCCGGCATGGGCGGCAATGCCGGCACCCAGGTGCTCGCGCTGATGATCCGCGGCCTCGCGCTGGGCCAGATCGGCGCCTCCAACGTCGGCGAGTTGCTGCACAAGGAACTCGCCGTCGCGCTGATCAACGGCGTCTGCCTGGGCATCGGACTGGGCCTGATCGTGCTGCTGTGGTTCCACGACCCGATGTTGTCATTGGTGATCGGCACCGCGCTGACCATCAACCTGCTCACCGCCGCGGCCGGCGGCGTGCTGGTACCGCTGACCCTCAAGCGGATGGGCTTCGACCCGGCGCTGGCCGGAGGCGTCGTGCTGACCACGATCACCGACGTGATGGGTTTCCTCAGCTTCCTGGGACTGGCGACACTGGTGCTGCTCGGCTGAACCTGAAAGATTCCCAGGCGGCGGGCGCCTGGTTTCCACCGGTCAATCTCCGCCGGCTCAATCCCGGTCCAGCGGACTGAGTACACCGCCCGCGCCGCGACCCAGCACGTGGGTGTAGATCTGGGTGGTCGCCACGTCCTTGTGGCCGAGCAGTTCCTGCACCGTGCGGATATCGTGGCCGGCCTCCAGCAGATGCGTGGCGAACGAATGCCGCAAGGTATGGCAGGTGGCGGGTTTGCGGATGCCCGCCAGCTCGCGCGCCTGTTTCACCGCACGCTGCAGCACGCTCTCATCGACATGGTGGCGACGCAGCCGCCCGCTGCGCGGATCCACCGACAGCCGCGTCGCCGCAAACACATACTGCCAACCCAGCTCGCGCCCGGCGTTGGGATACTTCCGGTCCAGCGCGTTGGGCAACCAGACCGGCGCCACACCGTCCGCCTGATCTCGCTCGTGGAGCACGCGTACGCGTTCGACGCGCTCCATCAACGGATCGCGCAACTTCAACGGCAGCGGCACCCGTCGGTCCTTGCCGCCCTTGCCATCGCGCACGCAGATCTCGCCCCGCCCGAAATCCACATCCTTCACCCGCAGCCGGGTGCACTCCATGAGCCGCATCCCCGTGCCGTAAAGCATTGCCGCCATCAACCACGGCGCCCCTTCCAGCACCGCCAGCATGCGTTTGACCTCATCGCGGGACAGCACCACCGGAATCTTGCGCGGCCGCTTCGCCCGGACCATCGCCTCCATCCACGGCAGTTCCATTTCCAGCACCTCGCGATACAGAAACAGCAGCGCCGCCAACGCCTGGTTCTGCGTCCCCGCCGCCACGCGTCCCTTCGTCGCCAACACGGTCAGGAACCGCTCCACCTCGGGCCCACCCATGTCGCGCGGATGCCGCTTGCCGTTGGCCAGGATGAAGCGCCGTATCCATCCCACATACGCCTGTTCGGTGCGCAAGCTGTAATGCCGGACCCGCAACCGGGAACGCACCTGGTCCAGCAGCCGCGGCTCGCTTACACCCACATCCTTGCCGGTGTAATCCATCAAAAGCCCCTTTCGTGTCGGATAACACGGCGAGACTGATCGAGTTGAAGCTTCGCCAGTACCGGTCAAACGCTTGATCTGATGTAGGATTTCTGAGCTTGGCTGGTACCTCCGCAAGCGGCATACTCGGGGCTACGCCCTTTTTAGGGGCTCGAATAAGCGTTAGGCATCCGTGAATCAGCGCACCTGTCCACACTGCAATAAACCGATCACGATCTCATGGTCGGACTTCGTAATACCAAACCAGTACACTGCCAGCATCTTCTGTCTGGCCTGTCGCAAGGTTTCGTATGCTCGCATGACTTGGCAGTCATTTGTTGCGGCAGTAGCGGTTCTAGCTATTCCAATAATCGTTCTCAGCTTTACGGGCACAGACTCTTTCGCAGCAATCTTGGTTCTTTTGTTCTCTTTCGTTGCGGCATG
>DASTUE010000078.1:0-5384 GCA_035759805.1 Lysobacter sp. | reverse complement strand
GGCAGCTCGCCCCGGCGGCGGCGCTCGTAGGCTTCCGCCTCGGCCCCGCCTTCGTCGTCGCGGATCTGCTTGCGCAGAAACAGGTGGATGCCCAGCGGCAGCAGTACCAGCAGGAAAATCGAGCCGCCAAGCGACAGCCAGCCCACCGGCTTGGTCAACAGTTCAACCCAGATCGGATGCATCGCGCGCCTCCTTGTGGCGGTGTCGATGCCATCATCCTGCCCGATTGCAACGGACCGGGCTTGAGCAGGATCAAATCCCCGCGGGAGGCCGCAACCGCACGGTTTCCAGCACCGCATCGCGGGCGGGATGCGCGGCCCAGCATTGCGCCAGGCTGCGGCCATCGCCGGGCACCACCACATCGGGCGCGATATCGGCCAGCGGGCGCAGCACGAACGCATGCTGCAGGTCCGGACGCGGGATGCGCAGGTTGCCGGGGCCGACGAACTCCCGGTCGTCGAACAGCACGATGTCGATGTCCAGGGTGCGGTCGCCATAGCGCGGACCGCTGCGGTCGCGGCCGTGGGCGTCCTCCAGCGCGTGCAGCCAGTCGTGCAGTTCGACCGGATCGAGGTCGGTCTCGATCACCGCCGCCGCGTTGAGGAAGTCGTGGCCATCAAACCCGACCGCGCGGGTGCGGTACACCGGCGACAACACCAGCGCCCCGAACCGCGCGCGCAGCTCGTCCACCGCCTCGCGCAGGTGCCGCTCGGCATCCTGGTTGCTGCCCAGGCTCAGGTAGGCGCGGCTCATGCGCTGGCTTCGGTGCCGGTTTCGGCGTTGGTTCTGGCGACGGCTCCCGCGCGCGCATCCGCGCCCGCCCCGGCCAGCGCCGCCACATCCGCGCCGCCCGGTGCCTGGTACAGGCGCAGGCCGAACTCCGGCAGCATCGCGATCAGGTGGTCGAAGATGTCGGCCTGGATGCCCTCGTACGGCACCCACGACACGGTGTCGGTGAAGCAGTACAGCTCCAGCGGCAGGCCGGTCGGGCCGGGCGCGAGCTGGCGCACGATCTGGGTCATCTGCTGGTTGATGCCCGGATGCGCGCGCAGGTAATGGCTGACGTAGGCGCGGAAGGTGCCGATGTTGGTGACCCGGCGGGTGTTGACCGGGTCCTTGCCGGCCGACAGCAGGGTCGCGTTGTAGGCCTCCAGTTCCTGGCGCTTGTCGTCCAGGTAGCCGTCGATCAGCGCGATCCGGCGCAGCCGGGTGCGCTCGTCGGGTTCCAGGAAGCGCACCGAGGACTGGTCGATCAGCAGCGCGCGCTTGATCCGCCGGCCGCCCGACTCCTGCATGCCGCGCCAGTTCTTGAAGCTGTCGCTGATCAGCCGGTAGGTCGGGATCGTGGTGACGGTCTTGTCCCAGTTCTGCACCTTGACCGTGTTCAGCGCCATGTCGATCACGTCGCCGTCGGCCTGCAGCGAGGGCATCTCGATCCAGTCGCCGACCCGCAGCATGTCGTTGCTGGTCAGCTGCACGCTGGCCACCAGCGACAGGATGGTGTCCTTGAACACCAGCATCAGCACCGCGCTCATCGCGCCGAAACCCGACAGCAGCAACAGCGGCGAGCGCTCGATCAGGGTCGCCACCATGACCACCAGCGCGAACACGAACACCACGATCTTGACCACCTGCAGGTAGCCCTTGATCGGCCGCTCGTTGGCGCGGCGGCTGTGCGCCACGTACAGGTCGTTGACCGCGTCGAGCACGTTGCTGATCGCCAGCGCGATGGTCAGCGCGACGAACGCCAGCGCCACATTACGCACCACCGCGACCACGCCATCGGACAGGCCGTCGATCCCGCCGACGCCCACGACAATGATCAGCGCCGGCACCATGTTGGCCAGCCGCGCCAGCACCCGGCGCGACATGACCGCGTCGTCCCACTTCATCGACGAGGCCTTGACCAGCCCGCCGACCACCCGGACCAGGACCTGCCGGGTCAGCCAGTTCGCGACCCAGGCCAGCAGCAGCAGGCCGGCGAGACCGAACAGCATGGTCATATGGGGAATGGCCATCAGCGGCCGCAGAAACTCGACATCGGCAAGAAAATTCATTGCTGCAGGGTAGCCGCCGAGCGCTCGATCATCACCCCCACCGCGCGCGCGCCACGCACCGCGCCGGGCTTGCTGAGTTTCAGGCGGACATGCCGCACGCCGAACTCGTCCAGGATGATCGCGGCCACCCGCTCGGCCAGGGTCTCCACCAGGCCGAACCCGGATTGCGACACGTAGGCGATGATCCGCTTGCTGACCGCCTTGTAGTTGAGCGTGTCGCCGATCGCATCGCTGGCGGCCGGGATGCGGTTGTCGAACGCCATCTCGACGTCGAACACCAGCGGCTGGCGGATCCGCCGCTCCCAGTCGTAGATGCCGATCAGCGCATCGACCTGCAGACCCTCGATGAAAACCTTGTCCATTGCGATTCCGGTGCCTCGTTGATGGAGGCCCTTGCGCAGAGCCTTGCGTTTGTCGGAGCGACGTCAGTCGCGACCCGGAACGATATACAGGTCGCGACTGACGTCGCTCCTGCAAAAACCCCGCGGCCACACCGCCGGCAAGGTCGCCATGTCCCAGCGCGGCACCACCTTCACCGCCGCGTCCTCGTGCTGGCCGGCCTGCAGCCGCAAGGCGCCGGCGAAGGCGATCATCGCGCCGTTGTCGGTGCAGAACGCCGGCCGCGGGAAACTGACCCGGCCGCCGCGCCGGGCCGCCATCTCGCCCAGCTTCGCGCGCAGCCGCAGGTTCGCGCCCACGCCGCCGGCCACCACCAGCGTTTCGCAGCCGGCCGCCTCCAGCGCGCGCTCGCACTTGATCGCCAGCGTATCCACGACCGCCTCCTCGAACGCGCGGGCGATGTCGGCGCGCGCCTGGTCGGACTGGTCGCCGTCGCGCCAGGCCAGCATCACCTGGGTCTTGAGTCCGCTGAAACTGAAATCCAGCCCCGGCCGGTTGGTCATTGGCCTCGGAAACTTATAGGCTCCCGCGCGCCCCTGCCCGGCCAGCATCGCCAGCTGCGGCCCGCCCGGGTACGGCAGGCCCATCAGCTTGGCGGTCTTGTCGAACGCCTCGCCGGCCGCGTCGTCCAGCGTCTCGCCGAGCAGGCGGTAGCGGCCGATCGCCTCCACGGCGATCAACTGGGTATGCCCGCCCGACACCAGCAGCGCGACGAATGGCGGCTCGGGGCGGCCCAGCGGGTCGTCTTCCAGCAACGGAGCCAGCAGGTGGCCTTCCATGTGGTGGACCGCGACCGCGGGCTTGTCCAGCGCCCACGCCAGCGAACGCGCCACCCCCGCGCCGACCAGCAACGCGCCGACCAGGCCCGGCCCGGCGGTGTAGGCCACGCCGTCGATCTCCCCGACTGTCATCCCGGCATCGGCCAGGGTCTGGCGGATCAGCGGCAGCAGCTTGCGCACGTGGTCGCGGCTGGCCAGTTCCGGCACCACGCCGCCGTATTCGGCGTGCAGCGCGACCTGGCTGTACAGCGCATGCGCGAGCAGACCGGCCTGCGTGTCGTACACGGCCACGCCGGTCTCATCGCAACTGGTTTCGATGCCCAGGACTTTCATGAATGCGGCCACGTGACGGTTCAGGGAACCGGAAAGGGTACGCCAGCACCCGGCTGCGTCCTGCCCGGCTCACGCCACAAAGGCCCCCGGACTTGCACCACCGCGGCTGGTTTCGCTATCATACGCGGCTCGCCCGGACCTGCCGGGCAGTTCACCCGAACCGAGATTCCGCATGCCCGCCGTCAAAGTCCGCGAAAACGAGCCCTTCGAGTTTGCCCTGCGTCGCTTCAAGCGCACCTGCGAGAAAGCCGGCGTCCTCGCCGAGACCCGCAAGCGCGAGTACTACGAGAAGCCGACCCAGGAGCGCAAGCGCAAGGCTGCAGCCGCAGTGAAGCGCCAGTCCCGTCGCGCCTCGCGCGATGTGACCAAGCGTCAGCGCCTGTACTGATCGCCTGGCCGGAAGCGTTTGATCGACGCTCCCGGTCGCGCCATCGCACCGGCCTTCACGGCCCTGGTGCGTGTTTGTCCGCAGCAAGCCGGCCGCGCCATGATGCGCAGTCGGCTTTTTGCATTGGTCCCATTCACACAGCGAGGCACCGCCATGACGCTCAAGCAGCAACTCACCGATGACATGAAGGCCGCCATGAAGGCCGGCGACAAGCACGACCTCGGCGTGATCCGGCTGATGCTGGCGGCCATCAAGCAACGGGAAGTCGACGAGCGCACAGAGCTGGACGACGCCCAGGTGCTCGCGATCCTGGACAAGATGGTCAAGCAACGTCGCGATTCGGTCAGCCAGTTCGAAGCCGCCGCCCGCGAGGATCTGGCCGTCATCGAGCGCGACGAGATCGTGGTGATCGAGCGTTACCTGCCGGCCAAGCTGGACGAGGCCGCCATCGTCGCCGCGATCGATGCCGCGATCGCCGAAACCGGTGCCGCCGGCCCCGCCGACATCGGCAAGCTGATGGGCGCGCTCAAGCCCCGGCTCGCCGGACAGGCCGACATGGGCCTGGTGTCCAAACTGGTCAAGCAGCGCCTGAGCGCCTGAGCACCGGTTCCGCCGATCCCGCCCCGGTTCGGCCCACCCAGACCATGGCCCGCATCCCAGACGCATTCATCGATGACCGCGCAACGAGAAACCTCGCTTGCGAACCTGTCTCAACGCGCCGCCGCGCGCGGGCGAAACCCGCTTGCCGGCTTGGAGTCGATCTCTAGGCCATGGCCCGCATCCCGGACGCATTCATCGATGACCTGCTCGCCCGCGCCGACCTCGTCGAGCTGATCGGCGCGCGCGTGCCGTTGAAGCGGCAGGGCAAGGAGTATGCGGCGTGCTGCCCGTTCCACGACGAGCGCTCGCCGAGCTTCACGGTCTCGCCGGCCAAGCAGTTCTACCACTGCTTCGGTTGCGGCGCGCATGGCACCGCGATCAGCTTCCTGATGAACTACGACCGCCTCGAGTTCCTCGACGCGATCGACGAGCTGGCCAAGCAGACCGGCATGGAAGTGCCACGCGACACCGTCCAGCGCAATGCCAATCCCGACGGCCAGGCGTTGTTCGATGCGATGACGGCGGCCTCGGCGTTCTTCCAGAAACAGCTGCTCGGCAGCCCGAAGGCGCAGTCCTACCTCGACGATCGTGGCGTGGATACCGACATCCGCGCGCGCTTCGGCATCGGCTACGCGCCGGACGGTTTCAACGCACTGCGCGACGCGCTCGGCACCGACCAGCGCCAGCTCGGCCTGCTCGAACGCGGCGGCCTGTTCTCCAGGAACGACAGCGGCCGCATCTACGACAAGTTCCGCGACCGCGTGATGTTCCCGATCCACGACCGCCGCGGCCGCGCGATCGGTTTCGGCGGCCGCGTGCTGGACGCCG
>DASTUE010000077.1:0-26419 GCA_035759805.1 Lysobacter sp. | reverse complement strand
GTCGCCAGCCCCTGCACCAACCCCGCCTTCGGCCCCCTGCCGCGCCGCTCCACCCGCGCGGTCACGATCGGCGGGATCACCGTCGGCGGCGGCGCGCCGGTAGTGGTGCAGTCGATGACCAACACCGACACCGCCGACATCGCGGGCACCGTCAAGCAGGTCGCCGAATTGTGGCGCGCGGGTTCGGAACTGGTGCGCATCACCGTCAACAACGCCGAGTCCGCCGCCGCCGTGCCGCGGATCCGCGACAAGCTGGCGATGATGGGCGTGGAAGTCCCGCTGATCGGCGACTTCCATTACAACGGCCACCAGTTGCTGACCGCCGAACCCGCGGCGGCCGAGGCGCTCGCCAAGTACCGCATCAATCCCGGCAACGTCGGTTTCGGCAAGAAGCGCGACAGCCAGTTCGCGACCCTGATCGAGCTGGCGATCCAGTACGACAAGCCGGTGCGGATCGGCGCCAACTGGGGCTCGCTGGACCAGGCGCTGGCACGCGAGCTGATGGACGAGAACGCCTTGCGTGCGGAGCCCTGGGACGCCGGCCGGGTGCTGCGCGAGGCATTGATCCGCTCGGCGCTGGACTCCGCCGAGCGCGCCATCGATATCGGCTTGCCGGCCGAGCGCATCGTGCTCAGCGCCAAGGTCAGCGGCGTGCAGGAGCTGATCGCGGTGTATCGCGAGCTGGCCCGGCGCGGCGATTACGCGCTGCATCTGGGCCTGACCGAGGCCGGCATCGGCAGCAAGGGCATCGTCGCTTCCAGCGCGGCGCTGGGCGTGCTGCTGCAGGAAGGCATCGGCGACACGATCCGCATCTCGCTGACCCCCGAGCCGGGCCAGTCGCGCAACAACGAGGTGATCGTCGCGCAGGAACTGCTGCAGACCATGGGCCTGCGCGCGTTCACCCCGATGGTGACGGCGTGCCCCGGCTGCGGGCGTACCACCAGCACGTTCTTCCAGGAGCTGGCGCAGAAGGTCCAGGAGCATGTGCGGGCGAAGATGCCGGAATGGAAGGTCACCCATCCCGGCGCGGAAAACCTGACCCTCGCGGTGATGGGCTGCATCGTCAACGGCCCGGGCGAATCGCGTCACGCCAACATCGGCATCTCGCTGCCGGGCACCGGCGAGGCACCGTCCGCACCGGTGTTCGAGGACGGCGAGAAGACCGTGACCCTGCGCGGCGAGCACATCGCCGACGAGTTTGTCGGCCTGATCGACCGCTACGTCGAGCGCCACTATGGCGGCGCCGGGATTGCCTGAGCCGGGTTCGTCCGAGTCGGGCTCGTCCGGGTCAGGCTTGCCCGATCCGGCTGGGAAATCTCCGGAGATGACACCACCCGTGGCTCCACCCGGCCCGCCAACACCGGCGGGGTTTGCATCGAGCGGTTCCGCGTCGGGGTCCCATTCGTGGCGGCAGACAGGGCGCTGGCCGGATTGGTGGCGCAGGCATCGTGGACAACTGGCGCTGATCGTCGCCGCGTTGCTGCCGCCGTCCTGGGCTTTCGCGACGCTGGCCACGAGAGTCCGCGCCGGCGGCTCGTTCGCATTCGATCTGCCGATCCTGGATTTTGCCCGCGCGTTGGGCAGCCCGGTGCTCGACCGCTTCTTCGTGGCGATGTCCCAGCTCGGCTACCTGTACGGCGTTGTACCGTTCGATATCGCGCTGGTGATGTTCCTGCTGCTCCGTCGCCAATGGCGCGTGGCGGCTTTCGCGACCCTCGCGCTGGCCGGCTCCGGCCTGTTGAACGTGCTCACCAAACAGGTGTTCGCGCGTGACCGGCCCGCGTTGTGGGAGTCCATCGCGCCGGAGACGACCTGGAGTTTCCCCAGCGGCCACGCGATGGGCTCGGCCACGCTGGCACTGGTCCTGATCCTGCTGGCGTGGCACACGCGCTGGCGTTGGCCGGTGATCGTGGCGATGGCCGCGTTCGTGTTGCTGGTGGGCTTTTCACGCGTCTATCTGGGCGTGCATTACCCGTCCGACATCCTCGCCGGATGGGCCGTGGCCAGTGTCTGGGTGGCCGCCAGTTTCCTGGCGGTGTTCCGGGGGCGGTACCGGCTCCGGCATCGCGGCTGAAAGTCGCAGGCCGGCACGCGTGCCGCTGGTGGCGCCTGGAACCCTACTGGCCCGGCTTGACCGCCGTGGTCGGTGCGGTGGTGGCGGCACGCCGTGCGAGCCGGGCCTCGCGGTGGGCGATGTAGCCGTTGGCGATGAAGATGATCGCGGCGCCGAGCACGGTCCAGCGATCCAGGTCCTCGCCGAACAGGAAGAATCCGAACACCGCCACGATCGGCAACTGCATGAAACTGATCGGCGTCAGCGCGGAGACATCGCCCAGCTTCAGCGCCCGCGTCCAGAGCATGTGGCCGGCGGTCCCGAGCACGCCGGCGCATACCACCCACAGCCACACGATGCCGTGCGGCCATTCCCACACGAACAGGGCCGGCACCAGCGACATCGGCACCCACAGGATGGTGGTCAGGATGACGATGCGGTCGGCCGGCTCGGTGTAGGACAACTGCTTGATCTGGATCGCCACGATGCCGCTGATGATTGCGGCGGAGATCGCGATCAGGGTGCCCGCGCTGAACTCCGCGGTGCCGGGCCGGACGATGATCAGCACGCCGATGAAGCCCAGCACGACCGCGCTCCAGCGTCGCACGCGCACCTGCTCGCCCAGCCACAGCACCGCCGCGATGGTCACGAACAACGGGGTGGAATACGACAGCGACACGGCCTGCGCGAGTGGCAGATTGCCGATCGCCCAGAAGCCGCAGAACATCGACAGCGTGCCCAGCAAGCAGCGCACGAAATAACGCGGCAGCTGTTGCGTCCGCAGCAGTCCGGGGCCGTGTTTGTACAGCAGCGGCAAGGCCGCCAGCATGCCGAAGAAGCTGCGGAAGAACGCCACCTCGAAGGTGTGCAGGGACTCGGAGGCCAGCCGGATGGCGATGACCATCACCGCGAAGAATCCGGTGCTGCCGAGCATCAGCAGCGCCGCGCGGGTGTGGACCGACATCGCGGTCTTGGTCGCGGGATTGCCGGTTGCCGGTGTCACCATGACGCTCCGATGATGCGCGGTTCCGGCTCCAGGGCGACCCCGAAGCGCTCGTGGACCGACCCGGCAATCCGCCGGGCCAGATCGAACAGTTGCCGCCCGCTGGCATCGCCGTGATTGACCAGCACCAGCGCGTGCGAGGCCGCGACGCCGGCATCGCCATCGCGGTGACCCTTCCAGCCGCAGGCGTCGATCAGCCACGCGGCCGAGAGCTTGCGGGTGTCGTCATCGCCGCCACGGAATACCGGCAGGGCGGCATGTTCGCCCGACAGCGCTTCGGCTTTCAGCGCGGGCACGATCGGGTTCTTGAAGAAGCTGCCGGCGTTGCCGATCACTGCCGGGTCGGGCAGCTTGCGTCGACGGATCGCGATCACCGCCTCGGCGATGGCGCCGGGCGTGGGGTGGGCAACGCCCATCGCCGCCAACTCTTCGCCGATGCCGGCGTATTCCAGCCGTGGCGTGAATGCCGGCGGCAGTGCGAACTCGACCGCGGTGACGATGAACCGGTCCGGCTGCTGCTTGAACACGCTGTCGCGGTAGGCGAAGGCGCAGGCCTCCCGGTCGAGCCGGTGCCACTGCCCGCTGGCCGGCTCGAACGCTTCCACCGCGTGGATGAATTCGCGCACTTCCACGCCGTACGCGCCGATGTTCTGGATCGGAGCCGCGCCGACCGTACCCGGAATCAGTGCCAGGTTTTCCAGCCCGGCATGGCCGCGGGCAAGGGTGTCGAGGACGAAGCCGTGCCACGGCACGCCGGCATCGGCGCGGAGGATGGCGCCATTGGCATCGTTGCGCACCACGTGGGTCTGCCGTCCGGCCAGCACCAGCAGCGGACGCTGCGGATCCTCCACGAACAGCACATTGCTGCCGCCACCCAGTACCAGCGGCGGCTGGCCGGAAAATTCGGGTCGCTCGAACAGTGCCGGCAACGCCGCGGTGTCGGTGACTTCGGCCAGCACGGCGGCACGCGCGGCGACGCCAAGGGTGTTGCGGGACTGCAGCGCGACGTCGCGAAGGATGCGGACGGCCTGGCTCATGCGACCGGCGGCATCGGGCCACGGCTGGGCGCGAACTTGCGTCGGCGGATCGCCTCCACGCATTCGCGTATGAGGGCGGGGCCGCGATACACCAGCCCGGAATAGCACTGCACCAGGCTGGCACCGGCGGCCATCTTGGTCACCGCGTCGGCGCCCGAGAGGATGCCGCCGACCCCGACCAGCGGGATCGACTCGGGCAGGCGGGTGCGCATCATCCTGAGCACGGTGGTCGACGCGCCCATCAGCGGACGGCCGGACAGTCCACCCGCTTCTTCCGCGCCTCGGACGTCTTCGACCGCGACCCGGGAGACCGTGGTGTTGGTCGCGATCACGCCATCGACCTCGAGCTCGCTCAACACCCGTGCGCAGGCCTCGATGTCGGGGTCGGACAGGTCCGGCGCGATCTTGACCAGCATCGGGATGCGGCGACCGTGCTTGGCCCCCAGGCGCTCCTGCTCGTCACGCAGGATGCTGACCAGCCGGCGCAGCGCCTGCTCCTCCTGCAGCTCGCGCAGGCCGGCGGTATTGGGCGAGGAGATGTTCACCGTCACGTAGTCCGCCAGCTCATAGACCCGCGACAGGCAGTACATGTAGTCGCCTTCGGCGATCTCGTTCGGCGTTTCCTTGTTCTTGCCGATGTTGATGCCCAGCAGGCCGCCCTTGCGCTGGGCCCGCTCGACGTTGCGGACCAGCGCATCGACGCCGGCATTGTTGAATCCCAGCCGGTTGATCACCGCCTGCTGGTCCGGCAGGCGGAACATGCGCGGCTTCGGGTTGCCCGCCTGCGGGCGCGGCGTCACGGTGCCGATCTCGACGAAGCCGAACCCCAGCGCCAGCAACGCATCGATGTGCTCGCCGTTCTTGTCCAGCCCGGCCGCCAGTCCGACCGGGTTCGGAAATTCCAGCCCGAAGGCCCGGGTCGGCAACGGCTCGGGCGACTTGCCCAGCATCGCGGTCGCGCCGCTGCGATGGGCCAGCTCGAGCGCCCGCAGACTCAGGTCATGGGCGCGCTCGGCATCCAGGTTGAACAGCAGCGGACGGGCCAGTCGGTACACGCTTATCCCCAGTTGCCGGCCAGTGCCAGGAACGCCGCCAGCCCACCAAAGAACAGCAGCATCGCCAGCACCGCCAGAACGGCGAGGGCGACCATCGCGTAGCCCAGTACCAGACCCGCGATTGCCAGCCCGTCGCCGTCGACGTTGCCGTTGTCGCGACGGATTTCACTGCGGGCGAGGTGCCCGGTGATGATCGCCACGATGCTGCCCAGCATCGGCAGGACCGTCCAGCCCAGCACGCCGGCGACCAGGCTGATGATGGCCATCGTGCTGGTCTGCCGGCCGCTGCCAGCGGGAGGCGGCACGGAGGAAGGGACGGGGCTGTTCATTGGCTGGGCACTCTCGGCCGGAGGAGCTTACAGGTCGAACTTGATGCCCTGCGCCAGCGGCAGTTCGTCGGAGTAGTTGATGGTGTTGGTCTGGCGACGCATGTAGGCGCGCCAGGAGTCCGAACCCGATTCGCGGCCGCCGCCGGTTTCCTTCTCGCCACCGAACGCACCGCCGATCTCCGCACCCGAGGTGCCGATGTTGACGTTGGCGATGCCGCAGTCCGAACCGCTCGCCGCCAGGAACGCCTCGGCCGCCTTCAGGTTCTCGGTGAAGATCGCCGAGGACAGCCCCTGCGGCACGTCGTTCTGCATCGCGATCGCGTCGTCGAGGTGCTTGAACTTCATCACGTACAGGATCGGCGCGAAGGTTTCGGTCTGCACCACTTCAGCGTCGTTGGTCAGTCCGGTGATGATGGTCGGCAGCACGAAGTTGCCCTTGCGGTCGATCGCCGCGCCGCCGGTGGCGACGGTGCCGCCGGCTGCCTTGGCCTTCTCGATCGCGGCCAGGTAGCCCTGCACCGCTTCCGGGCTGTTCAGCGGCCCCATCAGGTTGGTCGGGTCGGTCGGGTCGCCGGTCTTGCCCTCGACCTGCTTGTAGGCGGTGACCAGCTTGGCCAGCACGTCGTCGAAGATCGATTCGTGGATGAATACACGGCGGGTGGTGGTGCAACGCTGGCCGGCGGTGCCGACGGCGCCGAAGACAATCGCCGGAATCGCCAGCTTCAGGTCGGCGCTGGCATCGACGATCATCGCGTTGTTGCCTCCCAGTTCCAGCAGCGAGCGGCCCATCCGGCGCGCGACCCGCTCGCCGACATGGCGGCCGACCTTGGTCGAGCCGGTGAAGCTGACCAGGTTGATGCGCTTGTCATCGACGAAGTGCTGGGCCAGCTCGGTGCCGGCGTCGTTGAACAGGAAGAAGATGTCCGGGAAGCCGCCCTTCTTCAGCGCCTCGTTGCAGATCCGGACCGCGGCGATCGCCGACAACGGGGTCTTCGGCGACGGCTTCCAGATGGTGATGTTGCCGCAGACCGCCGAGATCAGCGCGTTCCAGGCCCAGACCGCGACCGGGAAGTTGAACGCCGAGATCACGCCGACGATGCCCAGCGGATGCCACTGCTCGTACATGCGGTGGCCGGGGCGCTCGGAATGCATGGTCAGGCCGTACAGCTGGCGCGACAGACCGACGGCGAACTCGCCGATGTCGATCATCTCCTGCACTTCGCCGTCGCCTTCCGGCTTGGACTTGCCCATCTCCAGCGCGACCAGCGAACCCAGTGCGTCCTTGTGCTCGCGCAACGCATCGGCGCACAGGCGCACGGCCTCGCCACGACGCGGGGCCGGCGTGGTGCGCCAGACCTTGAAGGCGGCCTGGGCGCGCTCGACGATCTGCTCGTACTCCGCCGGGCTGCTGGCATGCACCTTCGCCAGTGCCTCGCCATCGGTCGGGTTGATCGGCTCCAGGATGCCGGCACCGGTGGCCTTGGACCATTCGCCATTGCCGAGGTAGGTGCCCGATTCGGTACCGGTCAGGCCGAGCGCGGTGAGGACGGGATGGGTCATGGAGATCTCCTGTTGATGATGCGTATGGATGCCGCGGCGGTGCCAAGGGATGGTGTGTGGTCGAAGGGCCGCACAAAAACCTGCGCGAGCTCCTGCGTGAAACCCCTGCCAATGGCACGCGGCAGGTACGTGGTGACCCCGACACGATTCGAACGTGTGACCTGTCCCTTAGGAGGGGACCGCTCTATCCAGCTGAGCTACGGGGCCAATGGCGGAATTATCGCAGGAACTGTCGGCGATGGCCCGCCGGGACCGGGAAGGGAATGGAAAACCAGCCGCTGGGCCGGCCAACAAAAAGGGCCGGACGCAAGTCCAGCCCTTCCTGCAGTTCATGGTGGAGCGGAGGGGGATCGAACCCCTGACCTCCACGATGCGAACGTGGCGCTCTCCCAGCTGAGCTACCGCCCCATGAAAGCGTGGACAAGTCTAGCGACGGTGGCCCGCCAGCGCTAGTGTTTTTCTTCGATCAGCGGCGCGAGGACGGGTTCGAGAACTTCGCGTCGCCAGCCGGCGAGGGCGTCGGGCCATTGGCCGTGGTCGAGCAGGCTTTCCAGATGGCGGCGCGAGGCGAGTATGCCGTCGGGCAATCCGAGTCCGGCGCTGCGTGCCGCGACCGCGTCCTGCAACCGGCGCAGACGGTTCTTGTCGCGCTTCTCGGCAACGCCGGCATCGGGCGCATCGGCCTCGTCGGGCAGGGCGGTGGTGAGTGCCTGCCAGATCGCGTCGCCCAGTTTGCGGGGTGCCTTGGGGTGGGCGTCCAGCTCGCGCTGCAACGCCTGCCGGTCGGCCGGGAGCTTGCGCGCCAGGGTGACCGCCAGCTCGTTGTCGAGGATCCAGCTGCGCGGACGGTCGCTCTCACGGGCGTAAACCTCGCGCCAACGCAGCAGGCGCACCAGATGGCGCTGGGCCATGGCATCGAGGAACTGGGCGTTGCGCATCGACAGGTGCGGCCAGCGTTCGATGCCGTCGTCGTCGGCGTTCGCAACGGTGCGGGCGGCATCGCTGGCGAGCCACTCGCGCCGGCCCAGTTGGCCCAGCATGCCGTCGAGCACGTCGTGCAGTTCGAACAGGTGGCGCACGTCGTCGGCGGCGTATTCCAGCTGCGCCGGTGACAGCGGCCGGCGCAGCCAGTCGGAGCGGGTCTCGCCCTTGGCCAGGGCGGTACCGGTAATGTTCTCCACCAGCTTCTGGTAACCCATCCCGCTGCCGACGCCGGCCAGTGCCGCTGCCAGCTGGGTATCGAACAGCGGGCGCGGCACCACGCCGCAGGCGTGCTTGAACGCGACCAGGTCCTCGCTGGGGCTGTGCATGACCTTCAGGATCGACTCGTCCGCCATGATCGGTGCGAACGCTTCGTTGATCCCCGGCGCGAGCGTGTCCACCAGCAGGATTTCGGTGGCGTCGCCGCGCTCGAGGGCGATCTGCAGCAGCGCCAGTTGCGGCCAATAGGTGCGCTCGCGGATGAACTCGGTATCCAGGCCGATGCGCGCCGGGCGGTGGGCGAGGCGGGCGGTGAGCTCGGCCGGGTCGGTGATCCAGGCGGGAGCGAGCGGAACAGCGCTGGACGAAGCCGGGTTTGAAGCGGTGCTTGAGGCTGGATATGTCACGTGGGATCGGTCGGAGACGGAGGTTGCCGCGACGGGCGACAATAGCCTATTTTCGGCCTGCCCCTCCGGGTGCGGTCCCCGCAATGCCAACAGGCAGGGAGGACGATTGCGTTCACGACCCCCAGTGATATTGCCGCCACGACCGCCCCGGCGAAGCCATCCGACGGGGCTCGCGGCCCTGTGTGCGGCGCTCGCGCTGGCGGGGCTGTTGGCGGCATGTTCCCGCCCGCCGGACGAGACGCCGGATACGGCTCAGGGCAACGTCAGCGAAGCGCGTGCACCGGTCGTGACCATCGGCGAGGACCAGGAGGTGCCGGTCTGGCGCGCACCGGAAGTCGAGGTCGATGCGGAAAACATCGCCGAATTGAAACAGCAGGCGGCCGAGGCGCTGGAAGCCGGTGAGTTGTTCGGCAGCGATGACGATGCGATTCCGCTGTACATGGCGCTGCAGGAACAGGCGCCCGCCGATGCCGAGGTTTCCGCCGGCCTCGATCACGCCCTGGAGGCCTTGCTGGAACGGGGCGACCTCGCCCTGGCCGAGGTCGATGCCGAGCCCGCGCAGCTGCACAGTGCGCACGAGATCGCCGCCGTCGCGCGCACCATGGCGCCGGCCGATCCGCGCGTCGCCGCCTGGCTGGGCCGGCTGGATCCGGTCGACCAGGCGCAGCAGGCCAGCCTGCGCGGCGAGCGCGCCTTGAACGACGGCCAGATCGGCGAGGACGGAAAAAAGGGCGGCGCGATCGCCTATTTCCGCGAGGCCCTGACATTGCGGCCGCACGATGCCCGCGCGCTGCAGGGGTTGGCGGCGGCCGAGAGCGGGCTGATCCGCCGGGCCGAAATTGCCGCCGGAAAAGACGATTACACCGAGGCCGACAGGTGGCTGGAGAAGGCCGCTTCGGTGCGCCCGCAACTCGACACGGTCGCGCAGGCCCGCACGCGCATTGCCCGCATGCGCGGAGCGAGGGTGAGCAGCCTGCGTGACGAGGGCATCGTTGCATTGGCGCGCGAGGGCGGCATCGATACCGCGCGGGAGCATCTGGCGACCTTGCTGCGGATTGCACCGGCGGCGGATCCGGCGGCGATCGAGTTGCGCGAGCGCATCGAAATGGCCAGCCATTACGGGCTGTTCCGGCCGGGCCAGGCGTTTACCGAGGCGCTGCGCCAGGGGGGGCGGGGGCCGGAGCTGGTGATCATCCCGCACGGCGCCTTCCGGATGGGGGCGGATGCCGGCGAGGCCGGCTCCAGCGATGCCGAGCGGCCCACGCGCAATGTCCGTTTCGATCGAGGGCTGGCCGTGGCGCGCCACGAGGTCACGGTCGGCGAGTTCCGGCGCTTCGTGACCGCCACCGCATACCGGACGCGGGCGGACCGGCGGGGTTATTCCACCGTCTATGACGAACGCAGCGGCAATCTGGTGCGCCGCAACGGAGTCGGCTGGCGGTCGGACTATGCCGGCGCTCCGGCAGGCGACCATCTGCCGGTGGTCCACGTCAGCGCCAAGGACGCGCAGGCTTACGCGCAGTGGCTGTCCGACCAGACCGGCCAGCACTACCGGCTGCCCAGCGAGGCGGAGTTCGAATACATGCTGCGCGCAGGCCACCCCGGGCCGTTCCCCTGGGGCGCAGGCGGGCCGCCGGAGGGTGCCGGCAACTTCACTGGTGCGCTCGATGAATCACCCAGTGGCCGGCATTGGCGCAATGCCTTCGCGGACTACGGCGATGGTGCCTGGGGGCCGGCGCGGGTTGGCTCGTACGCGGCGAATGCATACGGCCTTCACGACCTGGCGGGCAACGTCAGCGAATGGGTTGCGGACTGCTGGCACAGCAATTACCGACGTGCGCCTTCCGATGGCAAGGCCTGGATCAATCCGGGTTGCCAGGAGCGGGTGGTGCGCGGTGGTTCGTGGGCGAGCTCGCCCGAGCAGACCCGTTCGGCATGGCGGCTGGGCAGCGATGTGGACACCACCAACGCGCGGGTCGGTTTCCGTGTCGTGCGCGAGATCTGATCCCGGCCACGGCAACGGGTCGTGCCGGTTCGCGGTGGCAGCAGATGGCAGCAGGTGGCAGACGATGAGGAGCATGGGATGAACACCAGTCGCATGGGCGGTTCCCCGCAGCCGCGCCGGAGTCGGGGCGGCGGTTTCCGCTGGTGGATCCTGGTGCTGTTTGCCGGCTACGCGGCATGGCAATGGTTCGGCTCGGCGCAGACCGATCCATACACCGGCGAGACGGCGCACTACGGTGCCAGCGCCGCCGAAGAAGTCCAGTTGGGTGCGCAGGCATACCAGCAGGTGCTCGGCGATGCCCAGATGCAGGGTGCGCTGTTGCCGGCCAGCGCACCGGCCAGCCAGCAGGTCCGTGCCATCGCCCAACGGCTGGTCGCGAAGGTGCCGGAAGTCACCGCGGACCTTGCGGCCCGTCATCAGCAGCAGGCGCCGACCTCATACCGCGATTTCCAGTGGGACGTCAGCGTGATCCAGGCCGACGAGGCCAACGCGTTCTGCCTGCCCGGCGGCAAGATGGCGGTCTACACCGGCCTGTTGCCGGTGACGCAGACACCCGATGCGTTGGCCGTGGTGATGGGCCATGAAATCGCCCACGCCCTGCTGCGGCACGGCTCGCAGCGCATGGCCCAGCAGAACCTGGTGCAGATGGGCCAGATGGCGGCCGGCATGGCGGTGGGCGGGATGGACCCGCAACAACAGCAGGCCGTGATGGCCGCGCTGGGCGCGGGCGCGCAATACGGCCTGATCCTGCCGTACGGGCGCAACCACGAAACCCAGGCCGACCAGGTGGGCCTGATGCTGGCGGCCGCAGCCTGCTACGACCCCCGCGCCGCCGTGCCGTTATGGGAGCGCATGGCGCAACTGGGTGGAGGTTCGCGGCCACCGGAATTCGCCTCCACCCACCCCGATCCCGCCAACCGCATCCAGACCTTGCAGGCCCTGATGCCGGAGGCGCTGGGTTTCTATCGGAAGTATTGCGAAGGGCAAGCGCCGCGGTAGGTGGCAAGCCGGATGACGGTCGGTGCCAATGGTCGGGCTGCAGGCATTGCCTTCATCAACCGGCAGCGATCGGATGCATTTCCCGTAGTCGCCTCAGGATTTGCTGTCGGGCTTCTTCCCCGGTGTGCGGGTCTGGCCGACATTGCCGGCGAGGTTCTGCTGGAATTCCTTCCACATCGTCATGTTGCGCTCGGTGAGCTGGTTCATCATCGCCCAGGGCGTCTGGCCGAGCATGTTGCCGATCTGCTTGCGGAACTGCTGCTGCTGGTCGAGGAAGGCCTGCATCGATTGCTCCAGGTAGCTGCCCATGTAGCCCTGCAGCGAATCGCCGTAGAAACGGATGATCTGGCTGAGCAGTTGGGTGGACAGCATCGGTTCGCCGTCCTGCTCGTGCTCGGTGATGATCTGCAGCAGCACCTGCCGGGTGAGGTCCTCGCCCGAGCGCGCGTCGACCACTTCGAAATCCTCGCCATCGACAATCAACTGCCGCACGTCCTCGATCGTGATGTAGCTCGAGATCTGGGTGTCGTAGAGACGGCGGTTGGGGTATTTCTTGATGACTCGCTTCGATGACATGGGACGCAGGACCTGAAGCCATGATGCCCTGCAGCATGGCTTAGGCCGTGGGGGCTTGCAACAGCGCCCGCTTGCGCCTCCCGGCCTACCAGCCCATGTATTGGCCGCCGTTTGCGGACAGGTTCGCGCCGGTGATCCAGCCGGCCTCCTCGGGGATGAAAAAGCTCACTGCGTAGGCGATTTCCTCCGGGGTGCCGAGGCGTCCGGTGGGAATCTGGGCGACGATTTTCTCGCGGATATCCTCGGGCACGGCCATCACCATGTCGGTGCCGATGTAGCCCGGAGAGACGGTGTTGACGGTGATGCCGAACCTGGCGTTTTCCTGCGCGAGCGAGATGGTGAAGCCGTGCATGCCGGCCTTCGCCGCCGCGTAATTGGCCTGGCCGTACTGGCCTTTCTGGCCGTTGATCGAACTGATCTGGACGATCCGGCCCCACCTGCGCTGGCGCATGCCCTCGATCACCGGACGGGTGACGTTGAAGCAGGAGTTCAGGTTGGTGCTGATGACGTCGGTCCACTGTTGCGAGGTCATCTTGTGGAACGTCGAGTCGCGGGTGATGCCGGCGTTGTTGATCAGGATGTCGACCGGCCCGAGCTGGCGCTCGACCTCGGCCACCATGGCTTCACCCTGCTCGGCGGAGGACACGTCGCCCAGGGCGAGTGCGATGTCGTAGCCGGCATCCTTCATGCTCGCCTGCCAGGCGCGCCCGCGGGCCTCGTCGCGGAAGTTCGTCGCGACCTTGTGCCCCATGTCGTGCAACCGCTTGACGATCGAGGTGCCGATACCGCCGGTGCCGCCGGTGACCAACGCGATACGTGCCTGCATGTCCATCTCCTGATGATTGCGGTGTTTGGATCAGTGCCTTACCCGAGTCTATTTGGCAGGCATCGATCTTCTGTTGTGCGCTGCAACGCCGGCCGATCCAGTGCAGCAGTCGTGGCGGGAATGCAACGTGGATCGAATGCGGCAAGTGCATGGGCGAGCAGTTCGTCGACATCGCCGGCCAGGTCCAGCGCATGCGCCGACTGGCCCAATGTCAACCAGGCGCGACGCAATGCCGGCAGCGGATCCGCCGGATCGACGGGCCGTGCCCGGTCCGACTTGGACAGCTTGCGACCGTCACTGTCGACGACCAGCGGCAGGTGGGCGTAGCGCGGCGTGGGCAGGCCGAGCGCCTGCTGCAACAGGATCTGCCGCGGAATCGAGTCGAGCAGGTCGGCGCCACGCACCACGTCGGTGATGCCCTGGTCGGCGTCATCCACGACGACCGCCAGTTGATAGGCCCAGCAGCCATCGGCACGCCGGATCACGAAGTCGCCGGCATGCCGCGCGACGTCCTGCCGCTGGTGGCCCTGGATGCCATCGTCGAAATCGATCCGGGTGCCATCGTGGACGCGGAACCGTATGGCCGGATCCGCTCGTCGGGCCGATGCCACGCAGTGGCGATGTATGCCGCCGGCCGCCGCCAGGTCGCTGCGGCTGCAATGGCAGACAAAGGCGTGGCCGGTATCCATCAGCCGTTGCAGCGCCTGTCGGTACAACCCGTCACGTTCGCTCTGGCGGACGACCGGCGCGTCGGCGATCAGGCCGAAACCGGTCAGTGAGGCGAGTTGGGCTTCGGCGGAGCCGGGCACTTCGCGGGCGGGGTCGAGGTCCTCGATCCGCACCAGCCACTCGCCGCCGGCAGAGCGGGCCAGCAGCCAGCTGCCGAACGCGGCGAGCAACGACCCCGCATGCAGATCGCCGGTCGGCGAGGGTGCGAAACGTCCCCGGTAGCCGGCATCGGGTTTGGTTGAGGGAGTGTCGACGTGATGACTGCCCGGGTCCGGCGGGCTGTGTTTGGCAGGTGCGGCGATAGACGGTGCGGTGGGCATGGCGGGCAGGCGGACTCTGGCCGGTGGATTTGATTGAACGGGTCGGCATCGGTGATTTTGATGGAATCACGTGTCGGCTCGACGTCGGGCCGGTGACAGCGCGATGGCCTGCAACCGACTGGCGACCGCTGCGGAAGTTAACGAAATGAGTCGATTGCGCCTCGGCACTTGAATTTGCGTCGAGCCTGCCACAGATTTCCATGGCTGCGCAGGGTGCGCGGAAGGAATGTACTCATGTTCAAACGTATCGCGTTGTTTCTGGCCACGAACCTGGCGGTGATGGTGTTGCTCGGCATCGTGCTGAGCGTGTTGCAGGGGGTGTTTGGCATCACCCTGGGCAACAACGGCACCTTGCTGGTGTTTGCCGCGGTGTTCGGTTTTGGCGGCTCGCTGATTTCGCTGGCGATGTCCAAGTGGATGGCGAAGCGCTCCACCGGCGCCCAGGTGATCGAAACGCCGAGCAGCGAGAGTGAGCAATGGCTGCTGGCCACCGTGCGCCGGCAAGCCGAGGCGGCGGGTATCAAGATGCCGGAGGTGGCGATCTACGAGGCTCCGGAGATCAACGCGTTCGCCACCGGGCCGACCCGCAACAACTCGCTGGTGGCCGTGTCCACAGGGCTGTTGCGGGGGATGAACCGTGACGAGGCCGAAGCGGTGCTCGGTCATGAAATCAGCCACGTGGCCAACGGCGACATGGTGACCATGGCGCTGATCCAGGGCGTGCTGAATACCTTCGTGATCGTGCTGGCACGGGTGGTCGGGCGGATCGTGGACGGGTTTCTCAGCGGCAATCGCGAAAGCAGCGCTCCCGGGTTCGGCTACTACATCATCGTGTTCGTGCTCGACATGGTGTTCGGCCTGATCGCAAGCATGATCGCGATGTGGTTCTCGCGGTACCGCGAGTTCCGCGCCGATGCCGGCGGTGCGAGCCTGGCCGGGCGCGACAAGATGGTCGCCGCACTGCAGCGTCTGGCGCAAAACAACGACCAGAACACGCTGCCCAAGCAGGTCGCGGCGTTCGGCATCAGCGGAGCGGTCGGCCACGGCATGCGCCGGTTGCTGATGAGCCATCCACCACTGGAGGAGCGCATCGCCGCGCTGCGCCGGATGCAGGACACGGTGCGCACGGTGGTCTGACCACCGCCGGCTGAAAGAAAAAACCCGCCAGGTGGCGGGTTTTTTCATGCATCCAGTCCGGCAGTCCCGCGACCGGAAGCTAGCTGAAGTCGTAGTTCATATGCGGTCCCGACGCGGCCAGGAAATGGCCCTGCGCGTAGTCGATGCCGGCACTGAACAGGATGCTCATGCTGCCGGCGTCCTGGACGAATTCGGCAATGGTCTGCTTGCCCGATTCGCGGGCCTTTTCGGCGATCTCGCGGACGCGCTGCTGGTACTCCGGATTGGCCGGCAGGTCCTCCATGAACGCGCGGTCCAGCTTGAGGAAGGCGGCGTCGAAGTGGCTGAGCAACTGGAATGAATTCAGACCGCTGCCGAACTGCTCCAGCCCGATCCGCACCCCGAGCTTGGCCACTTCCTGCTGGAAGGTCTGCGCGGCCCGGAGGTGGGTGAACACCTTCGATTCGGGCAACTGCAGCACCAGCATCCCGCCGTCCACGCCGTGCTTGGCCAGCCGTTCGGTGATGTGCTGCAACAGGCTGTCGTCCTGCAGGGATGCCTCGGTGATCCGGGCCAGCAGGGTGGTGCGGTGGCCGGCCCTGAGCTGGGCGCCGATGCTCGCAATCGCGTTGCCGACCACCCAGCGGTCGATTTCCCACAGCAGGCCATGCTCTTCGGCGATCTGCAGGAAGGCCGGCGGCTGCACCAGCTCCCCGTGTTCGCCGGTCATGCGCAGGTAGGTGTCGTAGATCTCGATGGGTTCGCCATGCAGGCCGATCAACGGCTGGTAATGCATGAGGAAACGGTCGCTGTCGATGGCGTCGCGGATCCGGGTGACCCAGGCCTCCACACGCTCCTGTTCCGCGCGATCGACCGCGCCGGGGTCGAAGATATCGATCCGGTTGCCGCCGACGGCCAGGTTTGCCTGCACCGCGTGGTGGGCCTTGCCGAGCACCTCGGTGACGCTGGCGATCTTCTGGCCGATCTGCACGCCGCCGATGCTGACGGTGGCGTTGAGCGAGTGGGCGTCGGTTTCCAGCACGTGGTCGGCGAACGCCGTCCGGATCGATTCCGCCAGCGCGGTGGTGCCATGGAAGTCGCTGCCGGGGCGCAGCACAGCGAACTGGTGCTCGCTGAAGCGCGCCACGATGTCGCTGTCTGCCAGTACGCCCAGCAGGCGCTGGGCACACGCGCCGATCAGGTCGTCCGAGGCATCCAGTCCGATGCCCTGCAGCAGGTGGGCGTAATGGTCGGGCTCGATCAGCAGCAGGCCCTGGCGACCGGCATTCTGTGCGGCATCGGCGACGGCATCCTCCAGTGCGCGCAGGAAGGTTGCGCGGTTGAGCAGGCCGGTGGCCTGGTCGCGATGGCGCAGCTCCTCCACTTCGCGGACCAGCTCGGGATCGAGTTCCTGCCGCCGCAGGACGATCTGTTGGCAGGCCTCGCCCTCGTAGCTGGCCGAAGTGAACTCCATCACGGCGGGGAAGCTCGCCCCATCCAGCGTGAGTGCCTCAAGTTCGTACCGTGGCGGCGGGGCTTCGCCCTTGCCCAGCCGCTTCAGCAGCTCCCTGAATTGGTCGACGTGCTGCGGGGCGATCAGGTCCAGCAACGACATGCCTTCGATGTCCTCGAACGACTCGAAGCCGAACATCTCCAGGTAGGCGCTGTTGGCGCGGATGTGCATGCCTTCGTGGACGTAGGCGATCGGGTCGCGCGAGGAGTCGATCAGCGCGTCGCAGCGGCGTTCGGTTTCACGGGCCTGGGTTTCCAGCCGCCGCAGCGACCGCCGCGCCTCCAGGTCGCTCCATTCATTGCGGACCACCTTCTCGATGTATCCCGGGTGCTGGCGCAAGGCGACGGCGCGGACGCCCAGTTCGCTCATTCTCAACAGGCGGGCGTTATCGATCGCATCCAGCAGCACGAGGATCGGCAGATCCTTGCCGCTGGCGCCGACCTGGGTGACAACCTGTTCCAGGGTGATCGTGCTGGAATCGCCGGCCGCCAGGACCAGGTCGAACGGCTGGCCGGAAAGCAGCCCGGAGAACGCTTCCAGGCTTTCGGGCCGGCTCGGCCTCACCGCGATCCCGCTGTTGCGCAGGCCGTTGGCGATGGCTTCGGCAGCGTCGACGCTGTCATCGATGATCAACAGCCGTAGCGTCGTGTCCTTAACCAATTGCATAGTTCCCCCGTTCGTCCCGTTGTGTGTCTGCCGCGCCGGGCCATCGATGATCCGGCGCGGCCCGATCACGCGGGACCATTATTGGATTGCCGCATTGGATTGCCGCATCGGGTCGTCGTGGCGGCAGGTGCGTGCCGTCGCCGACAGAGCCGTTGCCGTTTGCCGTTGTTCCCGCAGCATGATGCCCCGGTGCCGACGATGTCATGTCGGAATGCGACGTTCCATGTCGAAATTCGTCATGAAAGCGCATGTCCGTCCGGATTTTCGGGCCCGTTATGACAGAAGCTGACATGAGCGTCCACGGCATTGCCGTCAAGTCGGGATGCCGGTAGCAGGCATCAGCGGACTCTTGCCGCTGTCGCCGGCGACCTCGCGCACGAGCCGGGGCACCAGATAGCCCGACAGCCGGGCAGCGAGGCCGGCATGCAGTTGCAGGGCGCGCTCGTCGCTGATCTCGAAATGCGCCGCGCCCTGGACCCGGTCGAGCTGATGCAGGTAATACGGCAGCACGCCGGCAGCGAAGCCACGCTCGCTCAATGCGGCCAGCGCGTCCACCGAATCGTTGACGCCGCGCAGCAGCACCGCCTGGTTGAGTACGCTCGCCCCGGCACCGCGCAGGCGCGCCACGGCGGCGTCGACATCGGCATCGAACTCGTTGGCATGGTTGGCATGCAGCACCACGGCCACCGGCCAGGGCAGCGCCGCCAGCCAGTCGACCAGGGCGTCGTCGACCCGTTCCGGCAGCACCACCGGCAGGCGGGTGTGGACGCGCAGCCGCTTGAGGTGGGGCACGCGGGCCAGCGCATCGGTCAACTCGACCAGCTTCGGGGTCGCCAGCGACCAGGGATCGCCGCCGGACAGGATGACTTCGTCGATATCCGGATCGGCCCGGATCAGCTCGACCGCCTCCGCCCAGCCGCCCGCGGCGGCGGTCTCCTGCGCATACGGGAAATGGCGCCGGAAGCAGTACCGGCAATTGATCGCGCAACTGCCGGTGCTGACCAGCAACGCCCGGCCGCGGTACTTGCGGATCACCCCGTTGCCGGCCCTGGCGGCGCCGTCGCCCACCGCGTCCAGCTCGAACCCCGGCATCGGCTGCATCTCCGCGTCCAGCGGCAGCACCTGGCGCAGCAACGGATCGTGCGGGTCGCCGTGGCGCATGCGGGCGACGAATCCGCGTGGCACGCGCAGCGGGAACTGGCGCGCGGCGGCCTCGGAGAGGTTCAGCGCGGCGGGGTCCAGGCCCAGCAGGTCGAGCAGTTCACGCGGGTCGCGCACGGCCTCGCGCCACAGCTGTTGCCAGCGTGGCGGCGTGAGGCGCGTCTGTATGGCGGCCGGGGCTGCGGGTATCATTCGGTTCCAGTTTCGCTTGCGACCGGCGGCACCGGACACAGCCAGACATTCTAGCGGCCCGTCGCATGCGTGGGGCCGCGACCCCCAGTCATTCATATCTGCAGGAGTTCCCGCATGGCCACTTACGGCTTGAACGATGTCAAGAACGGGTTGAAGATTCTGATCAACAACGACCCGTGCGTCATCACCGATACCGACTTCATCAAGCCGGGCAAGGGCCAGGCCTTCACCCGGGTGAAGTACCGCAGCATCAAGACCGGGCGGACGCAGGAAATCACCATGAAGGCGACCGATTCGCTCGAAGGGGCGGACGTGCTCGATACCGACATGCAGTTCCTGTACGCCGATGGCGAGCACTGGCACTTCATGGATCCCACCAGCTTCGAGCAGGTCCAGGCCGACAAGAACGGCGTGGGCGATGCCGCCAAGTGGCTGAAGGGTGAGGAGGACTGCGTGGTGACCTTGTGGAACGGCAGTCCGATCTTCGTTGCGCCGCCGAACTTCGTCGAGCTGAAGATCACCGAGACCGATCCGGGCGTGCGCGGCGACACCTCCGGCGGCGGCGGCAAGCCGGCCACGCTGGAGACCGGCGCGGTCGTGCGCGTGCCCTTGTTCGTCGGCCAGGACGAGATCATCAAGGTCGACACCCGCTCCGGCGAATACGTCAGCCGGGTCAAGTGACGATCTGGCCCTTGGCCGCACTGCGGCCAAGGCTTTGCCAGATCGTCATCCCCGCATGCTTCAAGCGGGGATCCAGCGACGTTGTTCCCGGCCGCACCGCAGCCAGGGCTTTTCGGGGCCGTCATCCCCGCATGCTCCAAGCGGGGGATCCAGCGACGTTGTTGCCGACCGCACCGCGGCCAGGGCTTTGCCAGATCGTCATCCCCGCATGCTCCAGGCGGGGATCCATGGACGCAGGTTTGCCGGTAATCCCGCGACCACACATCCATGGGCCTGGCGACCCCGCGCACCTCGCTCGGGTGGCGGGTGCCGGTGCGCGGGGGCACTCGCCCAGGCGCGGGTCGATGGCCCGCAAACGCCTGATCCGACCCCGCCTGTGCAGGAACGACGCATGACATTTTCCGAGAGATCCAGATGACCGATGCGATTCCCCAGCCCTGCGACCTGTTGATCGAAGCCGGCTGGGTGGTGCCTGTCCAGCCGTACGGCGTGGTGCTGGAAGACCATGCGGTCGCGGTGACCGACGGGGTGATCGTCGCCGTATTGCCGGTGGCCGAGGCACGCACGCGCTTCGCCGCGAAACACACTGTGGCGCGCCCGCAGGCGGCGTTGATCCCGGGGCTGGTCAATGCCCACACGCACAACCCGATGACCCTGCTGCGCGGCGTCGCCGACGACCTGCCGTTGATGGAGTGGCTGCAGGGCCACATCTGGCCGATCGAAGGCGAGGTGATCGGGCCGGACTTCGTGGCTGACGGCGTCAGCCTGGCGATCGCCGAGATGCTGCGCGGCGGTACCACCTGCGCCAACGAGAACTACTTCTTCCCCGACGTGCAGGCCGCCACCTACCAGCGGCACGGTTTCCGCGCCCGCGTCGGCTTGCCGGTGATCGATTTCCCGACCGCCTGGGCGAAGACCGACGACGAGTATTTCGACCGCGCCATCGAGGTCCACGACCAGTGGCGCGGCGATGCGCTGGTGTCGATGGCATTTGTCCCGCACGCGCCGTACACGGTGTCGGACGCGAGCTTCGAGCGGATCCGGATGCTGTCCGACCAACTCGACCTGCCGGTCCACCTGCACACCCACGAGACCGAACACGAGGTGCAGGAATCGCAGCAGAAGCACGGCCAGCGGCCGTTGGCCCGCCTGGACCGGCTCGGTCTGGTCAACGACCGCCTGATCGCGGTGCACATGACCGCGCTGACCGACGCCGAAATCGCGCTGTGCGCGCAGCGCGGCGTCAGTGTGGTGCATTGCCCCGAGTCGAACCTCAAGCTGGCGTCGGGGTTCTGCCCGATCGGCAAACTGGAGCAGGCAGGCGTCAATATCGCGATCGGTACGGACGGTGCGGCCAGCAACAACGACCTGGACATGTTCGGCGAGACCCGCACCGCGGCCCAGCTGGCGAAAGCGGTGGCTGGCGACGCAACGGTATTCAGCGCCGCCAGTGCGCTGCGCGCGGCGACCCTGGGCGGTGCCAGGGCGATGGGACTGGATCACCGGATCGGCTCGATCGAGGTGGGCAAGCAGGCCGACCTGGCCTGCGTCGACCTGGAGCAGGTCGAAACCCAGCCGCTGCACCATGTGATCTCGCAGCTGGTGTACGCGACCGGCCGCCACCATGTCACCGACGTGTGGATCGGCGGCAAGGCGAAGCTGCGGCAACGCGAGCTGGTCGACATCGACACCGCGGCGCTGATCGCCAACGCGAAACAATGGCGCAAGCGGATTGCCGCAATCCGCGGCTGATCCTTCTGGAGTTCCGGCGACATGACTATCCACGACACTGTGCGCGACGACAACTTCGATCAGGCCGAACTCGACAAGTTCGGCGCGCTGGCCAGCCGCTGGTGGGATCCGCAAGGCCCGCAGAAGGCGTTGCACGCGTTGAATCCGGCCCGCCTGGGCTATGTCGGCTCGCGCATTCCGCTGGCCGGTGCGCAGGTGCTGGATGTCGGCTGCGGCGGCGGCCTGCTCAGCGAGGCGCTGGCGGGCGAGGGCGCGCAGGTCACCGCGATCGACCTGGCGCCCGAACTGGTCAAGGTCGCCCGCCTGCACGGGCTGGAAACCGGCGCCAAGGTCGATTACCGGCTGCAGTCGGCCGAGTCGCTGGCGGCGGAGATGCCGGGCCGGTTCGACGCCGTCACCTGCATGGAGATGCTGGAGCACGTGCCTGATCCCGGTGCCATCATCGACGCCTGCGCCGCGTTGCTGAAGCCGGGCGGCCGCCTGTTCCTGTCGACGCTGAACCGCACCCCGGCCGCGTTCGCGCTGGCGATCATCGGTGCGGAATACATCGCCCGCCTGCTGCCCACGGGCACGCACCGCTACCGGGATTTCATCAAGCCTTCCGAGCTGGGTGGATGGCTGCGCGCCGCCGGCCTGCAGCTGGAGGACGTCAGCGGCCTGATGTACGAACCATGGCGCAACGCGGCGCGGTTGACGAAGCGGACCGACATCAATTACCTGGCCTGCGCGCGCAAGCCGGAATGACCGTGAAATTTCCCCGGGCGGTCCTGTTCGACCTCGACGGCACTTTGCTGGACAGCGCGCCGGACATGCTGGCGGCCATCAACGTCATGCGTGCCGGTCGCGACCGCCCGCCGATGGCGCTGGCCGAACTGCGCCCGCAGGTGTCCCGCGGCGCGCGGGCGATGGCGGCGGCGGCGTTTCCGGACGTCGACGCGGACCAGCGCGAGCGCTGGATCCCCGAGTTCCTTGACCATTACCAGCAGCAGCTCGGTCGCCATGGCGCGCCGTTCGAGGGCGTCGAGGCGATGCTGGCGCGACTGGAATCGGCCGGCACCGTGTGGGGCATCGTCACCAACAAGCCCGAATACCTGGCGACCCAGCTGATCCCGTTGCTGGGCTGGCAGGAGCGCTGCGCGGTGTTGATCGGCGGCGACACGCTGTCGGCACGCAAGCCCGATCCGTTGCCGCTGACGGTGGCCGCCGACCGCATCGGCATCGCGTCGACGGACTGCGTGTACGTCGGTGACGACGAACGCGACATCATCGCCGCCCGCGCCGCCGGCATGCCCTCGGTGGTGGCGCTGTGGGGCTATCGGCTGCCCGATGACGACCCCGTCGACTGGCGCGGCGACGTGATGATCGACGACCCCATCCAGCTGGCCGATGCCGCGGCATGGCCCGGCACCCGGTGAGCGACATCCAGGAAGAGCACTCCATGAACGACAGCAATGGTGCGGAAGACGCGCAGCGCCCCGCCGATGCGCGCGACGACGAGCCGGCCGCGCTCGCCAACTTCATCGACAAGTGGCGTGCCCGTTGGCCGGAGTGGAATGTGGCCGAGGTCTTCATCCCTGCCGCGCAGCGCCCGCTGGTACTGGCCTGGGCGACGTTGCAGCAGGAGCTGATGGACGCCGCCTGGGGCGGAACCGATCCGCGCCCCGGCGTGGCCAAACTGGGCTGGTGGCAGGAAGAGTTGGCCGGCTGGACGCGCGGCGCGCGCCGGCACCCGCTGGGCACCGTGCTGCAGGCCCATCCCGCGCCGTGGGACTCGTTGGCGGCAGCCTTGCCCGGCCTGGCGGACAGCCGCGAGCGGCCGGGCGAGGTGCGGGAAGCCTTTGCCGGTCTGGAGCCGTTCGCGCAGGCAGTCGCCGATATCGAAACGCTCCTGTTTGCCGGATCCGCCAGCGCAAGCGACGCGCACCTGGTTGCTGCAACATTGCTGCAAGCCAGGTTCGCGCAGCCCGGCGACGCGCACGTGCCGCTGGACATGCTGGCCCGGGCCGGCACCGGCGACCCGCGTGGGGCCTGGGCGCGGGAATTGCGGAAGCAATGGCCCACGCCGCCCGCCGGCAACCGCCCGCGGCGTTTATGGGCGGCACTCGCAGCCCGGCGCCTGCGCCAACCGGATCCCGTCCGGCCGCTGTCGGCATGGACCACGTTGCGGGTCGCCTGGCGCGCCGCGCGCGGGTGAAGCGCGACCGGCCGGCATGGCCGACCTGGTGACCCGCCGCCTGTCCAGCGGCAGACTCCCGTCGCGTCCGGGGGTTCCGTTATGCTGCGGATGTCTGCACTGCGGGGGGCGGGATGGCGATTTTGTCGGGATGGCGTCATGGCATTCGGGGGCTGGCTGCGGCCGCGATCCTCGTCCTGCTTCCGTGGATGTCTTTCGCGGCGGAACCGGCGTCGTCACCTGCTGCCGCATCCTCGAACCTTGCGACAGTCACCATCGCCCGGCTCGATGCCGATCCGGTGGCCATGGCGGTTGTCGCCGGGGAGTACGACAGGAATTTCGTGCTGGTCGGTGGCAGCCGGATCCACGAGTTCCAGCACGAGCCACGCTGGTGGCGGGTCAGGGTGGATCGTCGGGTGGAAGCGGCCGATGTGCCCCAGCTGGTGGTGCAGGCGCCCCACCAGAACCGGATCGAAGTCTGGTCTCCGGGCCGGATGTTGCCGATGGTCCGTTCGCTGGTCGGTGCGGACGTGGACCGGGGATTTTCGACGCGTGGCCTGGTGGTGCCGCTGCCCGAGGGCGTGGACGCGGGCGAATCCATCTACCTGCGCGTGCATTCGCAGAGTGCCGTGCCGATGCCGGTGTCGATCGAATCGCTGGGCAACGTGCACCGGGCGGATCTGGTCCACGTCGCCTGGAGGACGGTGCTGCTGGCGGGCCTGACAATGCTGGCGATCCTGGCGCTGGGGTTCTGGATCGGTATCGGCGAGCGCAGCTACGCCTATCTCATGCTGACCCTGCTCGCCCAGGCCGGCTTTTTCGCCGCCGGTGGCGGGGAGTTCCAGATGCTGCCCGGCATTGCCGAGAACGTCGGCGGCGATCCGCGTCTGCCACGCTTGTTTGCCCTGATCGCCGCGCTTTCCAGCCTGGTATTCCTGGTCCACTACCTGGATCTGCGGGTGCGGCAAGCGGCCCTGATGCGGGTGCTCACCGCGTGCGGCATGGTGTTCGGCCTGTTGACCCTGGTGACCCTGGTCAGCGCTGCGCGATGGATCGCCGTCACCGCCAACCTGGTACTGATGCTGGCGACGACTGTGGTGCTGGTGGCGGCGGTGCTGGGCTGCCTGCACCGCCACCGGCCGGCGTATTTCCTGTTGCTGTCGTGGCTGCCGATGATGGTGCTGCTGCTGGTCCGGACTGGCGAGGTGCTCGGGATCTGGGCCGGTCCACCGTGGTTGATCCATGCGTTCCCGGCGACGTTCGTGCTGTCGGGCCTGGTGATCATGATCGGCCTGAGCGACACCCTGCAGCAGCTGCGGCGTGACCGCGACCATGCCAGCCGGCTGGCGACGTTCGATGGGTTGACCGGTGCGATGTCGCGCCCCGCGATCGAGGCGCGACTGCTGGCCTGCGTCGAGGAATCGCACCACAGCGGACTGCCGTTGTCGGTGGTGTTCTTCGATATCGACAAGTTCAAGCGGATCAACGATGAATACGGCCATGGCGTTGGCGACGGCTGCCTGAAGATCATCGTTCTACGCACCCGCAACCGCCTGCGTACCTACGACCTGTTCGGTCGCTGGGGCGGCGATGAGGTGCTGGTGCTGCTGCCGGACACGCGCCTGGAGGAAGCCGTCGGTGTGGCGGAAAACCTGCGCTCGGCGGTCAACTGCCGGCCGCTGTCGATCAATGGCCACGTATTCGATGCCAGCCTGAGCCTGGGCGTCGCGGAACTGGCTCCCGGCGAAAGCCCGTCGGAATTGCTGGAGCGTGCCGATGCGGCCCTGTACGCCAGCAAGTCGGCGGGACGCGACCGCGTGAGCGGGGGCAGCCCGGCCTCGCCGAACCGGGTCGCGTCTGCCTGAAGGTCGTTGGGCGAAGACTGCGACGTGCGAAGACGGTGACGTGCGGAGAAGGCAGTCGGGAAAATCGGCATCGGTCGCCGGTTGTTCTTGACCGGTTGTTTTGGCTGGTGGTTCCAGGCCGGAAGCTGGCGTTATTTGCCGCGCTCCAGCACCAGCAGCGGATCGATCCGCACCTCCAGCCAGTTCATGCCCCAGTGCAGGTGCGGCCCGGTCGCACGACCGGTCGCGCCCACGGCCCCGATCACATCGCCCTGCCGGACCGTATCGCCGACCTTCACATCCATCCGCGACAGATGCAGGAAGTTGGAGCTGATGCCGTGGCCATGGTCGAGCAACAGGGTGCCGCCGGTCAGGTAGAGGTCGCCGACGAAGGTGATCACGCCCGATGCCGGCGCCATGACCGGGGTGCCGTTGGCGGCGGCGATGTCCATGCCCGAGTGGGCCGACCCCGGAGTGCCGTTGTAGATGCGCTGGTTGCCGAAGCGACCGCTGATGCGCCCGCGCACCGGCCAGCTGAAGGTCTCGGTGAACCCGGTGCGGGCCTCGTCGCGGGCACGGGCGGCGCTGACCCTGGCCTGTTCGCGGGCGATGCGTTCGGCGATCGCCGGTGGTGGCTGCAAGGTCTTCGCGGGGACGCCGTTGACGCGTTCGACTGGCCAGTCGCGTGGCGTGACAGCGATGGCACGGGTTTCACGCTGCCCGTCCGGACGGGCGATCTCGACACTGATCCGGCCGCCCTCATCGCGGGCGATACCGAAAGCCACCGTCCCGTACGAAGTCACGCGCAGGTCGCGGCCGGCGTACCGGACCTGGCTGCCGGCGGGCACCTTGCCGATCACCAGCGAGCCTTGCGGCACCGAGTCGGGAAACGCGACGCGGGTATCCGCGGCGGGGGCAGCCGGGGCCGATGTGGCCTCCGCGGAGGCGGCCTGGGGCATGGGGCCGCCATGTGCGGGTGCGAGGCTGGTGGCAACGCAGGCGGCCAGCAGCAGCGCGCCGGCAGCCACGTTTCGCGTCCGGCCCGCGCCAGCAGCACGGGTGCTCATCGATCAAAGGCCAGTCGCTGGCCCTGCGGCGATCCGACCAGCCGGGTGCCGTCCCAGGCCAGCACGCCATTGACCCAGGTCGAGGCGATCCGGCTGTGGAAGGTCCGGCCCTCGAACGGCGACCAGCCGCATTTGGACAGCACGTCCTCGCGGCG
>DASTUE010000076.1:0-13190 GCA_035759805.1 Lysobacter sp. | reverse complement strand
TCCGGCTTGCTGCCGGACAGCACGGTTGAAGTGAACATCGGGCCAGTCTAGCAGCGGCGATCCGCGCGGGCCTGTGTCCAGCCCAAGAGGCGCCAGGCCAGGCGGATCCGGCCAGGCCAGCCCCTGATCAGGTACTACCATACCGGCATGGATATCCCCAGTTTCTACGTGACCGGCACCGACACCGGGGTCGGCAAGTCGGTGGCCAGCGCGAGCCTGCTGCATGCGCTGCGCGCGCGCGGCCGGCAGGCGGTCGGGATGAAGCCGGTTGCGAGCGGTTGCGAGTACATCGACGGCACCTGGCGCAACGAGGATGCGTTGCTGCTGCAGGCGGCCAGCGAGCCGCGGCCGGCGTATGCCGACATCAACCCGTATGCGTTGCGTTCGCCGGTCGCACCCGAGCTGGCGCTGCGCGAGGACGGGGTGGAACTGGGCTTCGACCGGATCCTGGCCGCGCACGCGCGACTGGCGGTACAGGCCGACACGGTGGTGGTCGAAGGCGTCGGTGGCTGGGCCGCGCCCTTGTCGGTGCACCATGACCAGCTCGATTTGGTGCGCGCGCTGGATCTGCCGGTGGTGCTGGTGGTCGGCCTGCGGCTGGGCTGCATCAACCATGCGCGCCTGAGCGTGCGGGCGATCCAGGCCGACGGCGTGCGGCTGCTGGGCTGGATCGCCAACGAGGTGGATCCGGCGATGGCGCGCATCGACGACAACGTCCAGATATTGCGTGATCGCCTGCCGGCGCCGTGTTGGGGCCGGCTGCCTTACCGGCCCCGGCCCGATCCGGCCGAACTGGCCAGTTGCCTGCACTTGCCGGATGCCGGATTGACGGAGCGGCAGTCGCCGGCCTGAGTGCAGGCAACAAAAAACCCGGAAGCCTGCGCTTCCGGGTTTCGTGTTCCGGCCGTGGCTGGAGGGAGAGACGGTTTACTTGGCCTTGGCAGCCTTGGTCGCGCCCTTGGCAAACGACTCGGCCTTCTCGGTCACGCTCTTGGCGACCTGCTCGGCGTTGGCCTGGGTGGTCTTTACCGCGGCTTCGAGCTGCGACTTGGCGATATCGCCGATCTGCTCATTGGCCTTGGTGGTGCGGCCGATGACTTCCTGACCGACGGCGACGCCGCGCTCGACGTTCTCGCGGGCGACCTGCACGCCCTTCGGCCAGATCTTCTTCAGGCCGTCGGCGTCGCGCACTTCGGCGAACTCGCCCAGGAACGCGAAGGTGGCATTGGCGCGGTCTTCGATCGCGGCCAGCTGCAGGCCGAACAGGGCCTCGGTGTTTTCGATGGCGAGACGGTTGACCTGTGCCGCGGCTTCCGCGAACTGACGCGTGGCGACGGCGAACTGCTCGTTGAATTGCTGGTACATGACGGGAGTCTCCTGCTTGCGTCGACAAGAGATTTGTCGATTTGTGCGGTGCAGCATAATCCCGATTATGTTGCGATGCAACAACAGGCGCCCTGGCAGCTGGATTCCGTTCAGCTTCGGCGGCGACCGGCTCGCCCGGCCGCGCGATCAACCCCGGTAACGGCAGCCTGACGTGCAGGTCTCGTGCACCACGACCTCGCTCAGCAACGGCAATGCGGGTTTCAGGCGCTCCCAGATCCACATCGCGATGCGCTCGCTGGTGGGGTTGTCGAGGCCCTCGATGTCATTGAGGTAGTTGTGGTCGAGCTGCTCGTACAGCGGGCGGAAAGCCGCCTTGATGTCGGCGAAATCGACCACCCAGCCGGTGTCCGCGCCGGGTTCGCCCTCCAGGTGGATCTCGACCCGGAACGAATGCCCGTGCAGGCGGGCGCACTTGTGCCCTGGCGGGACGTTCGGCAGCCGGTGGGCGGCCTCGAGGGTGAAGATCTTGAAAATATTCATCCACGCATTGTATCGCCGCCCGAACCGGGATCACGTTCCGGCCCCGGGCATGGCACGATGACGCCCCATGAACACTTCTGCCGCGGCTTCGTCCGTCATCGACCTTGCCTCCCTGCGCCGGGGCTGCGCGCAGTGCTCGCTGCGGCAGTTGTGCCTGCCGGCGGAGATCGGGCCGGTGGACCTGCAGCAGCTTGACGAGATCGTCCGCCGCCGGCGTCCGGTGGAGCGCGGTGAGTGGCTGTTCCGTACCGGCGACCGGCTTGGCTCGGTGTATGTGGCCCGCGACGGCGCGTTCAAGACCGTCAGCACCACCGAAGATGGGGATGCGCAGGTGGTGGGTTTCCATCTGCCGGGCGAACTGATCGGGCTGGATGCGCTGGGGACGGGTACGCACCGCTGCGATGCGGTGGCGTTGACCACCGCGAATGTCTGCGAAGTGCCGTTCGAGCAGCTCACCACGATCGCCGCGCAATTGCCGAGCCTGCAGCAACAGCTGATGCGGGTGATCGGCCAGAGCGTCGGCCGCGACCAGGACCACCTGGAGATGCTGGTGCGCCGCCAGGCCAACGAGCGCATCGCGTTGTTCCTGCACGGCCTGGGCGAGCGGCTGAGCAATATCGGCCAGTGCGGCAACAAGTTCCGGTTGCCGATGGGCCGGCAGGACATCGCCGATTTCCTGGGCCTGGCGCTGGAAACCGTCAGTCGCGGCTTTACCCGCCTGCAGGACGACGGTGTGATCGTGGTGCTCGGGCGCAGCGTGGAGATTGTCGATGTCGCCGAACTGCACCGCCTCGCGCACGGCTGCGAGCCACCGGCGCCGGCCGCGCAAGCGCGGCAGCGATAGGGCTGCGACTCGACGGGTTGAAGATACAAGGGCGCAATAAGCCGCCCTGGCGGTGCATTGCGCCGGAGTCCGGTGCGGCGTGCAGGTACCGCGGCGCAATACGCCTCCGGCTATGGCGCCCTACAGATCCGGTGGATTCACATTGACCGCGGCAGGCAGCCCAGCGCGGCCAGCAGGCCGTGCATCGCCGGCACCTGCATCAGCCACGGCGATGCCAGTGTCAGCAGGCCCGCCGCGAGTACGAGCAAGCCCGCACCCAGCCGCCAGCCGCCGCGCTGCAGGCGCTGGCCCAGCCGCGCGCCCGACCAGGTCAGCGACACCATCAGCGGCAGGGTTCCGAGCCCGAATGCGGCCATGGTCAGCGCACCGTTGCGCGCGTCGGCCTGCAGCCAGGCGGCGGCGAGCATGGTGGTGCTGAGTCCGCACGGCATCCAGCCCCACAACATCCCCAGTCCGATCCGTTTTGCGCTGGTGTTGGCCGGCAGCAGGCGGCGTTGCAGCGGTCGCAGTCTTGCCCACAGCGCGCCGGTGCCCGGCCCGGACAGGAAGGCGAGCCGGCCCTTGCGATCCAGCAGGCGCACGGCGACCACCACCAGCACCAGTCCGACCGCCGCGCGCAGGCCCATGGCGAGCCAGTCCAGCCGGGCCAGGTCGAGGATGCCGTGGCCGATGCCGCCGGCGATCGCGCCGGCCGCGGTGTAGCCCAGTACGCGGCCCAGGTTCGGTTCGATCGCGTATTTCCAGCTGGCGCGCGGGCCCATCGCCGAGAACCCGGTGGCGATGCCGCCGCACATCGCCGCGCAATGCACGCCGCCCATCAGGCCGGTCAGCAGCGCCGCGCCGAGGGTGAGCCAGTCCAGCGGCATGCTCAGCCGTCGCGCCCGTCGCGGGACGGGGTCTGCGCGGCATCCAGTGGTTTGCTGCCGGTCTCCGTCTCGCCGCTCGTGTCAGTGCCGGTGGAGGTCGCCGCCGGAGTCGGGTCGGCCGGAGTCGAGTCGGCTGGTGTCGTGGCGGAGGCGGGCCTGTCGAGCGGCACCGCCGGGGAAGCCTGGCCCGGACCGGTCGTGGGGCTGTCGCCGGTCGCCGGCGTGGGCGTGGACGGGGCGCGCACCGGCCGGTCGTGTTCATCCTCGCGCAGGATGTCCAGCGCGGGCGTGTCCAGGTCCTCGAACTGGCCGCGCCTGACCGCCCAGACGAACGCCCAGGCCGCGAGGATCAGGGCCGCCATGCTGACCGGGATGAGAAACAGCAGGATGTTCATGGGTGGGCGCTCGCGGTGGCGGAAGTGGTGGCTGCGGGCGCCGAAGGGGCCGTGGTCGCCCGCACACGGGTGAGGCGCAGCGCGTTGGCGGTCACGATCAGCGATGACAGCGCCATGCCGAGCGCGGCGATCCATGGCGTCACCAGGCCGGCCGCGGCCAGCGGCAATGCCAGCAGGTTGTAGCCCAGTGCCCAGCCGATGTTCTGCCGGATCACCCGGCGGGTGCGGCGGGCGACCGCGATCGCCTCGGGCACGCGCGTCAGCGAACGCCCGGTCAGCACCAGGTCGGCGGCGCGCTGGGCAAGGGCGGCGCCTTCGCCGATCGCCAGCGACACGTCGGCACCGGCCAGCACCGGCGCATCGTTGAGGCCGTCGCCGACCATCGCCACGATGCGCCCGCGCTGCTGCAGCCCGCGCGCGTACGCGAGCTTGTCTTCCGGGCTTTGCCGCGCGTGCGAATCCTCGATGCCGACCTGGTGCGCGAAACGTTCCACGGCCTGGGCGGCATCGCCGCTGGACAGGTGCACCGCCAGTCCCTGCGCGCGGAGCGCGTCGACCGCCGCGCGGGCATCGGGGCGCTGGGATTCGGCCAGCTGGAAGCACGCGACGCCACGCCAGCCGTCATCGGGATGGTGGTCGCCGAGCCAGATCCGGCCATCATCGACGGCTTCGGCGGCGAAACCGGCCTGGCCCAGTCGCCAGTGCCGCCCCTCGACATCGCCCTGGATGCCCTGGCCGGGCACCGCGAGCACGTCGCGGGCGGGCGGCGGGTTGTCGATCTTCGCGAACGCGGCCGCGATCGGGTGGCCGCTGTCGCGTTCCAGTGCGGCGGCGATACGCAACGCCTGGTCGGACGTGAAGTCGCCGAAAGTTTCCACGTCGGCGATCACCGGGCGGCCGTCGCTGAGGGTGCCGGTCTTGTCGAACACGACGTCGGTCGCGTCGGCGAGCCGGTCCAGCGCGTTCTCGCGCACCGCGAGCACGCCCAGCCGCGCCAGCGCGCCATGCGCAGCCGCAAGCGCGGTGGGCACGGCCAGCGACAGCGCGCACGGGCAGCTGATCACGAGCAGGGCGAGGGTGACCTCGAACGCGCGCGAAGGGTCGTGGGCGCGCCAACCGAAATACACCGCGACCGTCGCCAGCAGCAGCCCGCTGACGAAGTAGTGGGCGATGCGCTCGGCCGCGCGCGCCAGGGCGGGCCGCTGCGCCTGCGCCTGTTCGACCAGCCGCGCCAGTTGCGACAGCCGGGTCGCGCTGCCGGTCTCGGTGACGCGCAATCTTGCGGGCTGTTCGCGGCAGACGGTGCCGGCGTACACGCGGTCGCCGGCGGCCTTGTCGACCGGGCTGGATTCGCCGGTCAGCAGGGCTTCCTCGAACCGGGCCTGGCCGTCGACCAGCTCGCCGTCGGCCGGCACCACCTCGCCGACCGCGACGCAGGCCAGATCCCCGACCAGCAGGGCGGACAGCGGGATCGACTCGCGGCTTCCGTCGGCCAGCTCGCGGGTCGCGAACGCCGGCCGCGCCCGCGCCAGTGCATCGACCTGCGCGTTGGCGATGTTGCGTGCGCGCTGCTCCAGCAGCCGCGCGATCGACAGCAGGAACACGAACATCACCGCCGCGTCGTACCAGACGTGCTCGCTGCCGCGGATGGTGCCGACCACGCTGGCGAAGTAGGCCAGCAGGGTCGAGCCGGCGATCAGCGTGTCCATGCCGAGCTGGCGATGGCGCAGCTCGCGCCAGGCGCCGGTGATGAACGGCCAGCCGGCGTAGAACACCACCGGGGTGGAGACCAGGAAGGTCAGCCAGCGGAAGAAGTCGCGGGTCGGCACCGGCATCGAGCCGGTGGTGTCCAGGTACAGCGAGCCGGCCAGCATCATGGCCTGCATCGCGCCCATCCCGGCGACGCCGACCCGGATCAGGTCGCGGTTGCGCTGGCGCCGCCTGGCGCTTTCACGCGCTTCGCCGCTGGCCAGATAGGGCCGGTAGCCGAGCGTCGCCAGCCGCTGCAGCGGTCGCGACAGGGTGGTTTCGGCCGGGTTCCAGGCCAGCCGGATACGGCCGGTGACGGCGTTCGCGCCGGCCTCCAGCACGCCGGGTTCGCGCGCCAGCACGCGGTCGATCAGCCAGGCGCATGCAGCGCAGCGCATGCCGTCGGTGAGCAGGGTGATTTCGCGGCCGCCGTCGATGTCGTGGGCGTGTTCGGCCAGCAACTCGTCGCGGTCCCACACGGCCAGGTCGACCGCCTCGGGGTCGACGCGGCCGGCGTGTTCGCTGCGCAGGCGGTAGTAGTCGCCCAGGTCGGCCTCGCGGATCCACTGTGCGGCGGCGGCGCACCCGTCGCAGCAGAAGGCGCGTACCGCACCGTCCAGCTCGACCCGCGCCGGCGTCGCGGGCAGGGCCTCGCCGCAGTGATGGCAACCGCCGGTGTCGGCGAGCAGCGCATCGGGGTGTGCGGCCACGCCGGAGGTCAGCGCCACGCTCATCGCATGCCTATGGTGCCTGCAACGAAGGCCGCAGGTCGGTGGCTTGCTGGTCCTTCGGCAGGCGGCCCCGCAGGCGCCAGTGGCTGTCCTCGGGGCCGAGCGAGACCTTCCAGTCGTGGCTGGTATCGAGCTCGGCCGGCGCACGCCAGCCCAGTTCGTAAGGTTCCAGCACGAAGGCCTGGTCCTGCGACGAGAGGGTGGGATGGGCGAGGGTCACCCACAGCGGCGCGGCGGTGTCGAACCGGCCGCTGACCGGCAGCACCTCGATGATTCCCAGTTCGGCGTCGATGCGCACGATGGCGCTGAGCTTCTCCTCCGCGGCGACCGCGTCCGGACCCAGGTCGGCGGTCTGGATCTGCGCCGTGCGCTGGACGTCGTCGCGGATCACGTCGTTGTTGCCGTCGCTGGCGATGAAGATCAGCCCGATGCTGGCGATGACCACCACCGCCGGCAAGGCGATCACCAGCCAGATGATCGGCATGCGCCACGGCGATTCCGGCTTGCCGTCGCGCTTGCCGGAGGAAGAGTTGTCGTTGGGGTCTGGTCGGTTCATTGGGTCGGTCCGAAGAAGCTGCTGTCCACGACCTGGCGGGTCTTGCCGTCGGCGGACTCGATCACGAACCGCAGGTCGTGGCGGCCCTGCACGGTGGCCGGTGCGGTCACCTCGACCGGCAGCGAGATCACCTGCGCCGCATCGGCCTGGGCGGACTGGGTGCCGCCGCGCAGGACGATCCCGGGCGTGGTCGACTCCAGCTCGATGCGGTACTGCTGCGGCCGGTCGGTCTTGTTGACGAGTTTCAGGGTGTAGCCGTTGTCGATGCCGTCGGCGACCACCCGGTACAGCGCATTGCGGTCGCGCAGCACGTCGACAATCAGCGGGCTGCGGGCGGCGATGCCCCAGGCCCAGGCGCCGACCAGCACCACCAGCAGCGCGGCGTAGATGAATACGCGCGGGCGCAGGATGCGGGTGGGCTCGCCGTCGATCGCGTTCTGGGTGGAATAGCGGATCAGGCCACGCGGGTAGCCCATCTTGTCCATCACGTCGTCGCAGGCGTCGATGCAGGCGCCGCAGGCGATGCAGTCGTACTGCAGGCCGTCGCGGATGTCGATGCCGGTCGGGCAGACCTGCACGCACAGGGTGCAGTCGATGCAGTCGCCGGCGGCGTCCGGCGCGGGACGCGGCAGTGCGACTTCCAGGCTGGCGCCGAAGGCGGCGTCGTTGGGCTTGCCGGCCTCGGTGCGCGCGTATTCCATCGCGTTGCCGGCCGCGTCATGGCGGCTGGCGCGGAACACCAGCTCGTAGGCGAGGGCCTTGTCGAGCAGGCCGCGACCGCGTGAGATCACGTCGCCCAGGCCGCGCCGGCGCGGGCCGCGCGGCTCGCCGCGCATCGGGTCGTAGGCGATGATCAGGGTGTTGCGGTCGAACATCGCGCTCTGGAAGCGCGCATACGGGCACATGTACTTGCACACCTGTTCGCGCAGGAAACCCGCGTTGCCGAGCGTGGCCAGGGCATAGAACAGCACCCAGAAGGTCTCCCAGCCGTTCCAGTCGAACGGCCAGGTGCGTTCGGCCAGGCTCACGATCGGGGTGAAGAAGCCGACGAAGGTGAAGCCGGTCCACAGCGCGAACACGATCCACAGCACGTGCTTGGAGCCTTTGCGCAGGATCTTGTTGCGGTTCCACGGACCGGCATCGAGCTTCATCCGCTTGGCGCGGTCGCCCTCGGTCCAGCGCTCCATCCACAGGAAGACTTCGGTCCAGACCGTCTGCGGGCAGGCGTAACCGCACCAGACCCGTCCTGCCAGTGCGGTGACGAAGAACAGCACCAGCGCCAGGATGATCAGCAGCATCGCCAGGAAGGTGAAGTCCTGCGGCCAGAAGGTCAGTCCGAACACGTAGAACTTGCGCGCCGGCAGGTCGAACAGCACCGCCTGGCGGCCATCCCAGTTCAGCCACGGGAACACGTAGTACATCCCCAGCAGCCAGAACACCGCCAGTTTGCGCAACCGGTCGAGGCGGCCGCTGACATCGCGCGGGTACACCTTGCGCTCCTTGACGTAGACGGCGCTTCCGCTGCCGTCGTCGAGGAGGTCGATGTCGATTTTCTTGCTCACCGCGGACTGCCTTTCTGGAATGACTACTTCTGGGGGGGTAAGGACCGGTTGAAACGGCTCGCCGGCCGCAGCAGCAGCCAGGTGAACAGGCTCGACGACGCCGTCGCCAGCCAGAACATGAAGAAACCGATCGTGTAACCGACCCCGCTGCTGATCGCCACGTCGGGGAAGGTCATGTCGCGCAGCTGCAGCGGGTCGATGAAGGCAAAGAACACCATCGTCGCCACGCCGGCGGCGAAGAAGCTCGGCCACAGGATCGCGCCGACCCGCTGCGCCATGGGGCGTGGCGGGTGGTCCATCGGGGATGGCGGCGCGTACTGGCTCACGGGGCGGCCTTCGGGGCGGTGCCCGTGGCTCCTGCTGCGGACGGGTTGGACAGCGACCACACGTAGGCCGCGACCAGCCGCGAACGGGTCTCTCCGAGCAGCTCGCGATGCGCCGGCATCACGCCGTGGCGGCCGCTGACGATGGTCTGCCGCAGGCTTTCCTTGCTGTCGCCGTACATCCAGTAATTGTCGGTCAGGTCGGGCGCGCCGATGGCCTGGTTGCCCTTGCCCTCGACCCCGTGACAGGCCACGCACACGCCGTCGTAGAGCTTCTTGCCCTGCGCCGCCATGAAGTCGTTCTGCACCGACTGGCCGGGCGTGCCGAGGATGCGGACGTAGGCGATGACGTAATCCACCGCGTGCTCGCCGCCCATGCCGGTCAGCACCTTGCCCCACTCCGGCATCACGCCTTCGCGGCCGTCGAGCACGGTTTCCAGCACCTGGTCGGGCGCGCCGCCCCAGTGCCAGATGTCGTCGGTCAGGTTGGGATAGCCGATCGCACCCTGCGCCGACGAGCCGTGGCAGGTGGCGCAGGTGTTGGCGAAGATCGAGCGGCCCAGGTTGAGCGCGACCGGATCGGCCGCCAGCTGGTCGATCGGCTGGCCGTCATACGGACGGAAGGTTTCGGCCAGGGTGGCATCCCAGGCTTGCTTGTCGCGCGCGTGCTCGGTTTGCGAACTCCAGCCGCTCAGGCCTGCGTAATCGCCCAGGCCGCCGTACCAGACCAGATAACCGATGCCGAATATGATCCCGATGAAGAAGCCCTGGATCCACCAGCGCGGCATCGGCTTGTTGTACTCGGTGATGTCCTCGTCCCAGTAGTGGCTGGTTTCCTCGGGCTTGGGATCGCCGGGGCGGCGCTTGGCGGTCCACCACAGCAACCACGCCACGCCGAGGATGTTGAATGCCGAAAGGACGATGACATACCACGACCAACTGGTGCTCATGCGTGCGGCTCCCCCGCGCCCTTGGCGGTGCTGTCGGTGTTGTCCGGACCCTCGTCGAGCGCGAGGCGTGCGGTTTCGTCAAAGGACTGCTTGTTCTGCGGGCGCCAGGCCCAGACCCAGATGCCGATGAAGAGCAGCATCAGGACGATCGTGATGATTCCCGAAAGCATGGCTCAACCTCCGCGCGGGGCGTTCAGGCCCAGGCCCTGCAGGTAGGCGACCACCGCGTCGAGCTCGGTCTTGCCGGCCACGTCATCGGCGGCGCTGGCGACCTCTTCGTCGGTGTACGGATCGCCCAGACGCTGCAGGGTCTTCATGTGTCGGGTGATCTGCTGGCCATCGACCTCGTTCTTTTCCAGCCACGGGAATGCCGGCATGTTGGACTCCGGTACCACCGCGCGCGGGTCGGTCATGTGGACGCGGTGCCAGTCGTCGGAATAGCGGCCGCCGATGCGGGCCAGGTCCGGCCCGGTGCGCTTGGAGCCCCATTGGAACGGGCGGTCGTAGACCGACTCGCCGGCCAGCGAATAGTGGCCGTAACGCTCGGTCTCGAAGCGCAGGGTGCGGATCATCTGCGAGTGGCAGTTGTAGCAGCCCTCGCGCACATAGACGTCGCGTCCGGCCAGCTCCAGCGCGGGATAGGGCTTGACGCCCGGCAGCGGCTCGATCGCCTCGGCCTGGTACATCAGCGGCACGATCTCCGCCAGCCCGCCCAGCGACACGGCCACGGCAACCAGCACCGCGAGCAGGCCGACGTTCTTTTCGATTTTTTCGTGTCCAAAACTCATCTTTTCGTCCTCAGCCCTGTGCCTCTGCCGCGTGTGGCGGCAGTACCGGGTGCGCCGCCGGAGCCAGTACCGACTGGCGCGTGCGCCACATGTTCCAGGACATCAGGCAGATGCCGGCCAGCACCATCAGCCCGCCGAGCAGGCGGCCCAGGTAGTACGGGTAGGTCACCGCCAGCGACTCCACGAAGCTGTAGGTCAGCGTGCCGTCGGCGTTGGTGGCGCGCCACATCAGGCCCTGGGTGATGCCGGCGATCCACATCGAGGCGATGTAGAACACCACGCCCACGGTGTGCAGCCAGAAGTGGCCGTCGATCCACTTGATCGAGTACATCTCCTTGGCGCCGATCAGCCGCGGATAGAGCGAATACAGCGAGCCGAAGGAGATCATCGCCACCCAGCCCAGGGTGCCGGCGTGGACGTGGCCCACGGTCCAGTCGGTGTAGTGGCTGAGCGAGTTGACGGTCTTGATCGACAGCAATGGGCCTTCGAAGGTCGCGATCATGTAGAAGCTGATCGCCACGATCAGGAACTTCAGGATCGGGTCGGTGCGCAGCTTGTGCCACACCCCCGACAGGGTCAGGATGCCGTTCATCGCGCCGCCCCAACTGGGGGCCAGCAGGATCACCGAGAACACCATGCCGACCGACTGCGCCCAGTCCGGCAGCGCGGTGTAGTGCAGGTGGTGCGGGCCGGCCCACATGTAGACCGAGATCAGCGCCCAGAAGTGCACGATCGACAGCCGGTAGGAGTAGATCGGCCGCTGCGCCTGCTTCGGCACGAAGTAGTACATCATCGCCAGGTAGCCGACGGTCAGCAGGAACGCGACCGCGTTGTGCCCGTACCACCACTGCGCCATCGCATCCACCGCGCCGGTGTAGACCGAGTAGGACTTGAACAGGCTGGCCGGCAGCACGAGGTTGTTGACGATGTGCAGCAGGCACACGCCGATGATGTAGGCGCCGTAGAACCAGTTGGCGACGTAGATGTGCTTGACCCGGCGTTTGGCGATGGTGCGGAAGAACAGCCAGCCGTAGGCGACCCAGACCACCGCGATCAGGATGTCGATCGGCCATTCCAGCTCGGCGTATTCCTTGCCCTGGGTGATACCCATCGGCAGGGTGATGACGGCACTGACCATCGCTGCCTGCCAGCCCCAGAACACGAAGCTGGCCAGCTTGTCGGAGATCAGCCGGACGTGGCAGGTGCGCTGCACGACATACAGACTGGTGGCGAACAGCACCGAGCCGCCGAACGCGAAGATCACGCCGTTGGTGTGCAGCGGCCGCAGCCGGCCGTAGCTGAGCCAGGGAATGCCCTCGCCGAGGGTCGGCCAGTACAGCTGGGCGGCGATGAACACACCGACGGCCATGCCCACGATGCCCCAGAACATGGTCGCGACCACGAACTGGTGGACCACCTTGTCGTTGTAGTAGCCGCGGGGCGCGGCCAGCGCGGAGTCACCGGGGCCAGCCGGCATCGCCATGGCGTCGTCATGCACAGTCATGGAAAACCTTCATTTTTGTAGGCACCTATTTTCCCGGAGCCAACTGGGTGGGGGGTTGATCTGGATCAAACCGGTCCGGGCCGTGGGGAGGTACGGCGGGCGGGGTCGCAAGGCCGGTCAGGCATCGCCAGTCAGGCACCGACACCGTGAGGCTGGAGGATCCCCGTGGCGATGCCGGCAATCACCAGCCCGATCAGCACGATCGATAGCATGATGCGTCTGGTCAGCGCGTTGACCGTGCGTTTGCTGGTGCCGGTATCGACCAGCATGTAGTACAGGCCAGCGCCGAGATTGTAGATGATCACGCCGAGGAAGCCGAGGATGAGCAGGGTCTTCATGACGCGAACTCCCGGGTGGAGTCGGGTGCGGAGGCAGGTGCGGCCTCCGGCGACGGAGCGCCGGCGCCGCGGAGCCGCCGCAGCCAGCGGTGGCGCAGCCCGACGGCGACCGTCATCGCCAGCAGGAACATCGCGTACGCGCCCATCGTGGCGACCACCTGCTTCCACATGGCGCCATAGGCCGGGTCGGCCAGGTGGTAGCCGCGCTGCATGCCCCACGCGGCCAGCGCGGTGGCGATCGCCAGGCTGAGGCTGTCGAACACGGTGCGGGCGGGCATCCGCGGCTGCCGCGGATAGACCCAGAACAGCACCGCGAGGATGGAAAACCACGGCACGAACAGGATCAGGGCGAGGGTGATTTCGACTTGCGGATTCATCGGAAGCGATTCCCTTGTGGCGGTGTCCGTCGGAGCGTCCGGACGGAACATCCGTTCAACGTTGCAGGATACGGCGACCGGATCAGTTCCCGTAGACTCAGGCGATTGGTAAAAAACCGTATCAGTTCAGCGGGTTCAGGTTCGACCGAAGGCGAGGAGCCGACGATGAAGCTCTATGAAGCGCTGGCCGAGGACGTCGCCGGGTCGATCCGGCAGGGGCTGCTGAAGCCCGGCGACCGCTTGCTGTCGGTGCGCCAGGCCAGTGCCGCGCGCCGGGTCAGCCCGTCGACGGTGTTCCAGGCGTACTACCTGCTGGAGGCGCGCGGGCTGGTCCATTCGCG
>DASTUE010000075.1:0-7310 GCA_035759805.1 Lysobacter sp. | reverse complement strand
GTTGGCGGCAACGTCCTCGGGCAGGGGTTCAACAACGGTGGCGGCCTGCATCAGGCTCAGCAATGGGGTCATGCCAGGGTCTCCGGTGCCCGTGGTGCGGGGCGAATGGTTCGTGGAAGTCGGTTGAAAGTCGGGAATGTGTCGGGGAGGTCAGCTGGTGGTCGCCTGCAGCGCGACGAGTTCATCGAGCAACGGTTGCGGGATCGCACGCGGCCGGAAATTTTCCGCATCCAACGCCGCCACGCGCACCGTCGCGGTCAACAGCAGCACGTCGCCGCAACGGACTTCCTGCACGAACACCGCGCTGGCGCGGCGGCACTCGTGCAGGACGACACCCACCTCCAGCGCATCGTCCAGTCGCGCGGGCCTGAGGAAATCGACCTGCATCGCCCGCACGGCGAATACCAGACCGTGCCCACGCCGCAACAGTTCCTGCCCGTAGCCCTGCTCGCGCATCCACTCACTGCGTGCGCGCTCCAGGAAGGCGACGTACTGCGCGTGGTAGACGACCCCGCCAGCGTCGGTATCTTCCCAGTAAATGCGGATCGGAAGGCTGAACGAAGACATAGCAGGAAGCTCCTGGGACAAGGATGGGCGAGCGGAGCGGGTCAGTCTTCGCCGGCCGGTCCCGTCGCGGTATCGAGCAGTTCGGCCGTCGTGCCGCGCGGCGTCAGGCCGATGTGCCGGTAGGCTTTCGGCGACGCCATCCGGCCGCGGGCGGTGCGGATCAGGTAGCCCTGCTGGATCAGGTACGGCTCGATCACGTCCTCCAGCGTGCCGCGTTCCTCGCTCAATGCAGCCGCCAGCGACTCGACCCCGACCGGTCCGCCGTCGAAGGACTGGATGATGGTGCGCAGCAGGCGGCGGTCGAGCTCGTCGAAACCCTCTGGATCGACCTTCAGCATCTCCATCGCCGCATTCGCGGTCGCCAGGTCGATGATCCCGCCGGCGCGCACCTGGGCGTAGTCGCGCACCCGCCGCAGCAGGCGGTTGGCGATGCGCGGGGTGCCGCGCGAGCGCCGGGCGATCTCGGCCGCACCGTCCGGCGCGCAGGCGATGCCGAGGATGCCCGCGGAGCGGCGCACGATCCGGGTCAGCTCCTCGGCGCTGTAGAACTCCAGCCGCTGGACGATGCCGAACCGGTCGCGCAGCGGCGCGGTCAGCAACCCGGCGCGGGTGGTGGCGCCAATCAGGGTGAACGGCGGCAGGTCGAGCTTGATCGAACGCGCGGCCGGACCCTCACCGATCATGATGTCGAGCTGGTAGTCCTCCATCGCCGGATACAGCACTTCCTCGATCGCCGGCGACAGGCGATGGATCTCGTCGACGAACAGCACATCAAACGGCTGCAGGTTGGTCAGCAACGCGGCCAGGTCGCCGGCCTTCTCGATCACCGGCCCGGAGGTCTGGCGCAGGCCGACCCCTAGCTCGTTGGCGATGACGTGGCTCAGCGTGGTCTTGCCCAGCCCCGGCGGGCCGAAGATCAGCACGTGGTCGAGCGCCTCGCCACGGCCCTTGGCGGCCTCGATGTAGATCTTCATCTGCTCGCGGACCGGCACCTGGCCAAGGTATTCGTCCAGCCGCCTGGGCCGGATCGACGCTTCCACCGCGTCGTCTTCAAAGGTCGCGTCAGCCGCGATGATGCGCTCGTCGTTCATCGCGCTATGGTCGCATGGGCCACCGCCCATCGGCAGCCCGGACATGGCTGACGGGTGTGACCCGACGCGGCGTGGAACCGGGCCGGCCTAGATCTCCACCTGCGCGCCCAGTTCCACCAGGCGGTTGCCGGGGATCCGGAAGAAGCTGGTCGCCGGTGCGGCATTGCGGTGCATGAAGGCGAACAGCTTGTCGCGCCACACCGGCATCCCGCGGCGGGCACTGGCGACCACGGTTTCGTGGCTGGCGAAGTAGGTCGTTTCCATCGGATCGAAATAGATGCCGCCCTGGTCGCAGCTGCGCATCAGCGCCACCGGCACGTCCGGGGTCTCCATGAAGCCGAACCGGATCGACACCTGGTAGAAGTCATCACCGATCGCATCGATCTTCAGGCGTTGGTCCGCCGGCGCATGCGGCACCTCCAGCGTCTTCACGGTCAGGAACACATTGCGCTCGTGCAGCACCTTGTTGTGCTTGAGGTTGTGCAGCAACGCGTGCGGCACCAGGCCAAGCTGGGCGGTCAGGAACACCGCCGTGCCCGGCACCCGCACCGGCGGCGCCAGCATCAGGCCGGGCAGGAAGCTGTCGAGCTGGATGCCCTCCTTGCGGATCTCGGCATTCAGCAGCTCGCGGCCCCGACGCCAGGTGCGCAGCATCGTGAATACCGCCAGGCCCAGCACGATCGGGAACCACGCGCCATCGAAGAACTTGACCCCGTTGGCGACCAGGAAGCCGATGTCGATGATCAAAAACACCACGCACAGCGGCAACACCCACTTGCGCGCCTTCAGCCAGGTCGCACGGGCCACCAGCGCCAGCAGCAGGGTGTCGATCAGCATCGTGCCCGACACCGACACGCCGTAGGCCGACGCCAGCGCGGTGGAGCTGCCGAAGGCCAGCACCAGCGAGATCACCGCGATCATCAGGGCCCAGTTGATCCACGGGATGTAGATCTGGCCGATGGTGTCGCGCGAGGTGTGCTTGATCGCCATGCGCGGGATGTAGCCCAGCTGGATGGCCTGGCGCGCCACCGAGAACGCCCCGGTGATGACCGCCTGCGAGGCGATCACCGCCGCCGCGGTGGCCAGTCCGATCATCGGCATGCGCCCCCATTCGGGCACCGCCAGGTAGAACGGGTTGCGCACCGCGCTGGGGTCGCCGAGCACCAGCGCGCCCTGGCCCAGGTAATTGAGCATCAGCGCCGGCAGCACGAAGTAGTACCAGCCGTGGCGGATGGGCTTGGCGCCGAAATGGCCCATGTCGGCATACAGCGCCTCGCCGCCGGTCACCGCCAGCACCACCGCGCCGAGGATGAAGATGCCGCCCCAGCCGTGCCCGATGAAGAAGCGCATGCCGTACCAGGGGTTCAGTGCCTTCAGCACCTCCGGCTCCTGGACGACGTTGACCAGCCCGATCGCCGCCAGGGCGATGAACCAGACCACCATCACCGGGCCGAACAGCCGCCCCACCTTGTGGGTGCCGAAACGCTGGCTGGCGAACAGCACCGCCAGCACCACGATGGTCAGCGGCACCACCCACGCATGCAGCTGCGGCGCGCCGACCTCCAGGCCCTCGATCGCCGACAGCACGGTCATCGCCGGCGTGATCACGCTGTCGCCGAAGAACAGCGACGCACCGAACACCCCCAGGATGCCGACCGCGTAAACCGACTTGCCGCCCTTGGGCAAGGTGCGCTGGGCCAGCGCCATCAGCGCCATGATGCCGCCCTCGCCGTCGTTGTCGGCGCGGATGATGATCGACACGTATTTCACCGTGACCACCAGCATCAGCGCCCAGAACACCAGCGACAGGATGCCGAGCACGGTGTCGTGGTTGGCCACCAGGCCGTAGTGCGGACTGAAGGCCTCCTTCAGCGTGTACAGCGGACTGGTGCCGATGTCGCCGAACACGACGCCGACCGCGCCCACCACCAGCGCGGCCATGCCGGGTTTGCCGTGGCCGTCGCGCGCGGAGGAGTGGGTCGGGGATTCGGGCAGGGGTGAGGGCATTGAAAAGCTCGGATCGGAACCGGGAATGTCCGGCCGCACGTCAGCGAAGGGCGGACTGTAACGCCTTGCGGATGATGGAGGCAGCATCGTCGTCGGCCGCCGGCGCGGCATCGCGGACCATGCGGGCCGCCTCGGCCGGCTTGTAGCCCAGTTGCTGCAACGCGATCACCGCCTCGCTCTGCGGGTCGCGCGCCATTCCTTCCGGGGCGAACAGCGCCACGCCATCGCCGACCATGTCGCCGGCGCGGTCGCGCAGCTCCACCACCATCCGCTCGGCGGTCTTCTTGCCGATGCCCGGAATGCGGGTCAGGGCGGTCACGTCGCTGGCCTGCACCGTGCGCGCGAACTCGTCGACGCTGACGCCCGACAGCACGGCCAGCGCGATCTTCGCGCCGATGCCCTTGACCTTCTGCACCTCGCGGAACAGCCGCCGCTCGGAATCGCGCAGGAAGCCGTACAGCGAGACGCTGTCCTCCTTCTGCGCGTAATGGGTGAACAGCGAGACCTCGCGGCCGAGTTCGGGCAGGTCGTAGAAGGTGCTCATCGGCGCCTCCAACTCATAACCCACGCCGTTGACGTCCACCACCAGCCACGGCGGCTGCTTGTGGATGACGATGCCCTTGAGCCTGCCAATCATGCCTGTCTGCCGATCATGTGCCGCGTCTCCGTAAATCCGTCACCGCCAATCCGGTGCGGATCGCGGTGGCGCTCATGTGTGCGTGGGTCAGGGCGACCGCCAGTGCATCGGCGGCATCGGCCTGCAGTTTCATCTCCGCCAGGTTCAGCAACAACCGCACCATGTGCTGCACCTGCAACTTGTCGGCCGCACCGCGCCCGACCAGCGACTGCTTGATGACGCGCGGAGCGTACTCGCTGATCACCAGCTTGCGCCGCACCACCGTCGCCAGCGCCGCGCCGCGCGCGTGGCCGAGCTTCAGCGCCGACATCGCCGACTTGTCCATGAACACGGTCTCGATCGCGACCTGGTGCGGCTGCCAGGCGTCCAGCACCCGCTCCAGACCCTCGCACAGCAGACCCAGCCGTGAGGGGAAGTCGGGCGCATCGAGCAGCTTCAACGCCTCGCAATGGACGAACCGGCAGCGCCCGTCGGCGGCCACATCGATCACGCCGATGCCGGTGCGTTGCGAACCGGGATCGATGCCCAGGATCCGGACCACCTTGCCCGGGACCACCTTGCCGGGAGCCATCTTGTCCGGAATCGCCTCGTTGGAAACCACCTTGCCGGTCTGCTTACGCCGTCAGGCGTAGGCACCCTCGCCCAGTTCGGCGTTGGAATAGACGTTCTGCACGTCGTCCAGGTCCTCCAGCCAGTCCAGCAGCTTGACCACCTGCTGCGCCACCTCGCCTTCGACCGCGATGTCGTTGTCGGCGCGGTAGGTGACCTCGGCGTGGCCCGGCGCATGGCCGGCCGCGACCATCGCGTCCTTGACCGCCTCGAACGTCTCCTGGCTGGTGAAGACCTCGATCGCGCCATCCTCCGGATACACGACGACATCGTCCGCGCCGGCCTCGATGGCGGCCTCGGTGATGCCGTCCTCGTCGGCGTTGGCCGCGTAGGTCAGCACGCCGACCTTGTTGAACATGAACGCGACCGAGCCGTCGGTGCCCAGGTTGCCGCCGAACTTGCCGAACGCATGGCGCACATCGGCGACGGTGCGGACCTTGTTGTCGGTCAGGCAGTCGACGATCACCGCCACGCCGCCAGGGGCATAACCCTCGTAGCGGATCTCCTCGTAGTTGACGCCTTCCAGCTCGCCGGTGGCCTTCTTGACCGCGCGCTCGACCACGTCCTTGGTCATGTTGGCGCTGTAGGCCTTCTCGATCGCGGAGCGCAGGCGCGGGTTGCTCGTGGGGTCGCCACCGCCGGCCCGGGCCGCGACGGAGATCTCGCGGATGAGCTTGGTGAAGATCTTGCCGCGCTTGGCGTCCGAGGCGTTCTTGCGACCCTCGATCGACGGTCCCCTACCCATGAGAGTGTCCATAAGTGAGCTGTGACAGCCGGCTACTTTACTCGAACCGGCGGTGTCCGGCGGGAACGCCACCAACAGCCAGCCCGCGCCGAAGCCCGCTGCAGGGCCCGGCCGGCAAGGATTCAAGGCCGATGCAGGAAGCGGCCGTGGGCGAGGAAATGGATCGCCTGGACGGACACGTCCGGCGACAGCAGCATGCCGCTGTGACTGGTCGGCAACACGATGTGGTCGGACTCGCCCGGCAACCGGGTTTCATCGACCGCGACGGTGCCGTCGTTGCCGCCATGGAAATGACCGAATACCCGCCCCAGACCGAGGCCGAGATTGCCGGCCACCACACCCAGCTGCGCCTGTCCCTGCCATGGCGCACACCCCTCACGCAGCAGGCTGGCGGCGCGCCCCAGCGAGATGCCGCCCATGCCGAACCGGGCTATTCCGCGGGCCGCCGCGCTGCCGCACAGCGGCGAGCCGAGGCAGACCACCCGATGGACCGGCAATTCGGGGTCCTGCTCCAGCGTCCGCACCGCGATCAATCCGCCCAGACTGTGGGCGAGGATGTCGGCCGGCTCCCGCAACAGGGCCCGCAGCCCCGACACAGCCGCCTCGGGCCCACCGGCGACACCGCTGTAACCGAACAGGACGGGGTGGAAGCCGGCCCGGCGCAACTGCCGGGCATGCCAGCGCATCGACACCCGCGGCATCCACAGCCCGTGCAGCAGCACCACCCGTCGGCCGCCTCCCGTCGTCGAGGCATGCTGCGTGGTCGCGGGGCCCTCCGGGCCGGCATCCACAGCGGACATCACGGCGTCTTGAGCTCCCGGCGCAACCAGTCGTCGAGCAACTGCTTCTCGTACCGCAGCGGATCGTCACTGCGGGTCAGGACCGAGCGCGACAGGTAATCGCTGCCGACCAGTTGCCGCTCGCCCTCGGCCAGCACCTGTCCACTTGCGTCCAGGCGGCGAAACTCCAACCGGATCCGCGGCGGGTAGATGTCGCGCATGACCCGCACATCGTCGTACCGCGGGCCGAGCCAGGGCTCGTACTCGCCGGCCCGGTCGATGTCGATGAACGTGACCTGCAACCGCTCGCCCGGCGGCAACCGACGCCCGGCCCCGTCACGCAGGTACTGCGCCAATTGCCGCACCCAGACCCCGCCCAGGGTGTCGATCCGGTCCTGCCCGTGGGTGATTTCACGGAACCCGGCCGGATCCCGCCACGCCACCTGCACGGCTCCCTCCTCGGCCAGTTGGCCCGGGCCGCTGCCGACGCGCGGCGTGGTGGCGCAGCCCGCGAAGACCAGCGACAGCGCAAAAGCCCAGGTCATGGCAATCGGGGATTTCATGGCGGATTCCTTGCAACGGCAGAGCCTGCATTCTGCCTTGATCCGGGTGTCCGGGATGTCCGGACATCCCGCTCCCTCAGGCCGGATCCGGCGACACCGGCCTCAGCCGTTCCAGTCCGCGCGTCGGCGCAGGATGAACTCGTGGTCGCGCACGCTGCCGACCGGAAACCCGTAATCGCCGACGTGCTCGAACCCGTGGCGTGCATAAAAGCGCTGCGCACCGAAGTTCCGCGACCACACGCCAACCCACAGCGTGCGCGGGCCATCGCGCTGCAACCAGTCCAGCGCGGTCTGGAACAGCCTCCCGCCCCA
>DASTUE010000074.1:0-9226 GCA_035759805.1 Lysobacter sp. | reverse complement strand
TCGCGCGCAGCGGCCTCGGTCAGCGCCCCGTCCTGCACCAGGCGGCGGGCGATACCGGTGATGCCCACCAGGTTGGCAGTGGCGACAGCGTTCATGGTGATCCCCTGTGGTTCCGTGCGGACAACTTTACTGCAAACACGCGCACGGCCGGCGGGCGAGAGGGTTGCCTGCCAGATTCCTTGCGTAGTCGTGGCCGCAAGAAAAAGATGCCCTATCTTTGGCCGACTCCAGATGGAGCCCTGACGAGGACGACGCACCGCCGCTCAAGGACGCACACCCGGTCCCGTTACTGACGCTTTGCGTTAGTGACGCTTGACGTCAGTGGTGGGGGACGGTATTGTTTTTCGCAATGCCAAGGAAAGCCAATGTCCATTCAGTCCTTTCAGTGCGCCGAGACCGAAAGCTTTTTCAACGGAAGTACGGTCAAGAAATTTGAGATTTTTCAAAAAGTCGCGATGCGAAAACTCGCCATGCTCGACGCCGCCAAGGCGCTGAATGATCTGCGGGTTCCGCCAGCCAACCGGCTGGAGCTTCTCCGGGGTGACCGGGAGGGCCAGCACAGCATCCGGGTCAATGACCAGTTTCGCGTGTGCTTCACCTGGTCCGATGCCGGTCCCGCCAACGTCGAAATTTGCGACTACCACTGAGGCAACGTCATGCGTTCTGTCCCCTATCCCCATCCGGGCGAAATTCTGCTTGAAGAGTTCCTGGTTCCTCTTGGAATCAGCCAATACAAGCTCGCCAAGGCCATTGATGTGCCGCAGACACGCATCAGCGCGATCATCGCCGGCCGTCGCAGCATCACGGCGGATACGGCCCTGCGCCTGGCCAGGTTCTTCAGCATGTCCGACAGCTTCTGGATGAACCTGCAGGTCGGCCACGACGCTGCGCAGGCCAGGGATGAACTGGCCGATGTGCTGGCCCATATCGAGCCCTACGAGCACGCAGCCTGAACAGCGCGGTGGCGGCTGCCTTGGTATGCGGCGTGATGCCGGGTTCAAAGACCCTTGCTTTTCCTTACTTCCAGGACAGGTTGAGTTGCCGGTGTGAAGCGGCGCAATCCCGCAAGTAGAGATTGATCAGGCTCTGGTAAGGAATCCCGACCTTCTCAGAGACTGACTTGAAGTAGTCGATCGCGTCCTCGTCCAAGCGGATCGTGATCTGCTTCTTGAGTTGGGAAGCGTAGGGGTTCTTCTTGGCTTTGGAAAAATCGTATTCTTTGCGCATGGGAGTACCTCTCAGTATTGCCGGGACTCAGTAGCCGTAGCCTTTCTGGCCGAGATGATACGAATGGTGTTGCTCGTGCTGCGGTAGCAGTGGCAAACGACCAGCAGTTTGAGCTTGATGCTCAGCCCGTGAGGCAATGGGGTCAGAGAACATTTCCGCTTGAATCCGTGGCTTGCGCGGGCCGCCCGACGCGGCGCACGTGGACTGGTCGCTGCAGCGTCTTCTCCACCATGGCCTGGAACCGTGGCGAGCCCAGTGCGCGCTCCTGGCGCATGTGCTCGCGCACCGCGTTCAACTGGTCCTGATCAACCGGCTCCATCAGTACAGCCCGATAGCGCGCCACGCGGGTGGCAGCATCCTCGCCCAGCGCCATGAAGGACGGATGCGGTTGCAGCAGGGCGCATGGCTGCAGGCCGAGGTTGGCGTGCACGCTCGACCAGCGATATTCCCATGGCAATGCGGCCAATCCCGCGCGTACGGGATTGAGCTCGATGTAGCGCAGGCATGTCAGCAGATAATGGTCGCTGTCCACCAGGCATGAGCGGAACCTGCCCTCCCACAGCGTTCCGGTACGGGCGTACTTATGGTTGAAGGCGCGCACGTAGCGCCTTCCGAGTGACTGCATCATGCGTGACACCGCCCCCGTCGTCGTCGCGCTTGCAAGCAGGTGCACGTGGTTGCCCATCAGCACCCAGCCGTGCATAGCGACATCATGGGCGGTAGCCGCAATCTTCAGCGCATCGAAGTAGGCGGCGTGATCCTCGTCATCGATGAAGGTGGCGCCGCGATTGACCCCGCGGTGGGTGATATGCATCGGAATGCCGGGCAGTTCCAATCGGGGGCGACGCATGCCTGCCTACTCCAATGATTGAAAGTACTCAGCATGGCCATTGCCGGAGGCGTCCTGTATCGGCCCAGTGCCCAAGGCGGCGTAGGAAACGGGGGTGGCGGGGCAGCCGATTGAAACGCAAATGTTCTCTGACCCCTTTTCCCGTCAGACCGCCAGCGCTCGCATCACATGCTCGGGATCTTTCTTGATCGCCCGCAGCAGTGCCCGCGCGGGTCCGGTGGGTGCGCGACGACCTTGCTCCCAATTCCGGAGCGTGCCTACGTCCACGTCGAGGATCTTGGCGAAATTCGGTTGCGACAGGCCAGTGACGGCGCGGATTTTCTTGATCTCTACCGCGTCAACGTTGAACTCGCGAGACGCAGCGCGTTCGCCGCGGATGATCTCGCCGGCCTGCTCTACGCTCTCAAGGAGTTCGGCAAAAAGGTTCTTGTTCATGGTCAACTCCACTTCGCGATGATGTGTTTCAGTACGGCCTTTTGCTCGGCGGTCAGGTCGCTGGCTACGTTCTTCGGATAGGCGAACAACAGGGCAATTTGCGAGGCGTTCACGAAGTAGTAGTAGATGATTCGGGCGCCGCCGCTCTTGCCGCGATTGTCCAGCGCGAGACGGATCTTCCGAAGGCCGCCCGTGCCCTTGATGACGTCGCCCGCTTCAGGGCTGTCGGCCAGGAGGTGCTGGAACTCGGCGTATTGCTCGTCCGTCACCATCTCGCTGATTTGGCGGGTGAACACCGGGGTCTCGATGAAGATCATGGTGGATGGTACGTCATTGACTCATGGCAAGCAATGGGCGATGGACGCAATCTTCAGCGCATCGAAGTAGGCAGTCGTCATCGATGAATGTGGCGCTGCGATTGACCCCCGCGGTGGGTGATATGCATCGGGATGCCCGGCAGTTCCAGTCGGGGCGGCGCATGCACGGACCTCCAATGGTTGGAAGTACTCAGCATGGTCATTGCCGGAGGCGTCCTGTATCGGCCCAGTGCCCAAGGCGGCGTAGGAAACGGGGATGGCGGGGCTGCCGATCGAAACGCAAATGTTCTCTGACCCCTTTTCCGCTCACCCCCTTCTCCGCATTTGCGGCCAACAAAAAACCCCGGCGGGTGCCGGGGTTCTTTGTGGTGCCAGGAAGGCGGGGTCGAGTGAATCGGGTGCCTTTTAGTTCAGGGTTGCCGATTCAAGTGGAAATGTTCTTTGACCCCTTTTCCTTTGGAAGGCAGGGTCGAGTGAATCGGGTGCCTGTTACTTCAGGGTTGCCGATTCAAGTGGAAATGTTCTCTGACCCCTTTTCCGCTTTATGGTTGCCGATTCAAGTGGAAATGTTCTCTGACCCCTTTTCCCCAAGACCGGGTAGGGCGGTGGCATGTCGATTCTCCTGGGCGAGTGGGCCGCACCGAGGGTATCCCGAAAGCAAGCTGGAGTTCGGTCAACAAAAAACCCCGGCGGGTGCCGGGGTTCTTTGTGTTGCCAGGAAGGCGGAGACGAGTGAATCGGGTGCCTTTTAGTTCAGGGTTGCCGATTCAAATGGAAATGTTCTCTGACCCCTTTTTTGGGTAGGGCGGTGGCATGTCGATTCTCCTGGGCGAGTGGGCCGCACCGAGGGTATCCCGAAAGCAAGCTGGAGTTCGGTCAACAAAAAACCCCGGCGGGTGCCGGGGTTCCTTGTGTTGCCAGGAAGGCGGGGTCGAGTGAATCGGGTGCCTGTTACTTCAGGGCGGTCGATTCAAGTGGCACTGTTCTCGACTCCTTTCCTTTGGGAGTCAATTAAATGAACCTGACCCCTTTTCTATTACAGCGCCGCTTCGCGGCAGCTGGCCGGCAGGTGCTTGGACTCGCCTGCAGTCTTGGCGCAGGTCCACTGCAGTTGGTTGTTCGTGTCGTCAGCTGCATGCACCGGAGTCAAAGTAAATGCGGGTTGCACTGTTGCACCAGTATTCTGAGTGGTGACGGTGATAACGCCCGTGATCGGAGTGATTCCGATCGACGCCACGTAACCGTCCGGGTCCGCCACAAAGGAGTAGCCGTGATTGTCTGCGGTTACCTTGGCCAGTCCACCTTCAGATGCTGCAGTTTCGGCAACGGCGAGTTTAGCGGCCGAAGCCATGGTCAGGCCCTCGGTTACCTTGGTACGGATGGTGTAATCCTGATAAGCCGGCAGCGCAATCGCCGCCAGAATCGCGATGATCGCAACAACGATCATCAGTTCGATCAAGGTAAAGCCTTTCTGGTTGTTCATGGTGTTTCCCCTAGGAGTGATGGTGGTTCACGTGCCGTCCGGGCCGGGTTTTCCGGTCCTCGGGCTGCCGCGCCTGGTTGGCACGTGCCTGTAAGACTAAGCATTTAGCGTGCCAAAGGGCGATTTGCGGGGTGTTTTCTGCGGAACTGAAGCGATGATCACGTTTGGCCGGTGCGGATGCCCGGATGAAGTGACGTTGAGCGTCAGGTCTATCGGAAAAAGTGACGTGTTGCGTCACGTTTCGGGGCGGCGGGGTGGGTGAGGTAGTGGGCGGTGCCCGCGAGGGCGGGTGTGGATGGCTGCTCGGGGGCGGAAAGCGACGTCCATGGATGCCCGCCTTCGCGGGCATGACGGGGTGACGGGGCGAGAGTGGAGCAACGGCGCTGGGTCCCCGCTTTCGCGGGGATGACGGTCATGTGGGGATGCCGATGCGGCGGGCCTCGGATTACGGCCGGCAGAACTCAGTCGATGCCGAGCTTCTTCAGCTTGTAGCGCAGGGCGCGGAAGGTGATGCCGAGCGCGGCGGCGGTGCGGGTCTTGTTGTAGCGGTTTTCCTGCAGGGCGTGCTGGATGGCGGCGCGCTCGATCTCCTCGATGTAGGAGGGCAGGGCGCTGGTGGCGGTGTCGCGCGGGTCGATCGTGCGCGGGTCGATGCCGGCCGCGGCGGCGGCCGCCTGGGGGCTCTGCGGCGGGGGTGGCGGGCTGTTGCCGGGTACGGGGTAGTGCGTGGTGGTGGCGAACGGGCCGGTGGTCAGCGGCGTGCCATGCGGGGTGTCGATCATCGCCGAGTGGTGCGGCAGGCGCAGGTCGTGGGCGTCGAGGTGGTCGCCGTCGGCCAGCGCCAGGGCGCGCTCGAGGATGTTTTCCAGCTCGCGCACGTTGCCGGGGAAGGCGTAATGGCGCAGCGCCTCGACCGCATCGCCGGACAGGCTCGGGGCGGGACGGTCGAGGTCGGCGGCCAGCCGCTGGAGGATCTTCGCGCACAGGCCGGGCAGGTCTTCCAGGCGCTCGCGCAGGGGCGGCACGCGCAGTTCGATGACGTTGATGCGGTAGTAGAGGTCCTGGCGGAAGCGGCCATCGGCCACCATCGCGGCGAGGTTCTTGTGGGTGGCCGACAGGATGCGCACGTCGACCACGATCTCGGCATTGGCGCCGACCGGCTTGATCGACTTTTCCTGGATCGCGCGCAGCAGCTTGACCTGCATCGCCAGCGGCAGCTCGGCGACTTCGTCCAGGAACAGGGTGCCGCCGTCGGCGCTCTGGAACAGGCCGGGCTTGTCGGCATGGGCGCCGGTGAAGCTGCCCTTCCGGTGGCCGAAGAACTCGCTTTCCATCAGCTCGCTGGGGATCGCGCCGCAGTTGACCGGCACGAACGGGCCGGTGGCGCGGCCGCCTTCGGCGTGGATGGTGCGGGCGACCAGCTCCTTGCCCACGCCGGACTCGCCGGCGATGTAGACCGGGGCCTGGCTGCGGGCGACCTTGGCGATGGTCTGGCGCAGCTGCGCCATCGCCGGCGACTCGCCGTACAGGCGGGTGGCGACCGTGTCCGGGCTGTGGACGACGGCGGGCTTTTCCTTCAGCTCCAGCGCGTGGCGGACCAGGTCGCGCAGCACGGACAGCTCGACCGGCTTGGCGACGAAGTCGAACGCACCGGCCTTGAGGGCGTCCACGGCGGCGTCGACGTTGCCGAACGCGGTGATCATCGCCACCGGGGTGTCGGGGTGCTGCTGGCTGATCTCGGCGATCAGGTCGATGCCCGAGCCGTCCGGCAGGCGCATGTCGGTCAGGCACAGGTCGTATTTGTTGCGTGCCAACTGGGCCCGGGCGTCGGACAGGCTGGATGCGGTGTCGCACCGCAGGCCCATGCGGCCAAGGGTCATGACCAGCAATTCGCGGATGTCCCGCTCGTCGTCGACCACCAATGCACTACGTGTCTCAGCCATCCGATCCTCCGCTCATCGCGATAGCTTAAGCGATCGGGTCGGGTCAAGGCAGGGTGGCTGCCCGCGGGACCGGCACGCCCTTGCGGGCGGTGGTGGTGGACAGGCGGATGCGGAAACAGCTGCCGCCGGCGGGCAGGGGGACGTGATCGAGCGCGGCCTGGTTGGCGCGGGCCAGCTCGCGGGCGATGTACAGGCCCAGCCCGGTGCCGTGGCCGGAGGTGGTGAAGAACGGGCGGAACAGCTGCTGGGCCACGCGCTCGGGAATGCCGGGGCCGTGGTCGATCACGTCGATGTTGGGTTGCTGGTAGTGGTCCAGGTGCACATGCAGGGACACCCGCGCCGGCTGGCCGGGGATGCGGCCGTAGGTGAGGGCGTTGTGGACCAGCACGGTGAGGATCTGGTGCAGCTGGCGCGAATCGACCAGCGCGGACATGCGCGGGAGCGTGGCGCTGGCCAGCAGGCTGTCTTCCTCCAGCGGATGGCCGGCGCGGTAGTCGTCGACGAATTGGCGGGTCAGCGCGACCAGGTCGACGTAGTCGGGCTTGGCCGGTTCGCGCCGGGCCAGGCCGAGCACGTTCTCGACGATGCCGTTCATGCGCTGGCCCTGCTGGCGGATGATCTGCAGCAGGCGGCGGTCGGCGGTGGCGATGTCGTCGGATTCCTCCAGCAACTGGACCGCGTAGTTGATGGCGGCCAGCGGGTTGCGGATCTCGTGGGCGAGGCTGGCGGAAAACCGGCCCAGGGTGGCCAGCGTCATCGACTCCGCACGGCGCGACAGCAGCGAGGTGTCGTCGAGGAAGATCAGGGTGTGGTCGCTGCCGGCGAGCAGGCGGGTGAAGCGCGGCACCACGTCGTTCTGGTCGCTGGCGACCTGCAGCGGGGTCTCGTCGGCCTCGCCGTGCTCGCGCCAGGCGGTCAGCCGGCGGGCGAGCTCGGGCAGCGCCACACCGAGGTCGCGGTGGCCGTCGCCGGCATCGCCCAGCAGTAGGGTCGAGGCTTCGTTGGCCAGCTGCACCCGGTTGTAGCCATCGACCAGCAGCACGCCGGTACGCAGGCGGCGGATGATCAGCTCGTTGACCTCGGTCAGGTGTGCGGTCTGGACCCCGCGGGTCTCGGCCAGGTCGTAGCTGTCGCGCATCTGCCGGCCGAGGATGCTGGTGATGGTCGCGGTGGCGAGGTAGCCGACGGCGAACATCAGCGGTTCGGCGATGGTGCGGTCGCTGTCCTCCAGGGCGACGCTCCACAGGTGCTCGCCGATGATGCCGGCCACCGCCACCAGCGCCACGCCCAGTCCCAGCCGTGCCGGCAGCAGCAGTGCCGCCGCGCCGACGTTGAACATCAGCATCAGCGCGATGCCGGTGCCGGCGGCGGGAACGGTGTGGATGGCGAGGATGCCGAAGAACAGGTCGCAGGCGATGCCGGCCAGCGCCTGCCCGCGGAGCTCGCCGCGGCGGCCGAACAGGAACAGCAGCGCGGCCAGGAACAGGTAGGAAATCGCGACCGCGCGGGCGACCAGCTCGTGCCGCGGCGCCTCGATCATGTCCGCGACCGGGCCGAACAGCACCAGCACCAGCATCGATGCCTCAAGCAGTCGGTAGAGCGTGTAGAAGTACAGTTCGCGCCGCAGGGCGCTGTCGGCGTCGTCGGGGGCGATATCGGCGGCGTTGGCTGGCGGCAAAGGCATGTATCCCCATGGATCCCTGCCGGAGTATAGGCACACGCAGGAGCGACGTAAGTCGCGATCGCACGGCGAAACCGGGTTGCGTTGTGATCGCGACTTACGTCGCTCCTACGGGGGGCGGGGTCGCCCGTGGGGGAAGTTGCATCGCCCCGGAATACCTGCCGGATGCGGCTGGCGACCCCGGGTTTTGCCGGACCGCTCCCGATCGGCGACAATGCCCGCCCCCATCGCGCCCGCGCCGCCTGTCGGTCGCCTCCGCGTGGGATGTCTTCCACTCCCCTCGGTGACGCATGAATTTTCACGAATATCAGGCAAAGCAGCTGTTTGCCGACTACGGCATCGCGGTGCCGGCCGGGCGCCTCGCGCGCACTCCTGAAGAAGCGGTCGAAGCCGCCAAGTCCATCCCCGGCGATCTGTGGGTGGTCAAGGCGCAGATCCACGCGGGCGGCCGCGGCAAGGCCGGCGGCGTGAAGCTCGCCCGGTCCTACGACGAGGTCAAGCAGTACACCCAGGCGATGCTGGGCACCTCGATGGCGACCTACCAGACCGCCGGCGTCGAGCTGCCGATCGACGCGGTGCTGGTGTGCGAAGGCACCGACATCGACAAGGAGCTGTACCTGTCGCTGCTGGTGGACCGCAGCACGCGCAGCGTGACCTTCATCGCCTCCGCTGAAGGCGGCATGGACATCGAGCAGGTCGCAGCCGAGAAGCCCGAGGCGATCAAGACCCTGCACGTCAACTACGTGGAAGGCCTGCAGCCGTACCAGTGCCGCGCGCTGGGCTTCGACATGGGCCTGACCGCCAAGCAGGCCAACCAGCTGACCAGGATCATGACGGGTCTGTTCAAGCTGTTCCACGAGAAGGACCTGGCGCTGGTCGAGCTGAACCCGCTGGCGATCCTGACCAACGGTGATCTCGCGGTGCTCGACGGCAAGGTCGACTCCGACGACAACGCCACCTACCGCCACCCCGACCTGGCCGCGATGCGCGACATCCGCCAGGAAGACGAGACCGAGGTCAAGGCCAGCCAGCACGACCTGAACTACGTGACCATGGACGGCAACATCGGCTGCATGGTCAACGGCGCGGGCCTGGCGATGGCGACGATGGACGTGATCTCGCTCAACGGCGGTTCGCCGGCGAACTTCCTGGACGTCGGCGGCGGCGCCACCAAGGAGCGCGTGACCGAGGCGTTCAAGCTGATCCTGTCGAGCGACAAGGTGAAGGCGATCTTCGTCAACATCTTCGGCGGCATCGTGCGCTGCGACATGATCGCCGAGGGCATCATCG
>DASTUE010000073.1:0-3499 GCA_035759805.1 Lysobacter sp. | reverse complement strand
AGACCGGCAGGCCGAGGTGCTCGGTGCCGCCCTTGCCCGGGGTCACGCCGCCGACGACCTTGGTGCCGTACTCGAGCATCTGCTCGGCGTGGAAGGTGCCCTGCGTGCCGGTGAAGCCCTGGACGATGACCTTTGTGTGCTTGTTGACCAAAACGGACATTGAATTTCAACCTTGTCGTGGGAGCGCGCCTTGCGCGCGACGCCCTTGATTATCGTGATCGCGCCCAAGGGGCGCTCCTACCGGACGGCTTCGACCGCCTTCTTCGCGCCATCGTTGATGTCGTCGGCGGGGATGATCGCCAGACCGGAGTTCTGCAGCAGGGCCTTGCCGGCTTCGACGTTGGTGCCTTCCAGGCGCACGATCACCGGCACCTCGACACCCACCTCCTTGACCGCGGCGATGATGCCCTCGGCGATCATGTCGCAACGGACGATGCCGCCGAAGATGTTGACGAAGATCGCCTTCACCTTGTCGCTGGACAGGATCAGCTTGAACGCCTCGGTCACGCGCTCCTTGTTGGCGCCGCCGCCGACGTCGAGGAAGTTGGCCGGCTCGCCGCCCTCCAGCTTGATCACGTCCATGGTCGCCATCGCCAGGCCGGCGCCGTTGACCATGCAGCCGATGTTGCCGTCCATGGTCACGTAGTTGAGGTCGTACTGGCTGGCGCGCACCTCGGTCTCGTCTTCCTGGCGGATGTCGCGCATCGCGGCCAGGTCGGGGTGGCGGAAGGTGGCGTTGTCGTCGGAGTTGACCTTGCCGTCGAGCACCGCGAGGTCGCCGTTCTTGAGGATCGCGAGCGGGTTGAGCTCGACCAGCGACAGGTCCTTCTCGTTGAACAGCTTGTACAGGCCCAACATGATCCTGGTGAGTTGGTTGACCTGCTTCGAGGTCAGGCCCAGCGCGAAGCCCATGTCGCGGCACTGGTAAGGCTGCAGCCCCTGGACGTAGTTCACGTGCAGGGTCTTGATCGCGTCCGGGTTTTCCTCGGCGGTCTTCTCGATCTCGACCCCGCCCTCGCTGGAGGCGATGAACGTGATCGCCTTGCTGGAACGGTCCACCAGCACCGACAGGTACAGCTCCTGGGCGATATCGGTGGCCTGGGTCACCAGCACGCTGTCGATCGGCAGCGCAACGCCGGCCGACTGGTAGGTCTCCATCTTGGTGCCGAGCATGCCCTTGGCGTACTCGCGCACTTCGTCCAGGCTGCGCGACAGCTTGACGCCGCCGGCCTTGCCGCGGCCGCCGGCATGGATCTGCGCCTTCACCACCCAGAAGTCGCCGCCGATGCTCTTGGCCGCGTCGACCGCCTCTTCGGGGGTGCGCGCGACGCGCCCGGGGGGAACCGCGATGCCGTAGTCGGCGAACAGTTGCTTGGCCTGGTATTCGTGGAAGTTCATCGATCGTCCAGCGTGGAGGAGTGAATGCGAAGCTGAGCCCCCCATTGTACGCCCACGGGTGCTAGGGTTGCCCCGGACCCCGGGGAACCCAATGTCCAAGAGCAGCCTGCCCGCCAACACCGGCATCGCCGAGGCGCAGCACCGCGACCTCTATTTCTACGGCCTGTACCGCGTCCTCGAGGCGGGGTTGCTGGCGCTGATGCTGTTCGGCCCCGCGCGCACCCTGATCGGGGCGCCGACCTGGCCGCTGCTGGGCAAGGCCACCGCGGTGGCCTACCTGGTCGTGGCGATGCTGCTGCTCGTCTGGACCCTGCGCGCGTCACGGCTGCGCTGGCCGGTGCTGGTCGGGATCGCGATGGACATCGTCGCCGCCACCCTGGCGATCCACGCGATGCCCGCCGCGGCCTCCGGCATCGCGCTGATGCTGGTGTTCAACGTCGCCGCCGCCTCCTTGCTGCTGCCGCTGCGGCTGGGCCTGGCCGGCGGCGCACTGGCCGGGCTGGCAATGATCGGCGAATACGTCTGGGCGACCCTGGCCGGGCCGGCCAGCGGGCGGCCGATGGCCGAGCCGGTGATGTTCGCGGTGAGTTTCCTGTCGATCGCGATGCTCAGCTACCTGCTGGGGCGCCAGGTCCGCGAAAGCCATGCGCTGGCCGAACGCCGCGGCGGCGAAGTGGCCGACCTGGCGGCGGTCAACGAACTGATCATCCGACGGATGCGCACCGGCGTGCTGCTGGTCGACGGCAAGGGCACGGTGCGGCTGGCGAACGAAGCCGCGATCGCGCTGCTCGGCGACGGCGAAGACGCGCGCGAACTGTCCACGGCCGCCCCTGGGCTGCACCAGCGGCTGCGTGCCTGGCTCTCCGGCGGGCCGGTCGACGACACTCCGCTGGCGATCGGCCCGGAGCAGGCCGAGGTGCTGCCGCGATTCGCCAAACTGCTGGCCCAGGGCGACACCACGCTGGTGTTCCTGGACGACAGTTCGCTGGTCTCGCGGCGCGCGGAATCGATGACCCTGGCGACCCTGGGCCGGTTCTCGGCCGGCCTCGCGCACGAGATCCGCAATCCGCTCGCGGCGATCAACTACGCCACCCAGTTGCTGCAGGAATCCGACGAGATCAGCACCGGCGACCAGCGCCTGCTGCAGATCATCCACGACCAGTGCCAGCGCACCAACGGCATCGTCGAGAGCGTGCTCGGCCTGGCCCGGCGCGAGCGCGCGCGCGGCGAACTGCTGGACCTGCCGCCATTCCTGCAGCGGGTGGTCGAGGACTACCGCCAGGTGCTGGGGCCCGAATCCGGGACCATCACCATTACCGCGGACGCCGAGGCCTCGGCGCTGGTCGACCCGCGCCACCTGCAGCAGGTGCTGACCGTGCTGCTGCAGAACGCGCTGGCCCACGGCCACCTGCCCGGCGATCCCGCGGTGGTGGACATCGTGGTCCACGCGGTGGACGGCCACCCGGTGGTGGACGTGTGCGACCGCGGGCCCGGCATCCGCGAGGAGCTGGCCGACAAGCTGTTCCGGCCGTTCTTCACCACCTCCGAGCACGGCACCGGGCTCGGCCTCTACATCGCGCGCGAACTGTGCCGCGCGAACGAGGCAACGCTGGAGTGCATGGCGCGCGAGGACGGACCGGGGACCTGCTTGCGGGTGGGATTGCCGGCGGCCAATTCCCTGATGCCGGGGTGACTGGTGTGGCGGGTTACAGATTCCTGCGGGGCGGCAGCAGCAGGTTGCCGAACAGCAGGCCGGCGATCAGCGCCAGCAGGATGTTGAGCACGCCCAGTGCCGCCGCCTGCCCGACCGCGGCGTCCTGTTGCTGGACCAGGGTCAGCACCCCGCGCAGGCTGGCGCTGCCGGGCACCATCATCAGGATGCCGGGCACCCGCACCAGCGCGCCCGGGCGGCCGGCCAGGCGCGCATAGACGTTGCCGGCGGCGGTCAGCAGCAGGGCCGCCAGGAAGATCCCCGCGGGACCGCCCCAGGTTTCCCCGCCGAAGCGGGTGATCGAGTACCCGGCCACCGCGGCCAGCATCACCACCGGGTAGTCGCGGAGCCGGGTACGGAACAGCAGCGCGAACGAGAAGGCCGCGCCGA
>DASTUE010000072.1:0-2291 GCA_035759805.1 Lysobacter sp. | reverse complement strand
CGATTGCGCGCACGGCGGGCGGACGCGCCGGAGCTGGGGTACCGGTTCACCGACCTGGACTGGCGTTGTCCGCTGCAGCGCGATGACGCGGGCGGCTGGCGCTGCGCCGGCCCGGTGCGCAGCGCGGGCGGGTCGATGCAGTTGGCGGTCGAGATCGGCGCGACCACGACCGATGCCCGCCTGTCGGGTGGTGGCGGCCGGGTCGGCCTGCATCGCGACGCCGCGACACCGGACCTGACCCGGATCGAGCTGACCCGGATTCCACTGGCCTGGCTGCAGGCGCTGCTCTCGAAAGCCTGGTCGAGTGCGCGGCTGGGCGGCGGCACCGGCGACGCGCGATTGACGGTCACGGCTGCCGACGCGGAACCATTGCGGATCGCCGGCCCGGTGACTTTGCATGCGGCGGGACTGGATACCGCCGACGGCCGCATCGCGGCGGAGGGCATCGATGCGGATTTCACCGTCGATGCCCGGCTGGGTGAACAGGACAGCGTCGTCCTCGATGGCCGGGTGAACGGCGGCGAGTTGCTGTTCGGCAGCACCTACGTGGCGCTGGAAAAACGATCGACAGCGCTGAGAGTGGTCGCCCGGCAGCGCGCCGCCGAAGGCTGGCAGTTGCCTGAGCTGCACTGGAGCGACCCCGGCATCCTGCAGGTGGAAGGCAGTGCCGCGCTGGATCCAGACGCCAACCTGACGACGCTTGATCTGCGCCTGCAGAGCCCGGATCTGAACCCCTTGGGCGATGCCTACCTCAGCGGCTGGCTGGGCATGGCGGGGCTGGGGGAACTCCAGCTCGAGGGAGCGATGGAGGCGACCGTGCAGATGCGCGAGGGCGCGTTGGCGGATGCCATGTTCCGCGCGCATGACGTGGCCCTGGCGGAGCCCGACGGCCGGTTCGCCTTTTCCGGCCTGGACGGCAATGTCGAGTTCTCCGCCACCGGGCCGGTGAACAGCGAGCTGCGATGGCGCGAGGGGGCCGTGCACGGCCTGTCGTTCGGCGCCGCGCGACTGCCGTTCGAGAGCGGCGACGGCAGCCTGCGACTGCGTGAGGCGGTGGAGGTGCCGATCCTGGGCGGCCGTGCCCGTTTCGATCACCTACGGATACAGCCGCCGCGCGCAGGGGAGGGCATCGACCTGCGTTTCGGTCTGGCGCTGGAGCGGATCGACGTGGCGAAGTTGTCGGCGGCGCTGGACTGGCCGGCGTTCACCGGCGAGTTGAGCGGGACGATCCCCGAAGCCCGTTACGCCGACGAGACGCTGGTGTTCGATGGTGGCCTGGACATGCAGTTGTTCGGCGGCCGCGTGGGCGTGTCAGCCTTGTCGATGGAGCGGCCGTTTGGCGTGCTGCCGACCTTGTCGGCCGACATCGTGTTCGACGACATCGATCTGCTGGCGCTGACCGGCGCGTTCGATTTCGGCAGCATCAGCGGCAAGCTCGACGGCCGCATCGGTGATCTGCGCCTGGTCAGCTGGGAGCCGGTCGCCTTCGATGCGCAACTGGTCACGGACCGGCATCGCGGCGTGCGGCAGCGGATCAGCCAGCGCGCGGTGCAGGACCTGACCAGCGTGGGCAACGCGTCGTTCGTGAATTCGCTGCAGTCGCAATTGATCGGGTTTTTTGACGACTTCGGTTATTCGAAGATCGGCATCGGCTGCCGGTTGCTGGACGAGGTCTGCACGATGGATGGCATCGGTTCAGCCGGCAATGGCTTCGTCATCGTGCGCGGTTCCGGCCTGCCGCGCCTGACCGTGGTGGGTTTCAACCGTCGTGTGGATTGGCCGATCCTGGTCGAGCGGCTGGCCGCGGTGGGCAAGGGCGACGTGAAACCGCTGGTGGACTAGCGTACCGTCGGCCCCTGTTCAGACGATTTTCCAGGAGACATTTCATGCGCCGTTGGATGGGAATTCCGGTTGCCGCCGTGATGGTCACGGCTTGCGTCACGATCAATGTGTATTTCCCCGCGGCGGAAGCGCGCGAGGCGGCCAAGGAGTTCGTCGACAAGGTCATCGGTGACGAAGTACCGGCGGCTGCCCCGGCCGATGACAAGTCGGGCGGGCCGAGTGCGATGCTCGATCCGGTGTCGTGGCGGCAGTTGGCTTCGCGGGTGGATGTGTATGCGCTGGTCGGCATCGGCAGCGCGCATGCGCAGTCGCCCGACATCAGCATCAAGACGCCGGCGATCCAGGCGATCCAGTCGCGGATGGCCGCGCGTTTCAACTCGACGCTGCGTGCGGGTTTCGATGCCGGCGCGCTCGGGTTTGCGAGCGACGGCACGATCGTGGTGCGTGAC
>DASTUE010000071.1:0-15020 GCA_035759805.1 Lysobacter sp. | reverse complement strand
CGATGTACGGACCGAACACGCGGTCGCCGTAGCGTGGGCGCAGCCGACCCACGGCGCGGAAGACCTCCAGCGTCGCGCGCGCTTCGGTGTGGTCCGCATCCACCGGCGCGGTACGACCGTCGATCAGCCCGTGCAGCCGTGCCGCACGGTCGGCCGGATCGCGCGCCTCCCACTGCGGATCGCCCAGCAGGCCGGCCAGGGCGAGGTCGTGCATCGCCGAGTCCTGCCGCAGGTCGAGGCTGGCCAGGTGGAAGCCGAAACAGCGCGCGCGCCGCAGCAGCCGGCGCAGCACGAAATCCCCGGCGTATTCGCCGCGATGGGCCAGCAGGCTGGCGTGGATGCATTCGATGTCGGCCACGAACGCCGCCGCGTCCGGATAGCCGGCCGCCTCGTCGTGGCTGGTCGCCCGCAACCGCGCGCCCATCAGCGTGAGCAGGTTGCGGTACGGCATGTCGGCGTGGCGCGGATGCAGCCCGGCAGCGGCCTGCGGCAGCAGTTCGCGGTACTGCGCGATGCGCTGCATGACGTCATCGCTGAAATCCACCCGGCTCAGCGACTGACTCAGCAGATCGGCCAGCCGGTCGATGTCGCGCCGGTACGCGGCCAGCACCAGTGCCCGCTGCCCGGCCAGGGTCGCGGCAATGGTGTCGGCACCGACATTCGGATTGCCGTCCATGTCGCCGCCGACCCAGCTGCCGAAACCCAGCACGTCGGGCAGCACCAGGGCGTCGCCGTACTGCTCGCGCAGCGCCGTCTCGAACACCTCGAAAAACACCGGCAGCACCCGGTACAACACCTCCGACAGGTAGAAGCCGACGTGCTCGAACTCGTCGGCGACGCTGGGCTTGGCGGCCGGTGCCTCGACGGTCTGCCAGCTGGCGGTCAGGGCCATGCGGATGCGGCCATGGTCGGCACGGCGCTCGGTCGGTGTGCGGCCACGGTCGATGTCGTTGACCAGGCTGCGCACGATCTCGCGCTCCTTGTGCAGCAGCACCCGCCGCACCGCCTCGGTCGGATGGGCGGTGAACACCGGCTCGATCCGCAGCCGCGGCAACAGGTCGGCGACCTCCTGCGCCTGCACCCCCTGCGCGGCCAAAGTCCCGATGACATCGTTCAGGCCGCCGGGCTGGGCGCCGTGCTCGGCCCGCTCGTGTTCGCGTCGGCGACGGATGCGATGCACCCGTTCGGCCAGGTTGACCGCCTGGAAGTAGGTGGAAAACGCCCGACCCAGGTCACTGGCGTGGTGCAGGGCATGACCGGCCAGCGCATCGGCCAGCTCGGTCACGGGACGGTCGTTCTCGCGTCGCAGGATCGCCGCCCGACGCAGGCTTTCGACCTCGGCTAGAAACGCCGGACTGCGCTGCTCGGCCAGGATCTCGCCGACCAGCCCACCCAGCAGTTTCACGTCGTCGCGCAGCAGCGTGTCGACCGGCGCGAACTCGACCGTCCGCAGGGAGTCGTCGGAGGTATCGGCAGGCTCGCTCATCGCCCAAGGCTACCGCAGCACCGCCCGATGGGACGTAATGCTTTGGGCCTTGCCGTCGCAAGAGCGGCTTCAGCCACGAACCGACGGATGTTGGATGCGGTGTACAGGTCGCGACTGACATCGCTCCTACGTCACCTCGCAACCCATCAAAGCCCGCTGTTGCAGGAGCGACGTCAGTCGCGAACGCACAGCGAGCTCGACTACCCGGATCACTCCATCATTCGGGCGGATATGCATCCGGACGGGATTTCCACACGGGATGGAACCCTGCAGACCGCGGCCGAAGCCGCTCCTGCATCCGGTCGCACATTGCGTTGCGGGTGATCGTGGATCACGCCGCCGGTCGGCTCAGTACGCGAACTCGCGGAACACCGGGTCGATGTTGCCGCCCCAGACGCCGTGGAACAGCGCCAGCTTGCGCTCGGCCGGGGTCTCGCCCGCTTCAACCAGCTCCATCAATGGGCCGAGGAAGATCGACTCGTCGCTGCCATTGCCGTTGAGCCGGGCGCGGCGCGCCAGCCCGTGGGCGGAAATCTGCACCGCACGGCGGGCCAGGTCGAGCACGGTGCCGCCACGGAACGGCAGCTTGAACGCGTGCCGCGGCACGCCGTCGCGCAGGGCGTGGATCTCCTCGAGGCTGAAATCCTTGACCAGGTCCCAGGCCGCATCCAGCGCGGTGTCGTCGTACAGCAGGCCGGTCCAGAACGCCGGCAGCGCGCAGATCCGGTTCCACGGCCCGGCGTCGGCGCCGCGCATCTCCAGGTACTTCTTAAGCCGCACCTCGGGGAACGCGGTGGTGGTGTGGTCGGCCCAGTCCTGCAGGGTCGGCAGCTGGCCCGGACGCGCCGGCAGCTTGCCGGCCATGTAGTCGCGGAACGACTGGCCGGAGGCATCGATGTATTCACCGTCGCGGTAGATGAAGTACATCGGCACATCGAGCAGGTAATCGACGTAGCGCTCGTAGCCGAAGCCGTCCTCGAACACGAAGTCCAGCATCCCGGCACGGTCGTTGTCGGTGTCGGTCCAGATGTGCGAGCGGTACGACAGGAACCCGTTCGGCTGGCCTTCGGTGAACGGCGAGTCGGCGAACAGCGCCGTCGCGACCGGCTGCAGCGCCAGCGAGACGCGGAACTTCTTCACCATGTCGGCCTCGGAGCCGACGTCGAGGTTGACCTGCACGGTGCAGGTGCGCGTCATCATGTCCAGGCCCAGCGCGCCGACCTTGGGCATGTACTCGCGCATGATCCGGTAGCGGCCCTTGGGCATCCACGGCATCTCGTCGCGACGCCATTTGGGCTGGAAACCCATGCCGAGAAAGCCCAGCCCCATCGGCTCGGCCACCGCGCGCACTTCGCGCAGGTGCGTCGACGCCTCGCGGCAGGTCTCGTGCAGGGTGGCCAGCGGCGCACCGGACAATTCGAGCTGCCCGGCCGGCTCCAGCGACACCGACGCGTCGTCGCGGGTCAGCGCGATCACCCGGCCATGCTCCTCCACCGGCGTCCAGCCGAACTGGACCAGGCCCTTGAGCACGGCCTCGATGCCGCGCTCGCCGTCGAAGGTCGGCGGCCGCAGGTCATCGACCTGGAAACCGAACTTCTCGTGCTCGGTGCCGATCCGCCAGTCATCCCGTTCGCGTGCGCCGGAACTGAGGTACTCGACCAGTTGCGAGCGCGACTCGATCAAAACATCCTTGACATGGCTGGGGCCGGACACGCGCACCTCGTTGGGGTCGTTGGTAGGAGTGGCTATGCGCCGGACGACGATATGCGGGACCACACCGGCGTACACAAGACCCGCAGTTTAGAACGCGCACCCAACCGATACCGCCGGGCAATGAAACACTGCATTGCTCCGGGCAACGCCTGCAGGTGCCGCAAGGCCGCCACCGCCCTTTACAGTTCCAGCCACCCGCCGATCACGCCGCGCGCGACGTCGACACCCAGCTTCGATTCGCCGGAGAACAGCTGCACGCTGACCGCATCGCCGTGCTCGGCCTGCAGGAGTTTGCGCACCTCCAGCAACGCGGTGCCCTGGGCGCCCCGGCTGAGCTTGTCGGCCTTGGTCAGGATCGCGTGCGCGGGCAGGCCCCGGCTGACCGCATAGCCGAGCATCTGCCGGTCGTATTCCTTCAGCGGATGACGGATGTCCATCACCACCACCAGTCCCTTGAGCGCCTCGCGGGTACGGAAGTATCGGTCCAGGAACGCCTGCCAATGCGCCTGCAGGTCCTTGGGCACCTTGGCGTAACCGTAGCCGGGCAGATCGACCAGGAAGCGGTCGGTGGTCGGCGGAATGTTGAAGAACACCAGTTGCTGGGTCCGTCCGGGTGTCTTGGACACCCGCGCCAACGCGTTCTGCTGGCAGATCGCATTCAACGCGCTGGACTTGCCGGCGTTGGAGCGTCCCGCGAACGCGACTTCGAAGCCGCCATCGGGAGGCAGCTGTTGCGGAGTGTGCGCCGACAGCAGGTACTGGGCGCGGATAAGAGGATTGGCCATCGCGCTAGGATCGCACGCCATGGCCGGCGCCGCGCGGACCGCGTCCACCGGCCGGCCGGGAGCAGATACCGGAACCGGTGTGGAAACCGGTCCGGGACCAGGCCCGGAAACCCCATCCGGATCGCGCGCCGGATCGCCGCTCCGGCGGGCTCGCGTTGACCCCACCGCCGCCGCCGATGATAATTCTGCGGTTCGGCGGCCGTTCACGGACCGTCACTTCAGTGTTTTCCGGAGCCCAGCCCCATGAGCCACGCCCGCGCCCTAGGTTTCATCGGTCTTGCCGTTCTCGCGGCCGCCGCTGTCGCCTACGCCCAGACCACGGTCACCCCGATCCCCGATACCGCCCCGGTGGAGACCGTGCCGCTGGACACCGCCGCTGCGGAGAAGGCCACCTGGGGCGATGCACAGAACGGCCAGGCCCTGGCCGGCACCTGCGCCGCCTGCCACGGACTGGACGGCAACCCGCCCATCGAGATGTACCCGCGCCTCGCCGGCCAGAGCGAGCGCTACATCGCCAACCAGCTGGCGCTGTTCAAGAGCGGCGAACGCAGCGACGGCATGGCCGCGGTGATGAAGCCGTTCGCCGACATGCTCAGCGCGCAGGATGCACGCGACGTGGGCGCGTACTTCGCGACCCAGACCTCGGGTGCGGGCGTCGCCGACGACACCGTGGTGACGTCCGGTCCGTACAAGGACAAGAAGTTCTACCAGATCGGCGAGCAGCTGTTCATGGGCGGCGACGCGGCGCGCGGCATCCCGGCCTGCATGGCCTGCCACGGCCCCGCCGGCGGCGGCAACCCGGGCCCTGCCTACCCGCACGTGGCCGGCCAGCAGGCCAGCTACACCCAGCAACGGCTGGAGATCTACCGCGCCGGCGTCACCACGCGGCAGGATCCGCACCTGTTCAACATGATGGCGACCATCAGCAAGCAGCTCACCGACGAGGAGATCGGCGGTCTGGCGAGCTACCTGCAGGGCCTGCACCCGGCGGCCAATGATGTCGGCGCCGGCAAGGTTGCAGCCGCCCCCGTGGCCGCAGCTGCGCCGGCCAGCACCGAAGTCCCCGATGCGGTGAACGCGGCGGAAGCGCCCGCCGAGGGCGCGGAAGCGACGGCCGCACCGGAAGCGGAGACTGCACCGGACGCCAGCGCGCCGGCGACGCCCGAAGGCTGAGCGGGCGGCGCCCGTCCGGTCCGGAAGCTTCCTGCGGTTGTTCATTGCGCCGGCCGTATCGTTACGGTCGGCGCTTTCGTTTGAGGACCACCCGATGCACCACGCCCCCCTCCCGTCCGCCACGCTCCCTTCGCCATCGCATCGCCGCGTGCGCCGGGTCTGGCTCGCCGCGGTCTCGATGGTCGCGCTGGCGACGCTGCCGCTGTTCGCCGGGGCCGCCACGCCCGCCGCGCAGGGACTGGTGGCCGGCGTCGACTACGTGGACATGCCCGGCGGCACCGCCTTCGCGCCGCGCCCCGGCAAGATCGAAGTGGTCGAGGTGTTCGGCTACACCTGCCCGCACTGCGCCCATTTCGAACCCTTGCTGCGCGCCTGGAAGGCCAGGCTGCCGGCCGATGTCGAGGTCGTCGCGGTGCCGGCGCCGTTTGGCGGCTACTGGATCCCCTACGCCCAGGCGTTCTACGCCGCCCAGTCGATGGGCCTGCTGGAGCGCACCCATGCGGCGATGTTCCGCGCCATCCACGAGCAGCGCCGCCTGCCGATCGGGGGTGCGACGCCCACGCAGATCGCCGGCTTCTATGCCGATTACGGCGCGGATCCGGAAAAATTCGCGCAGGCGATGGCCAGCCCGCAGACCCAGGCCAGGCTGGTTCAGGCGCGCGACTTCCTGCAACGCAGCGGGGTCGAAGGCACCCCGTCGCTGATCGTCGCCGGCAAGTACCGGGTGCTGGGCAACAGTGCCCAGGACATGCTGCGCATCGCCGACGCATTGATCCAGCGCGAACGCGCCGCACAAGCGCGCCCCAAAACTGAACGGCCGACGCGAAAACCCGTCACCGGTACTTGAACCGGGACGACGCTCCTCCATTCCTCGGGTACCGCTGAGTATCCTTGGTCGATATTTTCCGCGCCGGCAGACATCGCGCCGTCGGCAGCACCGACCCACTCCTGGAGATCCTTCCCATGACCTTGCGCCCGATTTCGCTGTTCCGTCTCGGCCTGACCCTGACCGCCGCCCTCGCCCTCGCCGCGTGCTCCCCGGAAGCACCAGCACCGGCAGCTCCGGCCGCGGGCAGCGCCCCGACCGCCAGTGCGCCGGCCGACGCTTCCGGTGCCGCCGCACCCGCCGCCCCGGCCGCCACCGGCTCGGAAGCCATCGTCCGCACCCCCGGGCCGATCGTGCCGCCCACCGGTCCGGCGCCGGTCGCCGGTTCCGATTACGTCGAGATCGCCGGCGGCCAGCCGTTCCAGCCCAACAGCGGCAAGATCGAAGTGGTCGAGGTGTTCGGCTACACCTGCCCGGCGTGCGCGAACTTCGAGCCGCTGGTCTCCGCCTGGGCAGCCAAGCTGCCGGCCGATGTCGAGTTCACCCCGCTGGCGGCGCCGTTCGGCGGCTTCTGGATGCCGTACGCCAAGGCGTTCTACACCGCCCAGTCCACCGGCCTGCTGGCCCAGAGCCACGAGGCGATGTTCAAGGCGATTCATCTCGACCGCTCCCTCGCCCACGACGCCAACGACCAGCAGATCGCCCAGTTCTACGCCCAGTACGGCGCCGACCCGAAGCAGTTCGCCAGCACCATGGCGAGCTTCGCGATCAACGCCAAGATGAGCCGCGCGCAGCAGTTCCTGCAGCGCAGCGGCGTGGATTCCACCCCGACCCTGGTGGTGGACGGCAAGTACCGGATCATCAACAAGAGCTGGGAAGAGAGCCTGCGCGTCGCCGAGCACCTGATCGCCGCCGAACGCGCAGCCGGCGTTGCCACCGCCCAGCCGGCCGGCGACGGCGGCTGAGCGGAACCCCGCACACCAACACCATGGCGCAAGCAAATACCGTCGCAGTACCCGTCAACGCCCCCCTTGCCGACGCCCCCCGGGCCGCTCCGGCCGGGTCGCGACGGCTGCGCCTGCTCAGCGCCAACATCCAGGCCGGATCCAGCACGCGCGGCTACCACGACTACGTCGCGCGCAGCTGGTCGCACGTGCTGCCGGCCGGCAACAAGCGCGGCAGCCTGGACCTGATCGCGCAACTGGCGGGCCAGTACGACATCGTCGGCCTCAACGAAGCCGATCCCGGCAGCCTGCGCTCGGGTTTCACCAACCAGACCCAGTACCTGGCCCAGCACGGCGGCTTCGACTACTGGAGCCACCAGCCCAACCGCCGCATGGCGGGAGTGGCGTCGAGCGCCAACGGCCTGCTCAGCAAGCTGGAACCCATCGAGGTGACCGACCACGCGCTGCCGGGACGGATTTCCGGCCGCGGCGTGTTGCTGGCCCGGTTCGGCAGCGGCGACGACGGGCTGATGATCGCGATCGCCCACCTGTCGCTGGGCGCCAACTCGCGCAGCGTGCAGCTGGGTTTCATCGCCGAGCTGCTGCAGGACCATCGCCATGCGGTGTTGATGGGCGACTTCAACTGCGCGGTCGACCGTCCCGAGATGCAGGCGCTGTTCCGCAATACCCGCCTGCAGCCGCCGGCCTTTGCAGTGCCGACGTTCCCCAGCTGGCAGCCGCAGCGTGCGATCGACCACATCCTGATCAGCGACGGGCTGGGCTGCTCCGGCGCCCGCGCGATGTCCGCCGCGCAGTCGGACCATCTGGCGCTGTCGCTGGAACTGGACGTGCCGGACAAGGCGCTGGGCTGAGCCGGGCGCGCCGACAACCGCACCAACAACAACGGCCGAGGGTTTCCCGTCGGCCGTTGTTGTTTTCGCCAGGGCGTCATTGATGCCGCCCCTTCCCTCCCCGCTCAGCGATCAGAAGCGCAGGTCGGCGCGCAGGTAGAAATAACGGCCGCCGGGAATGTCGTAGGTGGAGGCGTCATAACCATTGAGCGAGCACGACAGGCAGATCGGCGGATCCTTGTCGAACACGTTGTTGGCTCCGGCGGTCAGCTGCAGGCCCTTGAACCACTCGATCCGGTAACCCAGCTGCAGGTCGTGGTAGGTGATCGCATCCAGCGTGTTGGTGCCCTCGGCCGGGTTGCTGCAGACCGGGAACGACACCGCATCCCCGCACTGCTCTTCCAGTTCGCTGATGTGGCGCACGCTCCACGAGGCGTTCCAGTTGCCACGCCGCCAATCCAGGTTCGCCGTGGACGTCCATTCCGGGATCGCGCTGTCGGTGACCTCGATCCCGACCCCGCGCGGCTGCACCTGCCCGGCCGCGCCGACCGCCTCGTAGCGGGTGACGATGGTGTTCTGCCAGCCCAGCTTGAAGCGGCCTGCCGCGGTTTCCGGCAGCGTCCAGAACACGTCCGCATCCCAGCCGTCGGTCTTGATCGAGCCCAGGTTGGTCAACCGGTTGTTGAAACCGTTGATGCTGCCCACCGACGAGCGGGTGATGCCGTCGCAGTACAGCGGGTTCAAGGTCTCCACGCACAGGTCGAGCTGGGTCTGGGCGTCGATCGCCTGCACCGCGCCCTCCAGGCTGTGGCGGTAGAAGGTCAGCTCGAAATCGAGCCGCTCCGACCACGCCGCGCCGGACGCGAACGCCGGGCTGAACACCAGGCCGGCACTGAAGCTGCGCGCGGTTTCCGCGTCCAGGTCCGGGTTGCCGCCGGTGGTGACCGAGATCTGCGAGTTCGACTGGGCCGACCCCGGCGGCACGCCGAGCGCGGCGCAGTTGGCCGCGCTGCCGGTCGGCGCCGAACCGTCCAGGCCGACCAGGCACGGATCGTCGATCTGCAGGTCGCCACGGCTGGCGGAACCGAACAGTTCGCCGATCGATGGCGCACGGAAGCCTTCGGCATAGGTCGCCCGCAGCAACAGCTCGTCGGCCACCTGCCAGCGCAGGCCGTACTTGGGCGTGAACTGGCTGCCGAAGGTCGAGTAGTCCGAGTAGCGGCCCGCCAGGCTCAGATCGAGGCTCTTGCCGAACGTGCCTTCGCGGATCAGGGGCACGTTGAGCTCGACGTAGGCCTCGCTGACGTCGTACTTGCCCGCGGTCGGCAGCGACGGCACGCCGTTGTAGTGGCTCTCCACCGAGCCGTCCGGCATGGTCACGTAGTTGATCGGGTCCGGGGTGTACGAGCCCTCGTAGCGGCGGTGTTCGGCACCGGCCGCGAACGACAGCGGCCCGGCCCACAGGTCGAACAGGTCGCCGGACAGGTTGGCCGTGACCAGGTCCAGGCTCTGCTCGCTGCGGTCGCGCACCACCGGCTGGATCCAGGCCAGCATTTCGGGCGTGATCGTGCCCGGCCCGCCGAAGATGTTCAGCGGGACACAGCCCGGCGTGCCCGCGCAGGTGGCGCCGCTGCTGTCGGTGTCGCCCAGCGCGAGGGCGATGTTGCGGATGTTGTAGGAGCCGTAGTTGGTCTGCTCGGCCTCGTTCTCGCTGGTGGCCACGTTGACGTCCCAGAAGAACATCCGCTCGTTGCCGAAGCTGCCTTCCAGGCCCGCGGCGAAGTACTTCGTGTCGACCTTCTGCTCGAACACGCGCGCGCCGCCCTCGACCGGACGGCGGCCGATCAGCACCAGGTTCGCGCCCGGCCCGCTGGAGACCAGGTCGATGTCGAACGGGTTGTACGGGTGCGAGCCGGGGATGGTGATGTCGTCCGCATACGGGTTGCCGGTACCGGCATCGGGGCCGAGGAAGATCGGCTCCGGGGCGGCCTGGTTGGTCGACTCACGGCGGTTGTACAGCGCCTTGGCGTAGGCGTGGACGTTGTCGTTGAAGTAGAACCGGTACTGGCCGAACACGCCGGTGCGCCTGGACGGCGTCAGCAGCATGTTGTATTCGGAGAAGTTGAAGCGGTTGGCGGTGCCGAAACCGATGAAGTCGCCCGGATAAGCAGGACTCGGCGCGAAGCTGCTGCCGTTGGGCGTGGTGATGTTGCAGAACGGCACCGGCGGGGTCGCCGGATCATCGTCGACATCGGTCAGCGGACAGGCGCTGCTGGGCGCGTCGGGGAAGAAGATGAACCGGCCGTTGGGGGTACCCGAGCTGGCAAAGGTCAGACCGGTGCCCGGTACGGGGAAGCGCGACTGCGCGCGCGTCTTCGACAGGATCTCCTCCTGGTCGACGTGGCTGATGCCGACGAACAGGTTGCTGCGGTCGGTGTTGAAGCCCCACGCGATGTCGGCGCCCTTCTGGGTACCGTCGCCCTCGCCATATTGGCCGTAGTTCAGCGTGACCTGGCCGCCTTCGAAATTGCGCCGGGTGATGATGTTGACCACGCCGGCAATCGCATCGGAGCCGTACAGCGACGAGGCGCCGTCCTCGAGCACATCGATGCGCTCGATCAGGGCCAGCGGGATCGTGTTGAGGTCGGTGGCCGCACCGACGCCGGAGGCCGAGGCCTCGTTGACCCAGCGCATGCCGTCGACCAGCACCAGCACCCGTTTGGGCCCGAGGTTGCGCAGGTCGACCTGGGCCGAACCCGCACCCACGCCGTCGCCGTTGGGCGAGAAGCCGAAGTTGCCCGACGAGTTGAACTTGGTGTTGAGCGCCGAGCCCGAACCGGTGAGCTCCTGCAGGATGTCGCCGATCGAGGTCAGGCCGGTGCGTTCGATGTCCTCGCGGGTGAGCGTCTGCACCGGCGTCTGGGTCTCGATCTCCGCCTTCCTGATGCGGGTGCCGGTGACCTGGACGCTGTCGAGCGTGGTCGCGGTGCGACGGGTCTGGTCAGTGGGGGTGGAAGGTTCCTGCGCGGTGGCCAGCAAGGGCAACCCGATCAGCAGGCACAACGAGACGGCTTTCGCCAACGGGTGACGACGAGGTGCGTTCATCGACTGCTCTCCATTAAGAGTATTTCGAGGCGTCGCTCCCCTGTCTGCGACGAAGCACCGTTGTAAACAATTCGTAAAGCCGCCACAAGTGGCAAAGCCTGCAGACCGACAAGGCAAACCCGGAAGGCGGCATCAAAGGGCGCTCAACCGGCCCGAATGCCAGCCGGACGCACGGCCAGCCGGGGCCCGGCGGGCATTCAATTCCGGCGCGGCGAGCGCCGTCCGCTCACGCCTTGTACTGCTTCTCCTCGACAAACCGCGACCCGGCCAGGCGGTTGACGGTGTTCTTGACGTTGACGCGGGCTTCATTGGTGGAATGGACACCGCGCGCGAGCCGGATGAACTCGTCGTCGAACTGCTGCGCCGCCTCCTTGTTCCGCAGCCCGTCCTGGATGTCCCACATCCGCTCGTTGATCGCCTTGAGCTCATCCTTGAGCGTGGCCAGCGTGGGCGTGCCGTCTTCCAGCGGCTGCCACAGCGGCAGCAGGCCGGCGAGCTCGGTGCGGACATTGGCCAACTTGGACGGATCCTCGATCCGCTCGGCCTTGATCTGGAGGATGGTGATTTTGTCGATCAGCTCGCCGATCGATACAGGGGTCAGGACGGCTTCCACAGGTGCCTCGCATGGCGGGGGGTTGAGGCGTCCATGGTAATGGCCATACGCCCGCCGGGTCAGAACCAGCCGGCCACCAGCAGGCTCACCGCCACTGCCACCAGGAACAGCGCGAAGATCCGCTTGAGCATGTCGCCGTGCAGCCGGTGCGCGAGCCGGGTGCCCAGTGGAGCGGCGAGTACCGACGCGAACGCCACGCCGATCGCCGCAGGCAGATAGACGTAGCCGACCGCGTGGTCGGGCAGCGCCCCGGCCGGTGCATGCAGGGCGTACCCCAGCGCACTGGCCAGGCCGATCGCGACGCCGCACGCTGACGAAGTACCGACCGCGCGCACCGGGGTGACGCCGTGCCACACCAGCAGCGGCACGGTCATGCTGCCGCCACCGATGCCGACCACCGCCGACAGCGCGCCGATGCCGCCACCGGCCACCGTCATCGGCACCCCGCGGGGCACGGGCGTGTCGCCCGCATCGCCGGTCCGTAGCCGTGAACGGCCGTACTGCAACTGCGCCGCCGCCAGCAGGCAGTAGCCGGCGACGATGTAGCGCAACACGTCATCGTCGAGCCGCACCGCGGTGGCGCTGCCCAGCCAGCCGCCCAGCAACAGGCCCGGCACCATCCACGCGACCGTCGGCCACAGCACGCTGCCACGGCGCGAATGCGCGCGCGCCGAGGCCGCCGCCGTCAGCACGATGCTGGCCAGCGAACTGGCCAGCGCCGCATGCATCGCCGCCTCGGTCGGGATGCCCATCAACGGCAGCAGCCACGCCAGCGCCGCCACCAGCACCAGGCCGCCCCCGACGCCCAACAGACCGGCCAGCACGCCGGCCACGATGCCGAGCAGGGGAAACAGCAGCCATAACGCGCTCATCGACACTCCAGGGCGTGCACCCGGCAAGGGGAAAAACAGGGCGGAGAATACCGGACAGAGACCACGAACCCGGGCCGGCCCCAGCGGGAGTCCGCGCCCCGGACGCCAACTCCCGGACGCCGACCCAAAGCCATGCGGACACCGGCTCTGCGCCTCGCCCGCACTGCGCGCGCAATACCGCCGGCCGCCGATAAAGGGTTCATCGGGGCTGGGCTATAGTCGCCCGATGCTGCCCAGAATCCTGCCCATCGTACTCGCCACGCTGGCGACCTCGTTCGCCACCACCGCCTGCGCACGCTCCGCCCCCACCGCATCTCCGACGGCTGCGACTCCCTCGGCGGCGGTATCGACAACGGCCGCGACCACACCCGTCCAGCCGTTGATCGACCCGCAGCGGCTGCGGATCGGCGCGGCGATCGAGGCCGCCGAGCAGGGCCGTTTCGATGCCGCCCAGTACGCCGACCTCGCCGACCATCCGCTGTTCCGCTGGGTCGAATACGCCAACCTGCGCCGCGACATCGACCGCCTGCCGCCGGCGCAGGCCAACGCCTTCCTGCAGCAGTACCGGGACACGGCGGTCGGTGCGGAATTCCGCCCGCTGTGGCTGGCCGCCAGCGCGCGGCGCGACGATCCAGCCTCGGTGCTCGCCACCTGGAGCGACAAGCTCACCGCGCCCCGGCTGCGTTGTGTACGACTCGATGCACAGCGGTCGCTGGGCCGGGCCGACGCGTCGTGGACACGGGAGGCACAGGCGATCTGGAACAGCAGCGGCAAGTCGCTGCCCGACGAATGCGATCCGGTATTCGCCGCCCTGGACGCGCGCGGCGGGCTGCCACCGGCCATGCGCTGGAGCCGGATCGAGAAGGCCGCCAGCGAATGGCAATCCGGGGTGATGCGCAGCGCCTCACGCGGCCTGCCTGCGGGCGAGCGCGAGCTGGCCGAGGAATACGCGTCCTTCCTGGAGGCACCGCATCCGCGCGCGTTGAACTGGCCGAAGACCGACCGCAGCCGCCTGATCGCCTCGCAAGGGCTGGCCAAGCTGGGCAAATCCAATCCCGACCGCGCCGAGGCGCTGTTGCCGCAGTACGCCAGCGCGCTGGGTTTCACCGAGGCCGATCGCGGGCGGGTGCTGTACCAGATCGCGCTGTGGACGGTGGCCTCCTACCTGCCCGACTCCGCGCGCCGGCTCAACCTGGTGCCTGCGGCCAGTTATGACGAACGCCTGCACGAGTGGCGCGTGCGCGAAGCACTGTCGCGTTCGGACTGGCCGGCCGCGCTGGCCGCGATCCGCCAGATGGGCGACAGCCAACGCAACGATTCGCGCTACGCCTATTTCGAGGCGCGGCTGGCCGAGCTGACTGGCGACCGGAGCACTGCGCAGGCAAAGTACCGGGCCGCCGCGCGCCACGCCGAATTCCACGGTTTCCTCGCGGCCGACCGGATCGGCCAGCCGTACGCGCTGTGCCCGTCGAGCATCGATGCCGACCCCGCAACCAGAAACACGGTGGCCGCCAACCCCGCCTTGCAGCGTGCGATCGGCCTGCACCTGCTCGGTCGCCACGGCTGGGCGGTGAAAGAGTGGAGCGACGCCATTGCCGGATTCAACGACCCCCAGCGCCAGGTCGCGGTGCAGATCGCACAAGCCAACGGCTGGTTCGATCGCGCGGTGTTTTCGCTGGGCAAGGCCCCCGGCGAGATGCAGCTGTACGACCTGCGCTTCCCGCTGCACCACGATGCCTCGATCCGGCGTGAAGCGAAGCGCAACGGCATTGACCCGGCCTGGGTCGCGGCCGAGATCCGCGCCGAGAGCATCTTCAATCCGAAGGCACGTTCGGGCGCGAATGCGATGGGCCTGATGCAGGTCATCCCGGCCACCGGCGCCGCCGTCGCCCGCCGCATCGGCCAGGCCTGGACCGGCGCGGAGAGCCTGTACGAGCCCGACACCAACATTGCGCTGGGCACCGCCTACCTGCGTCAGATGCTCGACCAGTACGGCGGCAAACCGTACTTCGCGATCGCCGGCTACAACGCCGGTCCGGCGCCGCTGGGCCGCTGGCAATCGCAGCGCCCGGGGATGGATCCGGACTTCTGGATCGAAACCATCAGCTACAAGGAAACCCGCGAATACGTCGCCCGCGTGCTCGCCTTCAGCGTGATCTACGACTGGCGGCTGGACGGCGATGCATTGCGCCTCAGCGACCGCCTCGAAGGCCGCACCAATGCACCGCGCAAGCCGTTCATGTGCCCGCTGCCCCATGCGGTGGCGGCTTCGTGATGCAGGTGTATCTGGTCGGCGGTGCGGTGCGTGACCGGCTGCTCGGCCTCGCTCCCGGCGACCGCGACTGGGTCGTCGTCGGCGAGACCCAGGCCTCGATGGAAGCCGCCGGTTTCAAATCGGTGGGGCGCGATTTCCCGGTCTTCCTGCACCCCGACACCGGCGAGGAATACGCGCTGGCCCGCACCGAGCGCAAGTCCGGCCGCGGCTATCGCGGCTTCGTGGTGGACGCCGACCCGTCGGTGACGCTGGAGGAGGACCTCGGCCGCCGCGACTTCACCATCAACGCGATGGCCCAGGACGCCCAAGGCGAACTGGTGGATCCCCACGGCGGCGCGGCCGACCTGCAGGCGCGGGTGCTGCGCCATGTCGGCGAC
>DASTUE010000070.1:0-6935 GCA_035759805.1 Lysobacter sp. | reverse complement strand
TCTTCCTGGCTGTCCTGGCCAGGAGGAGCGACCGGCGCCAGCAGCAGCAGCAGGGCCGCGGCATGGATCGCAATCACCAGGGTGTAGCCGGCGATGCGGGGCCAGTTCAGGCCCTCATCGCCATCATTGTTGCGGTCGCTCGTCGGCTCGGCTTGGGTCATGCGGGGGAAACTCGGGTGTGGCCGGGCGCGCCAGCGCCACGGGAAAAGTCGGCCCGCGGCTGTTTTTGGCCACGGGAATCTCTAAGCTTATACCAATCCGTCAGGTCGTTACCAACCTGCGGGGGCCGGAACTGCGATGGATCATTCGCCGCCGAGCAGCTTGCGGGCGTCGGCCGGATCCTTGACGCCCTTGTCGAGCGCCTGCCGGGCGGCCGCCGCGGCTTCCGCCTCCCTGCCCACCTCGTGGTAGATCTTGGCCAGGTTGAGCGCGGCTTCCCCGTCCGCCGCGATCGGCGCGGCACGCTTGTACATCGCGATCGCCGTTTCGACGTCGTCGTTGTAGTACGCCTTCTGGCCCAGCACCATGAAGTCCTTGGCCAGCGTCGGGCCCGGCTCGATGATGCCCTTGGCCAGGCCGTCGTCGATGATCTTCAGCGCCTCGGCGTCGCGGTCGGCGTTGATGTAGGTGACGTACAGCGCGCGGTATTCGTTGGGCGTGGTGAACATGCCCGAGGCCTGCGCCCTGGCCAGCAGCGCCGTCGCCTTGTCGTCCTGGCCCGCCTGCTGGTACGCGGAGGCGGCATTCATCATCAGGCTCTTGTCTTCGGGGTGCGCGGCGAGCTGTTCCTCGTACAGTTTCGCGGCCTCGTCGTAGCGCTCCAGCCCGACCAGCAGGGCGCCGCGCAGGCTGCGCGGCTCCGGCTTGTCGGTCTGGGTCTCGGCGATGAAGCGGTCGATCGTGTCGAGCGCCGGCTGGTACTGGTCGAGCCCGTACTGCACGGCGGCCAGGTTGAACATCACCGTGTAGTGGTTGTTGTTGTCCAGCCCGTTGGCGGCCAGCGCGTTCTGGAAGTACGTCGCGGCCTCGGCGTCGTCGCCGTTGGAGCTGGCCGCGTTGCCGGCGATCAGCCAGGCGAACGCCTTTTCGTACGCGTTCGACTCCGGGTCGCCGGCGATCTGCTGGGCGAGCGTCATCGCGGTCGCGTAGTCCTCGGCTTCGTACGCTTCCTGCAACTTGCGCAACTGCTTCACCCCGTTGCGGCTGGCACGGGTTTCCGGCTCTTCGCGGGTGGCCTTGGGGTAGAGCTGCTCCAGCTTCTGCCCATCGTCCTTGGCTGCCTTGGCGGCGCGCGCGGCATCGCGCTTCTCGCGCATGCTCTGGCGGCCGGCGCCGTAGTCCTGGGCGATCGCATCGGCGATCCCGGTGGCGAGCATCAGCCCGGCGACCAGCGCCATCGGGGCAAACCGGAGGAGGAACCTGTTGCGGGTGTTCATTGCGCGACCTCTGTTGTCCGTGTGCAGTCGACCGGGGCCCGGGCCCCGGTCGAGCCGGTCACGCTAGCAGAAAACCACCATGCCGCGCACGTGCATGTGTCGCCGTTCAGCCGCAGGAAGGACGCCGTCCCTGGGCGCGGGCCTGCTCGTAGACCGGGACCAGCCCCGCTGCGCGGGTGCGCAGTTCGCCGATCCGGGCCCTGGGATCCGGGTGGGTGGAGATCCATTCGGGCGGGCGGCTGCCGCCGGCCTCGATCATGTTTTCCCACAGGTTGACCGCCGCGCGCGGATCGAAGCCGGCCCGCGCCATCAGCTGCTGGCCGACGACATCGGCCTCGGTTTCCTGGGTGCGCGAGCCGGGCAGCAGGAAGCCGGTCTGGGCAAGGATGCTGCCGCCCTGGACCGCGGCGTTGGCGATGCCGCTGCCGTAGCGCGACCCGAGCAGCCCGCCGATCAGCTGGACCACCCCGGAGGCGCCGGCCTGGCGGGTGATGCGCTCGTTGTGGTGGTGCGCAAGCACGTGGCCCATCTCGTGCGCGATCACCGCGGCAAGCTGGTCCTGGTTGGTGGCGACCCGGAACAGGCCGGTATAGACGCCGACCTTGCCGCCGGGAAGCACGAACGCGTTCGCGTCTTCGTCGACGAACACGGTGGATTCCCAGCCCTGCTGCCGCCAGTCGGCCGGCAGCACCGCCACCAGATCGTTGACCACGCAGCGGACGTAGGCATTCTGCCGCGAGTCGCTGCTCTGGCGTTTCTGCGCCTTCAACTCGGCATAGGCCTGCGCCCCGAGCTGGTTGAGCTCGGCCTGCGAGACGGCGCCGACGTACTGGGTGCGCCCGGTGGGCGACGTGGTCGTGGCGCAACCGGCCACGGCCACTGCGATTGCGGCGGAAAGCAACAGGGATTTCATCGGGCCGACTCCATTCAGGCAGGTGACTCTTGTAACCTCCCCACCCTCAAGGCCGCGTCAACTACACGTCCAGGTTGGAGACCTTCAGCGCGTTGTCCTCGATGAACGCCCGGCGCGGCTCGACCACGTCGCCCATCAGGCAACTGAAGATCTGGTCGGCGGCCACCGCGTCCTCGATCCGTACCTGCAGCAGCCGGCGGGTGTCCGGGTTCACCGTGGTTTCCCACAGCTGTTCCGGGTTCATCTCGCCCAGGCCCTTGAAGCGCTGGATCTGGCGGCCCTTCTTGGCCTCGTCCATCAACCAGGCCTGGGCCTCGGCGAAGCTGCCGATCTCCTGGCTGCGGTTGCCGCGGACGATCACCGCGCCTTCGCGGACCAGGCCGTGCAGCTGCTGCGCGGCCTCGCGCAGCGCGCGCAACTCGCCGCCTTCGAACGCGGCCAGCGGCAGCACCTGGACCAGGTCCTGGCCCATGTGCAGGCGATGGATCAGCAGCGCCGCCGGGCGGGTGTCGCTGGACGATTGCAGCTCGAGGCGGTAGCGGGCGCTGCCGATGCCGCCGCGGTTGAGCCGCTTCTCCAGCGCGTCGAGCTCGTGGCGCTCGTCCACGTTCTGTTCCAGGTGCGCCGAATCCAGCGGGGTGAAGTCGATCAGCGACTCGAGCACCCGCGGGTCGAAGCGGTACGCATTGCGGGCGATCGCTTCGCGCGCGTTGGCATACACCAGCAACAGCTTCTCGAGCGCCTCGCCGCCGATCGGCGGCTCGCCTTCGGCCGGCACCAGCGACGCGCCTTCGACCGCGTTGCCGGCGAGGTACCCGTTGAGCGCGGCTTCGTCCTTCAGGTACAGCTCGCTCTTGCCCTGCTTGATCTTGTACAGCGGCGGCAGGCCGATGTAGACGTGACCGCGCTCGATCAGCTCCGGCATCTGCCGGTAGAAGAACGTCAGCAGCAGGGTGCGGATGTGCGAGCCGTCGACGTCCGCGTCGGTCATGATGATGATCTTGTGGTAACGCAGCTTGTCGGGGTTGTACTCGTCCTTGCCGATGCCGGTGCCCAGCGCGGTGATCAGGGTCCCGACTTCAGCGGAGGACAGCATGCGATCGAAGCGTGCGCGCTCGACGTTGAGGATCTTGCCGCGCAGCGGCAGCACCGCCTGGTTCTTGCGGTTGCGGCCCTGCTTGGCCGAGCCGCCGGCGGAGTCGCCCTCGACGATGAACAGCTCGGACAGCGCCGGATCCTTCTCCTGGCAGTCGGCGAGCTTGCCGGGCAGGCCGGCGATGTCGAGCGCGCCCTTGCGCCGGGTCAGGTCGCGCGCCTTGCGCGCGGCCTCGCGGGCACGCGCGGCGTCGATGATCTTGCCGGTGATCGCCTTCGCTTCGTTGGGATGCTCCTGCAGGAACTCCTGCAGGCGCTCGCCGAAGGTGTGCTCGACCACGGGGCGGACCTCGGAGCTGACCAGTTTCTCCTTGGTCTGGCTGGAGAAGCTCGGGTCGGGCACCTTCACCGACAGCACCGCGATCATGCCTTCGCGCATGTCGTCGCCGGACAGGTTGACCTTGGCCTGCTTCGCGATCCCGTTCTGCTCGATGTAGTTGGTGAGCGTGCGCGTGAGCGCGGCACGGAAGCCGATCAGGTGGGTGCCGCCGTCCTTCTGCGGGATGTTGTTGGTGAAGCAGAACATCGTTTCCTGGTAGGAGTCGGTCCACTGGATCGCGACGTCCACCGTGATGCCGTTCTCCTGGCCGGTCACCGAGATCACGTTCGGGTGCAGCGGGGTCTTCATCTTCGCCAGGTGCTCGACGAACGACGCGATGCCGCCCTCGTACTGGAACAGGTCGCGGCGGCCGTCACCGCGCTCGTCGACCAGGCTGATCCGCACGCCCGAGTTGAGGAACGACAGCTCGCGCAGGCGCCGGGCCAGGATCTCGTAGTGGAACTCGGTATCGCTGAACGTTTCCTCCGACGGCCAGAAACGCACCAGGGTGCCGCGCTTGTCGGAGGGCTCCAGCCTCTCCAGCGGCGCCACCGGCTCGCCCATGGCGTATTCCTGGTGGTGGTGGAAGCCGTTGCGCCAGATGTCGAGGGTGAGCTTCTGCGACAGCGCGTTGACCACCGACACGCCGACGCCGTGCAGGCCGCCGGACACCTTGTAGCTGTTGTCGTCGAACTTACCGCCGGCGTGCAGCTGGGTCATGATGACCTGCGCCGCGGAGACGTGTTCTTCCTTGTGGATGTCGACCGGGATGCCGCGTCCGTTGTCGAACGTCGACACCGAGCCATCCTGGTGGATGGTGACCACGATGTCGTCGGCGTGGCCGGCAAGCGCCTCGTCGATCGCGTTGTCCACCACCTCGAACACCATGTGGTGCAGGCCGGTGCCGTCGTGCACGTCGCCGATGTACATGCCGGGGCGCTTGCGCACCGCTTCCAGGCCGCGCAGGACGGTGATCCGGCTCGAGTCGTAATTGCCGGTGCCACCCTGCTCCATCGAAGTTCCTGCTGCGGTCTCGTGTTCTTGCGACATGCGGTTTTTCGGGCTCCCCGGGTCGCACGAGCCGCCGGACAGGGGCGCGCTCGCGGACACATTAGCTATGGATGCGCCCAGTATACCAATCACGGTCCGGACACAGGCACCGTCAGGCGCGCGGGGAAGGCTCAGCTTCAGGGACGATCCCGCTATGTTCCACGTGGAACATCGTCGCCGGGAGCCCGGACGGGAGCCCGGGCGGCGGTTCGGTCCCGGTGATCACGATCTGCGCGCCGTAACCGGCCAGGCGCCGCAGGACCAGGGCCTGGTGGCCGCGATCCAGCTCCGAGGCGAGGTCGTCCAGTGCGATCACCGGCCATTCACCGCGCAAGCCCGCCTGGTGCTCCGCCTGGGCCAGCAGTGCGGTCAGCGCGGTCAGCTTGGCCTGGCCACGGGACAGTGCCTCGCGGCCGGGGATCCCGGTTTGCAGGATCCGCCAGTCGGCGCGGTGCGGCCCGACGGAGGTGTACCCGGTCGACAGGTCGCGGTCCCGGGCCAGCAGCAACGCATCCGCGAGCGACAGTTCCCCGCGCCGCCAGCCGGGCTGGAACTGCAGGCCCCACTCGCCTGCTTCCGGCAGCAATGCGGCTCCGGCGGCCTGGATGTAGGGATGCAACTGCTCGAGATAGCGCTCCCGATGCAGGGTCAGCGGTTCGGCCGCCCGGACCAGTTCCCGCTCCCACGCGTCCAGTTGCCCGGCCTGGCCGCGCGCCTTGAGCAGCGCATTCCGCTGCCGGAGTGCCCGGGAGTACTGCCGCCACAGGCCGAGGAAGTCCGGTTCCACGTGGAACAGGCCCCAATCCATGAAGCGGCGACGCTGCTCCGCGGCGCCGGTCACCAGGGCATGACTTCCGGGTTCGAACGTCACCACGGCCAGGGCCGCGCAAAGATCACCGAGCTGGCCGAGATCGGCGCCGTCCAGGCGACCCTCCCAGGCCTGGCCCCCGTGGCGGAGTCCGGCCCGGCGGCTGCGGCCCTCTCCGGCGGTTTCCCGCCACTCCACGAACACTTCGATCGCCTCGGCCCCCGCCCTCACCAGGCCATCCCGGACCCTGCCCCGGAAACTGCGCCCGTATGCCATCAGGTGCAGGGCCTCGAGCACGCTGGTCTTTCCGCTGCCGTTCGGGCCGGTCAGCAGGTTCAATCCGGGCGCAAGCGCCACGCTGGCGGCCTCGAAACACCGCAGGTCGCGAAATTCGAGCCGGGTTACGTGCATGAGGCCATTCCGAAAGCAGAACGCCCGGGCCAGGCCGGGCGCTCGCTTCCCACGTGCAGTTCCACGTGGAACAGGCAGGTCTGGCGCCTGGTCACAGGCGCAGCGGCATCACCACGTGGCGGCACTTGTCGCTGGTGGCCTCGCGGACCAGCGCCGACGAGTTGGCGTCACGGAGCTGCAGGATCACGTTCTCCTCGCGCAGCGCCGACAGGGCATCGAGCAGGTAGTTCACGTTGAAGCCGATGGCGAGGCCGTCGACCTTGGTGTCGGCTTCGATCTCTTCCTGGGCTTCTTCCTGTTCAGGATTGTGCGCGCTGATCTTGAGCTGGCCGGGCGAGACTTCGACCCGGACCCCGCGATACTTCTCGTTCGACAGGATCGCGGCACGCAGCAGGGCCGCACGCAGGACTTCGCGATCCACGTGGACCTCGCGGTCGGCACCGATCGGAATCACCGCCTCGTAGTCCGGAAAGCGGCCGTCGATCAGCTTGCTGGTGAAGGTGACATCGTCGCGCTTGATCCGGATGTGGCTGCGCCCGACCTCGAGCTCCAGTTCACGGTCGCCACCTTCCAGCAAGCGCTGCAACTCGGTCACGCCTTTGCGCGGCACGATGATCTGGCGCTTGGTGTTGGCGCCGGTTTCCAGCGGCGCCTCGCACAACGCCAGCCGGTGGCCGTCGGTGGCGACGCAACGCAGGCCGTTCTCGCGCAGGTCGAACAGCAGGCCGTTGAGGTAGTAGCGCACGTCCTGCTGGGCCATCGCGAACGCGGTGCGTTCGATCAACTCCTTCAGGCCGGCCTCGGGCACCCGCACGCGCTCGGTCGCCTCGACTTCATCCACCG
>DASTUE010000069.1:0-13081 GCA_035759805.1 Lysobacter sp. | reverse complement strand
TCGCTGGCCCTGCGGCGATCCGACCAGCCGGGTGCCGTCCCAGGCCAGCACGCCATTGACCCAGGTCGAGGCGATCCGGCTGTGGAAGGTCCGGCCCTCGAACGGCGACCAGCCGCATTTGGACAGCACGTCCTCGCGGCGCACGGTCAGCGGGGTGTCGTCGATCAGCACCAGATCGGCCGCGTAGCCTTCGCGCAGGAAGCCGCGTCCTTTCACATCGAACAGCTGCGCCGGCGCGTGGGCGAACTTCTGCACGACCTGGGCGGTGGTCAGGTGGCCTTCGTGGACCAGTTCCAGCGCGGCGTTGAGCGCGTACTGCACCAGCGGCAACCCGCTGGGGGCTTTGGTGTACGGCTGTTGCTTCTCTTCCAGCAGGTGCGGCGCATGGTCGGTGGCAAGCACGTCGATGATGTCGTCGGCCAGCGCGCGTACCAGCGCCTCGCGATCAGCCGGGTCCTTGATCGCCGGGTTGCACTTGATCAGGTGGCCGAGTGCGGCGTAATCGCTGCGGTCGAAGCGCAGGAAGTGGATGCAGGTCTCGGCGGTGATCTGCTTGCGGCTGCCGTCGGCGCGGATCAGCGGCCCGCGCTCGAACAATGCCAGTTCGTCCGCGGTCGAGATATGCAGCACGTGCAGCCGGGTGCCGTGCCGGCGCGCCAGCGAAATCGCCAGCTGGGTCGACTTCATGCACGCCTCGCGCGAGCGGATGTCGGGGTGGCATTCGGCCGGGATGTCATCGCCGTATTTCGCCTTGTAGCGGGCCATGTTGGCCTCGATCATCGGCGTGTCTTCGCAGTGGGTGATGACCGGCGTCGGTACGTCACGGAACACCGCGTCGAGGACCTCCGGGTCGTCCACCAGCATGTTGCCGGTGGAGGCGCCCATGAACACCTTGACCCCGGGCGCACTGAGCGGATCCAGCCGCTGGATCGCCTCCAGGTTGTCGGTGCTGGTGCCCATGTAGAAGCCGTAATTGCCGCGGACCCGGCCCGCGGCGCGGCGGTACTTGTCCTCCAGCGCCACAGCATCCAGCGTCGGCGGGCTGGTGTTGGGCATGTCCATGAAACTGGTCAGCCCGCCGGCAACCGCAGCCCCCGACTCGATCGCCATGTCGGCCTTGTATTCCATGCCCGGTTCACGGAAGTGGACCTGGTCGTCGATCATGCCCGGCAGCAGGCGGCGGCCGGCGGCATCGACCACGACTTCGCCGGTCCGGGCGGACAGGCCGGTGCCGATTTCCACGATCAGGCCGTCCCTCACGCGCAGGTCGCCGTCGAATTCACGACCTTCATTGACGAGGCGGGCATTGACGACAAGCGTGGCAGGCGATGACGTGGCAGACGAAGGCATGGGGGGCGTCCTTGGAATCGAAGGGAGTCAGCAGGGTGGGGGAACCGGGTCGTTTCCGCCCGGATGCAGGGGATGGCAACGCAGGATGCGCCGCAGGGCGAGCCAGCTGCCCTTGATCGCGCCGAAGCGTGCGATCGCCTGCATCGCGTATTCCGAACAGGTGGGGTGGAAGCGGCAGCGTGGCCCGAGCAGGGGACTGATCCAGCGTTTGTAGCCGCGCAAAAGGGCGATGAGCAGACGGTCGATCACGGGTATTCGAATGCAGGCACGCATCACCGATGGGAGGTAGGATGATCCGGATCGATGTCCGGGCCAGCACAGGGCGGTGGAAATCGCCCTGGACTCCCCTGGGACTTCCGGAAGCCTTGCGGGTATTTCGTGGCGCGGTTGCCGCAGGTGCTGGGGCAGGGTATAACAGCGCGCTTTCCCGTCACAAGGGAACTGAAAAAGGACAGGTGGCTCGTGGCCGTGAAAAAAACCGCGACTAAGGTCGCCAAGACCATCCAGAAGACCGCCAAGACGGCCGCCAAGAAGGCTGTGACGAAGAAACCGGCGGTCGGAAAAGCGGCTGCCGCCAAGGCTCCTGCCACAAAGAAGCCCGCGGTGGCGAAAGCTCCGGCAGCCAGGAAGGCCGTGGCCGTCAAGAAGGTTGCCGCGACCGGGAAGTCGACAGCGAAGACTGCATCGGGCAAACCGGCGGCAGCGAAGAAACCAGCAACTGCGAACAAGAAGGTAACCAAGATCATCGACAAGAAGCCGGCCGCAAAGAAGGCGGTCAAGGCAACCAAGGCTCCGGTTGCAAAGAAGGCGGCAGCCAAGAAGGCCGTCACCAGGGAAACCACCGTCAAAAAGGCTGTCGTCAAGAAGGTCGCCGCCAAAACGGCTGCTGCCACGAAGGCGACCGCCAAGAAAAGTGTGGCCGCATCCAAGTCGACAGCTGTCGGCAAGGCCGCGAAAAAAACCAGTGCCACTGCCGCGTCCAAGGCAGCCACTCCTGTAAAATCCGCACCTGCAGTGAAGGCGTCGCCGGCCCAGGCCGCAGCACCTGCCAAGCGCCAGCTCCGCAAGGTGGCCGTGGCGGTTGCAGCCAAGCCGCAAGCTCCCGTGTCCCGAGGCAAGGTCAAAGTCGTGCCGTATAAAACAGAAAAAGGCAGCGGTCGTCCCATCGTTCCCAAAGGCTACGTGCCTGCGGCCGATGAGGAGTACATGAGCCCGTTGCAACTCGAATACTTCCGTCAGCGCCTGCTGCAGTGGCGCGACGATCTGGTGGAGGAATCCAAGCAGACCATCGAGAACCTCAAGGACGAAGTCCGTGACGTCGGCGACGAAGCCGAGCGCGCGACCCGCGAAACCGAGAACTCGCTGGAACTGCGGACCCGTGACCGTTACCGCAAGCTGATCAGCAAGATCGACAGCACCCTCAAGCGGGTCGACTCCGGCGACTACGGTTTCTGCGTCGACACCGGCGAAGAAATCGGTCTGGAGCGCATGGACGCCCGGCTCACCGCCGAGCGCACGATCGACGCGCAGGAGCGTTGGGAGCACCTGCGCAAGCAGATGGGTGATTGACCCTCCACCTGCCCATCGCTTGATCCGGAAACCCCGCCGCTGGCGGGGTTTTTCATGATGCCGACGATGTCACCGCGAAGCGCTCGCCCCGGATCCGGCCCGGGGTGGCCGCTGGTCACTGCCGCTGTGCGAACAGCGCCTGCTCGGCCTTGCCGCGGATGAAGCCGAGCAGGGCGGTCAGTCCGTTGCTGCGGGTCGGCGAGAGGTGCTTGGCCAGGCCGATGTCGGCGATGTAGCTGGCATCGGTGGATACGATCTCCTCGGCGCTGCGGCCGGAGTAGACCCGCAGGGCCAGGTAGACCAGGCCGGAGACGATGGCCGAATCGCTGATTGCGTGGAAGTCGAGCTTGCCGGCATCGCCGTCGGCGACGATCCAGACCAGCGACTGGCAGCCGCGCAGGCGGTGTTCCTCGGTTTTCCACTCTGCCGGAAGGTCCGGCAACTTGCGGCCCAGATCGATCAGGTACTGGTAACGCTCCGACCAGTCGCCGAAGAACGCGAACTCGTCGCGGATGGCGGCCTGGGCCTCGGCGGGCGTGGCTTCAAGCGGGAATGGGGTGGAGATCACTGCGGGGCTCGTCTGAAAGGGCTTGTACGGTTTTCTGCTTGCGTCGGCAGCAGCGGGTTCACGCCCGTTTCCAGCGTACGCCGGCCGGGGTGTCTTCCAGCAAAATGCCTTCGTCCGCCAACTGCTTGCGGATGGCGTCGGCGCGGGCGAAGTCACGGGCCTGCTTGGCGGTATCGCGCTCGTCGACCAGCGCCTGGATACGCGCATCGTCATCGTGGCCGGCACCACGGGCGAACCACGCCTGCGGGTCCTGCTGCAGCAGGCCCAGGGCCAGCCCGGCACCGAGCAGCTCAGTCTTGAGCCGGCGTTTGTCGTCGGGCGAGACGGCCTTGCGCGCCTGAGCGGCAATCCGCGCCAGTTCGGCCAGCGCCTGCGGTGTATTGAGGTCGTCGTCCAGGATGGTCTCGATGCTCGCCGGGATGGCCGGGGCGGCATCGACATCCGCCAGTTCGCGCAGCGTTCCGTACAACCGGTCCAGGGTGCGCACGCTTTGCTCGATCAGCCCGTCCGACCAGTCCAGCGGCTGGCGGTAATGCGCCGACAGCAGCGCGTAGCGCAAGGCCTCGGGGGGGTGGGCCCGCACGAGGTCGTGGATTTTCTCGATGTTGCCGATCGACTTGCTCATCTTGGCGCCGTCGAAGTTCAACATGCCGTTGTGCAGCCACCAGCGCGCGAACGGCTTGCCACCATGGGCGCACTCGCTCTGTGCGATCTCGTTTTCGTGGTGCGGGAACTGCAGGTCGACGCCGCCGGCGTGGATGTCGATGGTCTCGCCCAGGTGGGTAGCCGCCATCGCCGAGCACTCGATGTGCCAGCCCGGACGGCCGCGGCCCCAGGGTGACTCCCACCCGGGAAGGTCGTCGGTGGAGGGCTTCCACAGCACGAAATCGCCGGGATCGCGCTTGTAGGGCGCCACGTCGACGCGTGCGCCGGCCAGCATGTCCTCGGTGTTGCGCCGTGACAGCTTGCCGTAATCCTCGTAGCTGGCGACCGCAAACAGCACGTGGCCTTCCGCGGCGTACGCGTGGCCGGAGGCGATCAGCTGCTCGATCATGGCGATGATCTGGCCGATATGGCCGGTGGCTTCAGGCTCGATATCCGGCGGCGCGACGCCCAGCGCGGCCATGTCCTCACGGTAGGCGGCGGAGAAGCGGTCGGTGATGGCCGAGATCGGCACGCCCTGTTCGCGCGCCGCCGCGTTGATCTTGTCGTCCACGTCGGTGATGTTGCGGGCGTAGGCGAGCGCGCCGTAGCGGCGGCGCAACAGGTCGGCCAGTACCCCGAAGACCACCGGCCCGCGGGCGTTTCCGATATGGACATAGCTGTAGACCGTCGGTCCGCAGACGTACATCGTCGGGCGGGCGGGATCGATCGGCGCGAACGCTTCGAGCCGTCGGCTCAGGCTGTTGTAGAGATGCAGGCTCATGGGGAACGGTGCAAAGGGATTGCGGCATTCTACCTTCGCCGCTGCAGGCCGGCATTTGGCGGGCGGCACGACAGCAGCGATTCAGCCGGCCATGTCTGCGGACGAATACACTTGCCGCATCCATTCATAGAGCCTCCCGACACGATGACCCGTCTTCGCTTGCTGCTGCCGACCCTGCTGTTTGCCTCGGCAATGGTCCCGGCGTGGGCGCAGGACACCACGGTGATCCAGTCGGAGAACGTTCGTTTCGCCTACGCCCAGGTGCTGCGGGTGACGCCGGTCTACCAGACGTTGACGGCCAATGCCGTGGAAGAGAAGTGCAGGCCCGCGGCATTGCCCGAGGAGTCCGAGTCCCGCCTGGCGCGGGTGGTCGGGGCGGTCAAGGGCGCGCTGGGTCGTCAGTCAGAAGACGTGCCGTCGCCGGCGGATTGCGAGCCGGTCATGGTGCGGCGGGAGTTCCACCGGCCGATCGCCTACGACGTCGACTATGTCTACAAGGGCTCCAAGTACCGCTCGCGCCTTCCCGACGATCCCGGCAACCGCCTCCGGATCCGGATCGGCGTGACGCCGGTGGTGAGCGGCATCCGTGACAACTGAGTTCGTGGTCAGAGTGCTTGCCGGGAGGTGCGTTGCATGCGAGCATCCGCGTTCGATGATTTCCCTCCGCGCCGACGCCGATATCCTGACCTCCGCCTACATGGCGGCAGGCATGACCTCGCGCGCGCGCCGACCGTTGCCCCCCAATCCGGCCGGGTAGCTGTTCGCACGCACACGCAAAACAGGCGTGACACACGAAAAAGCCCAGCCGCCGCGCTGGGCTTTTTGCGTTTCAGGCTGCTCCGATACCCCACCCGACACTCTTCCATGGAACCCTTGCGATGACTCCCAGGCACTTCCTCAACACCCAGGACTGGTCGCGCCCCGACCTTGACGCGCTGCTGTTGCAGGCGGCGGCGTTCAAGCGCGACAAGCTGGGCGACCAGCTCAAGGGCAGGTCGATCGCGCTGGTGTTCTTCAACCCGTCGATGCGCACGCGGACCAGTTTCGAACTGGGCGCGTTCCAGCTCGGCGCGCACGCCGTGGTGCTGCAGCCGGGCAAGGACGCGTGGCCGATCGAGTTCGACCTGGGCACGGTGATGGATGGCGACACCGAGGAGCACATCGCCGAAGTGGCGCAGGTGCTGGGGCGCTACGTCGACCTGATCGGTGTGCGGGCGTTCCCGAAATTCGTCGACTGGTCGATCGACCGTCAGGACCGGGTACTGGAGAGTTTCGCGAGGTACTCGCCGGTGCCGGTGATCAACATGGAAACCATCACCCATCCCTGCCAGGAACTGGCGCATGTGATGGCGCTGCAGGAGCACTTCGGCACCTCCGACCTGCGCGGCAGGAAGTTCGTGTTGACCTGGACCTACCACCCCAAGCCGCTGAACACCGCGGTCGCCAACTCGGCGCTGACCATCGCGACCCGGATGGGCATGGACGTGACGCTGTTGTGCCCGACGCCGGAGTACATCCTCGACGAGCGCTACATGGGCTGGGCGGCGCAGAACGTCGCCGAAAGTGGCGGCTCGCTGGCGGTCAGTCACGACGTCGACAGCGCCTACGCGGGTGCCGACGTGGTGTACGCCAAGAGCTGGGGCGCGCTGCCGTACTTCGGTAACTGGGCGCCGGAAAAACCCATCCGTGACCGGTACCGGCACTTCATCGTCGACGAGGCCAAGATGGCGCTGACCAACGACGGCGTGTTCAGCCACTGCCTGCCATTGCGGCGCAACGTCAAGGCGACCGACGCGGTGATGGACTCGCCGCAGTGCATCGCAATCAACGAGGCCGAAAACCGCCTGCACGTGCAGAAAGCCATCATGGCGGCGCTCGTCAAAAGGTAGGGCGGGTCTTGACCCGCCATCGCGAACCCGGGCAACTCCATTTGCCACCGGCAGCATCGGGTCGAGAACCACACGACTCCCGACAACCCTACAAACGGCAGGCCTGAGCCCGCCCACGGATCAAGAAATGACCAACAAAGACATCGTCCTCGCCTTCTCCGGTGGCCTCGACACCAGCTTCTGCGTGCCCTGGCTGCAGGAGCGCGGCTGGAACGTGCACACCGTGTTCGCCGATACCGGCGGCGTGGACGACGAGGAGCGCGCCTTCATCGAGCAGCGCGCCGCCGAGCTGGGCGTGACCTCGCACGTCACCGTCGATGGCGGGCCGGCGATCTGGGGCGGCTTCGTCAAACCCTTTATCTGGGCGGGCGAGGGCTACCAGGGCCAGTACCCGCTGCTGGTCTCGGACCGCTATCTGATTGTCGACGCCGCGCTGAAGCGTTGCGACGAACTGGGCACCCGCGTCATCGCGCACGGCTGCACCGGCATGGGCAACGACCAGGTCCGCTTCGACCTGACGGTGAAGTCGCTGGGCGACTACGGGATCGTCGCGCCGATCCGCGAAATCCAGAAAGAGCACACCGAGGTCCGCGCCTACGAGCAGAAGTACCTGGAAGACCGGGGCTTCGGCGTGCGGGCCAAACAGCAGGCCTACACGATCAACGAGAACCTGCTCGGCCTGACCATGTCCGGTGGCGAGATCGACCGCTGGCAGGCGCCGGGCGAAGGCGCGAGCGGCTGGTGCAAGCCGCGTGCGCAATGGCCTGCGCAGCCGCTGCGGGTGACGGTCGGCTTCCGCCACGGCGAGGCGGTCACGCTGGACGGCGAGACCATCGCCGGCCACGAGCTGCTGGCGAAACTCAATGGACTGTTCGCCGAATACGGCGTCGGCCGCGGCATCTACACCGGCGACACCACGATCGGCCTCAAGGGCCGGATCATCTACGAAGCGCCGGGCCTGACTGCGCTGCTGACCGCCCATCGGGCGCTGGAAGAGGCGGTGCTGAGCAAGCAGCAGAACCGCTTCAAGCCGGAGGTCGCGCGCAAGTGGGTCGAGCTGGTGTACGAAGGCTTCTTCCACGATCCGCTGAAGACCGATCTGGAAGCGTTTCTGGCGTCCAGTCAAGCGACTGTCAACGGCGAAGTGGTGCTGGAAACGACGGGTGGCACGGTCACCGCGGTGGCGATCGACTCGCCGCACATCCTCAACGCCAAGGGCGCGACCTACGCGCAGGCGGCGGACTGGGGCGTGGCCGAGGCCGAGGGCTTCATCAAGCTGTTCGGCATGAGCAGCACCTTGTGGGCCGAGGTCAACCGCAAGTAACCCAACGGCTCGGTCGCTCCTGGTCAATACCTGTAGGAGCGGCTTCAGCCGCGATCCAGATCCGATGCGAGCGAACATTTGGTGGTCGCGGCTGAACCTGCTCCTGAAAAAGCTGTCGGCTTTCTGATGTAGGAGTGGCAGAGGCATGCCTCCGCCGGTAAGCCGCGATCCGCCGAACGCCCGAAATGATGTACAGGTCGCGACTCACGTCGCTCCTACATAAAGTCCAGACCACTAAGGCTCACCATGCTCCCCGACGTACTCCGCCACCTCGAAGCGCTTGTCTCTTTCGATACCCGCAACCCGCCGCGGCTGATCGGCACCGGCGGCATTTTCGATTACCTGCGCGCGCAACTGCCGGATTTCCGGATCGAGGTCACCGACCACGGCGACGGCGCGGTGTCGATGCTGGCGATCCGCGGCAACCCGACGCGCGTGTTCAACGTGCATCTGGATACCGTGCCGTCGTCGCCGGCGTGGACCGCCGATCCGCATGTGCTGCGGGTGTCGGACGGGCGTGCGATCGGTCTGGGTGCCTGCGACATCAAGGGCGCGGCGGCCGGTCTGCTGGCGGCTGCGGCGCGGACCGCCGGCGATGCGGCGTTCCTGTTCAGCACCGACGAGGAAGCCAACGACCCGCGTTGCATCGCGGCATTCCTGGCCAGCGGGCATGGCTTCAACGAGGTGATCGTGGCCGAGCCGACCCGGTGCGAGGCGGTGCTCGCCCATCGTGGCATCAGCTCGGTGCTGATGCAGTTCCAGGGCGACGCCGGCCATGCGTCCGGCGCCAACGCGATGCAGGCCAGCGCGCTGCATCAGGCGATGCGCTGGGGTAGCCGCGCGCTGGACTTCGTCGAAGGGCAGGCGCACCAGCGGTTCGGTGGCCTGACCGGGCTGCGTTTCAACATCGGTCGCGTCGAAGGCGGGATCAAGGCGAACATGATCGCGCCCAGCGCGGAGGTGCGGTTCGGGTTCCGACCGCTGCCGTCGATGTCGATCGACGACCTGCACCGGCAGATCGGCGCGCTGGTCGATGCCGGCGCGGTGGAGCGCTATGAGGAGACGTTCCGCGGCCCGCCGTTGCCGTCCGGGGACATTGCCAACGCGGAGGAGCGACGGTTGCAGGCGCGTGACCTGGCCGAAGTGCTGGATCTGCCGATCGGCAATGCAGTGGACTTCTGGACCGAGGCCTCGCTGTTCTCCGCCGCCGGCCTGACCGCGATCGTGTACGGGCCGGGCGACATCGCCCAGGCGCATACGGCCGACGAGTGGGTCGAACTGGACCAGCTGCAGCGGTATGTCGAGTCGATCGTCCGGATTCTTGGCGGTGGCTCCGCTGCCCGACTGGACTTCCTTCGCGGCGTAGGAGCGGCCCAAGTCGCGACCCGCTGACGCCACGATTCCCTCCGCGTTCGCGACTTACGTCGCTCCTACAAGTGCAACCACGACGCCCCGCCCAATGACCATTCCCCCGTCCGACCACGACATCCAGACCCGCCAGACCATCGTGCGGCTGCTTTCCAGCATGGCCAGCGCGAAGGAGATCAGCCAGTACCTCAAGCGCTTCTCGCAGCTCGACGCGGCGCGCTTCGCGGTGGTCAAGGTCGGCGGCGCGGTGCTGCGCGACGACCTCGATGCGCTGACCTCGTCGCTGGCCTTCCTGCAGGACGTCGGGCTGACCCCGATCGTGCTGCACGGCGCGGGTCCGCAGCTCGACGAGGAACTGTCGGCGGCGGGCATCGAGAAGCAGACCGTCAACGGCCTGCGGGTCACCTCGCCGGCCGCGCTGGCCGTCGTGCGGCGCGTGTTCCATGCGCAGAACCTGCGGCTGGTGGAGGCGCTGCAGCGCGGTGGCGCGCGGGCGACGTCGATTGTCTCGGGCGTGTTCGAGGCCGACTACCTCGACCGCGACATCTACGGCCTGGTCGGCGAGGTCAGGAAGGTCGACCTGGCGCCGATCCAGGCCAGCCTGCAGGCCGGCTCGATCCCGGTGATCGCCAGCCTGGGCGAGACCGCCGGCGGGCAGATCCTCAACGTCAATGCCGACTTCGCCGCCAACGAGCTGGTGAAGATACTGCAGCCCTACAAGATCGTGTTTCTGACCGGCACCGGCGGCCTGCTGGACGACGACGGCAAGGTCATCGACTCGATCAACCTGTCGACCGAGTACCAGCACCTGATGGCGCAGCCGTGGATCAACGGCGGCATGCGGGTGAAGATCGAGCAGGTCAAGGATCTGCTCGACAAGCTGCCGCCGTCCTCGTCGGTGTCGATCACCCGGCCTGCCGAGCTGGCCAAGGAGCTGTTCACCCACAAGGGCTCCGGCACGCTGGTGCGGCGCGGCGAGCAGGTGCTGCAGGCGGACCGTTGGGAGGCCCTGGACCTGCCCCGGCTGCGGGAGCTGATCGAGTCGGCCTTCGGTCGCCGGCTTGCGCCGGATTACTTCGAGCGCACGCGGCTGCTCCGCGCCTACGTGAGCGAGAACTACCGCGCCGCCGTCGTGCTGACCGACGAGGACGGGTACGCCTACCTCGACAAGTTCGCGGTGCTGGACGAGGCGCAGGGCGAAGGGCTGGGTCGCGCGGTATGGCAGGTGATGCGCGACCAGAACCCGCGCCTGTTCTGGCGCTCGCGTCACGGCAATCCGGTCAATGCGTTCTACTACGCGGAGTCCGACGGTCATTGCAAACAGGAGAAGTGGAAGGTGTTCTGGTTCGGACTGGACGGATTCGACGAGATCGCGCGTTGCGTCGCCCACTGCGCCGGGCGCGCGCCCACCCTGCTTGATCCGGAAGCATCGGCATGAACAGCGATGGCGTGGGCGAAGCACCAATCACGGTCGGTCTGGTCGGCGCGCGGGGACATACCGGCACCGAGCTGATCAAGCTGGTCAGCGGCCATCCGCGTTTCGCATTGGCGTTCGTGTCCTCGCGCGAACTCGACGGCCAGCGCGTCGCCGCCCACAACGAGGCCTACACCGGGGAGCTGCGCTACAGCGCGCCCAGTCCCGAACGGCTGCCCGGCCTCGGTGTCGATGCCGTGGTGCTGGCGATGCCCAACGGCAGGGCGGCGGGGTACGTGGAGGCGTTCGATGCGGCCGGCCTCGATCCCGTCATCATCGACCTGTCGGCCGACTACCGTTTCGATGACCGCTGGTACTACGGATTGCCGGAACTCACCCGCCATAGCTACGCCGGCCAGCGCCGGATCAGCAATCCCGGTTGCTACGCCACCGCGATGCAGCTCGCGATCGCGCCGATGCTGGAGGTGCTTGACGGGCCGGTGCAGTGCTTCGGCGTCTCCGGATATTCCGGCGCGGGCACCACGCCGTCGGACCGCAACGATCCCGACAAACTGCGCGACAACCTGATGCCGTACGCGCTGACCGGCCATGTGCACGAGCGCGAAGTCTCGCGCCAGCTCGGCCATCCGGTGGAGTTCATGCCGCACGTCGCCCCGCATTTCCGCGGCATCACGATCACCGCGAACCTGCATCTGCAACGAGCTTTCACGCACGACGACGTGCTGGCGCGGTATCGCGCCAGCTACGCCGATGAGCTGCTGGTGCGCGTGCACGACGACGCCCCGTGGGTCAGCGCGATCGCCGGCGAACACCATGTCGACCTCGGCGGATTCACCCTGTCCGACGACGGCCGCCGGCTGGTGGTGGTCGCCACCGAGGACAACCTGCTCAAGGGCGCCGCGACCCAGGCCATGCAGAACCTCAACCGCGCATTCGGCCTGGATGAACTGGCTGGGATTCCGCATCGGGGGATCGCGCGCTGACCCGGTGGTATGTACGGTCCATGTGCGTAGCGCAGGGAGTGGATCCACGACCGGCACGACTTTCTGCGCGTTCGCGACTCACGTCGCTCCTACAAAAGCAACAGTCCCACACCAATCCCCACTGTAGGAAGTCCGGTGGGACAAAAACACCAACCGGCACCAATCTCCACCGTAGGAGCGACGTAAGTCGCGACCTGTACATCGCACCACCATCCGTAATCTCGCGACTCACGTCGCACCTACGACCGAAGGAAGTCCAGTCGGACAACCGCTACCCAGCCACTGCATCCACAGGAACCCCACGATGACCCGACTCCTCTGGCAGAAACCCGGCGTGCAGGTGGATGAGCGCATCCAGCATTTCTGCGCCGGCGACGACGTGATCCTGGATCGCGAGTTCTTCCTGTTCGACATCCAGGCCAGCCGCGCGCATGCGCAAGGGCTGCAGCTCATCGGCATCCTGGGTGCCGACGAACTGGCCGGGATCGAGCGCGAATTGACCGCGCTGGCAGCCGACTTCAGCGCCGGCAGTTTCGTCCTCGACGGGACCTTCGAGGACGGCCACTCGGCGATCGAGGCCCGTCTGATCGAGCGTCTCGGCGACACCGGCCGCAGGATCCACACCGGCCGCAGCCGCAACGATCAGGTGCTGGTCGCGACCCGCCTGTGGCTGAAGGATCGACTGGGCCAACTGGTCGTGCTGTGCCGCGAGAGCGCCGGGGTCGCGCTGGCCCGCGCCGAGGTCGAGGCGAGCCTGCCGCTGCCCGGCTACACCCATCTGCAGCGCGCGGTGGTGTCCTCGGCCGGCATGTGGTGGTCGGCATGGGCGGAGGCGTTCATCGACGACGCCGTCCGCGCGTGCGACACCCTGGCCTGGGTGGACGCGAACCCGCTCGGCAGCGCCGCCGGCTACGGCGTCAACCTGCCGCTGGCACGCGAGCACACCACGCAGGCGCTGGGCTTCGGCCGGATGCAACTGTCGGCCGCCTACGCCCAGCTCTCGCGCGGCAAGTTCGAGATGGCCGCGATCGAGGCGCTGTCCAGCGCGATGCTCGACCTGCGCCGGCTGGCCTGGGACCTGAGCCTGTTCACCAGCGCCGAGTTCGGCTTCGTCGCGCTGCCGGCCCAATACACCACCGGCAGTTCGATCATGCCCAACAAGCGCAACC
>DASTUE010000068.1:0-8278 GCA_035759805.1 Lysobacter sp. | reverse complement strand
GTCGCGGTCGGCGCAGGCGGCAATGGCCAGGAGGATGCCAAGGGTCAACGTCGGCAATGCGAGCTTCATTGGAGGTTCCTGCTGCGGTGGACGTCGCAGGCTACCGGGACACCGTGAATGCGATGCGAAACGCGCGCCGGTGCGTCCTAGGGCGCGACGAAGTTCCGGCGCAATCCGGCCCAGCAGGCCTGGTAGTCGCGCTGGCGATGCGATGCCTGCAGCGCCTGCGCGGTCGGCCGGATCACCCCCCGCGCCTCGAACATGAAGGCCATGGTGTCGCGGACCACGTCCGGCTTCGACAGGTCCGCATTGCTGGCCTTGTCGAAGGTCGCCGCATCCGGGCCATGGCCGGTCATGCAGTTGTGCAGGCTGGCGCCACCGGGCACGAAGCCCTCGGCCTTGGCGTCGTAGGCACCGTGGATCAGGCCCATGAACTCGCTGGCGATGTTGCGGTGGAACCACGGCGGCCGGAACGTGTCCTGCGCCACCAGCCAGCGCGGCGGGAAGATCGCGAAGTCGATGTTGCTGGTGCCGGGGGTGTCGCTCGGTGAATGCAGCACCAGGAAGATGCTCGGGTCGGGGTGGTCGTAGCTGATCGAACCGATCGTGTTGAACTGGCGCAGGTCGTATTTGTACGGCGCGTAATTGCCGTGCCAGCCGACCACGTCCAGCGGCGAATGGCCGATGTCGGCGCGCCACAGGTGGCCCTGGAACTTGCCGATCAGCTCGAAGCTCTCGCCCGGCGCGGCGTCGATGTCCTCATACGCCGCGTGCGGAATCAGGAAGTCGCGCGGATTGGCCAGCCCGTTGCTGCCGATCGGCCCCAGGTCGGGCAGCCGCAGCATCGCGCCGAAGTTCTCGCAGACGTAGCCGCGGGCCTCGTCGTCCAGCAGCTCGACCCGGAACCGCACGCCGCGCGGGATCACCGCGATCTCCTGCGGCTCGATTTCCAGCAGGCCCAACTCGGTCGCAATGCGCAGCCGGCCCAGCTGCGGCACGATCAGCAGTTCGCCATCGGCGTCGTAGAAAAACCGCCCCTGCATCGACCGGTTGGCCGCATACAGATGAATGCCGATACCGGTCTGCGCCTGCGGCGAACCATTGCCGGCCATGGTGAACAGGCCATCGACGAAATCGGTCGGCGTCGCGGCCAACGGCAGCGGATCCCAGCGCAACTGGTCCGGCGTCACCGGTCCGGCCTGGAAGTCGTTGTGCAGCCGCGGCTGATCAAACGGGGCGAACGGTCCGTGCATCGCCGCCGGGCGGATCCGGTACAGCCAGCTGCGCCGGTTCGCATGCCGCGGCGCAGTGAACGCGGTGCCGGTCAACTGCTCCGCGTACAGGCCGTGGGCAATCTGCTGCGGCGAGTTGCGCCCGACCGGCAAGGTGCCCGGCAGCGCCTCGGTGGCGAACTCGTTGCCGAATCCCGATTGGTAACCGTTTGATTTCATCGCATGTCCGCCAAGCTGAGATTGAAACCGCCGTAGGGTGGGTCTCGACCCACCGAGCGTGAAGCCACGTCCGACCGCAACCAACACAGGGTCGTTCTACCCGCCGACCCTGTGTGGACTACTCGGCAAGGTGGGGCGAGACCCACCGTACGCAGCCTTGTTTACAGCACGCCGCGCTTCATCTGGTCGCGCTCGATGCTCTCGAACAGCGCCTGGAAGTTGCCCTCACCGAAGCCCTCATTGCCCTTGCGCTGGATGATCTCGAAGAAGATCGGCCCGATCGCGTTGGTGGTGAAGATCTGCAGCAGCTTGCGCTGTTTGGTCTCCGGGTCGGCGTCGATCAGGATCTTGTTGCGCGCCAGACGCGGCACGTCCTCGCCGTGGTTCGGGATACGCTGGTCGATCACCTCGAAGTACGCGTCGGGCGTGTCGAGGAACTCAATGCCCGTCGCGCGCATCTTCTCGACCGTCTCGTAGATGTCGTCGGTGAAGCAGGCGATGTGCTGGATGCCCTCGCCCTTGTAGGCGTCGAGGTACTCGTTGATCTGCGACTTCGGATCGCTCGACTCGTTCAGCGGGATGCGCACGATGCCGTCCGGCGCGGTCATCGCCTTCGACACCAGGCCGGTCTTGGCGCCCTTGATGTCGAAATAGCGGATCTCGCGGAAGTTGAACAGACGCTCGTAGTAGTCCGACCACTTCTGCATGTTGCCGAAGTACAGGTTGTGGGTCAGGTGATCGATGAAGGTCAGACCGAACCCGGCCGGGTCCTGGTCGGCGCCTTCCACCGCCACGAAATCCTCGTAGATGCTGCCGTTGCTGCCGTACCTGTCGACCAGGTACAGCATGCAGTCGCCGATGCCCTTGACCACCGGCGCGTCCACGGCGCGGGTATCGACCTTGTCGACCACCGCCTCGCCGCCATTGGCCAGCACCGCGGCATACACCTCGTCGGCGGGCTTCTTGAAGCGGATCGCGAAACCGGTCGCGCTCGGGCCGTGCGCCTTGGCGAAGTCGGCCGCGAAGCTGTCCGGGTCCTCGTTGACCAGGAAGTTGACGCCGCGCTGGCGGTACAGCGTGATCGGACGGCTCTTGTGCCGCTTGACCGCGGTGAAACCCATCTTGCGGAAGTAGTCGTGCAGCATCCCGCCCTGGCCTTCCGGCGCGGCGAACTCGACGAACTCGAAACCGTCGATGCCGAGCGGGTTTTCAAACGTGGTGACCTGCATGCCGAGGTTGGGCTGTGCGCTCATGGGAACTCCTGGAATCGGGGGCGAAGAAAATATCCGCGGCTGGCCCGGCTTCTGCCCGGCCTGCCGGCCGACGGGCCCGGGCGGGATCGACGGCAACGGACGGAAAACACAAAGGGAAGACCACAAGGTTATAGTTTCACATGAAACCATATGCAAGGCACAGCGCAACATGAGCAACGAGCCAGCCCGGCCCGATCACGTCCAGCTCGACCTCGAACAGTTCCTGCCCTACCGCCTGTCGGTGCTGTCGAACCGGCTCAGCAGCGCGATCGCCAGGATCTACGCCGACCGTTTCTCGCTGGCGATGACCGAATGGCGGGTGATGGCGGTGCTGGGCCGCTATCCGGACGTATCCGCCAACGAGGTCACCCGGCGCACCGCGATGGACAAGGTCGCCGTCAGCCGCGCGGTCGCCCGCATGAACGAGGCCGGATGGCTGGAGCGCAGCCTGCACGAGGACGACCGCCGCCGCTCGGTGCTGCGCCTCAGCGCGGACGGCTACGCGATCTACGACGAGGTCGCGCCGATGGCGCTGGCGTTCGAGCAGCGGCTGTTCGGCGACATCGATCCGGACCAGCGCCGGCAGCTGTTCCGGTTGCTTGACCGGATCGATGCACTGGAGATCGAGGCTGCCGCGCAATAGGAACGACCTGCCGCACCGCCGCCGGCACCCGCGCGACGCCGGCCTGTCGACCTGAACGCCGCCGGCGCCACACACAGGACGCCGCGATGCCCGGTCACCGGACACCAGGGCCCCAAAACGAAAACGGCGACCTCGATGGTCGCCGTTTTCCTTGCCGGAGCCCGATCACTGCACCGCCGTGATCAGGCCATCGACCGGGCCCTACTTCACGCCGTGCATCAGCTTCTGGATCAGCGGAGCGATCAGGAACAGCAGCACGCCGGCACCGATCAGCACCCAGAACCCGAAGGTGTAGCCCGCCTGCGCGGAGGCCACCGTCATGCCGCCCTCGCCGCTGACGCTGCTGGCGAAAATGCCGGACAGGTTGTTGCCGATCGCGGTGGACAGGAACCAGCCGCCCATGCCGAAACCGATCAGGCGCACCGGCGCCAGCTTGGTCACCATCGACAGCCCGATCGGCGACAGGCACAGCTCGCCCACCGACTGGATCACGTACACCATGAACAGGGTCCAGAACGGGATCTTGCCGGCATCGCTGACCAGGCTGGACAGCGCGAACATCAGCAGCAGGAAGGCCAACCCGTTGAAGATGATGCCGAGGCCGAACTTGCGCGGAATTGACGGATTGGCCCGGCCCATGCGGATCCAGCCCCAGGCGATCACCGGAGCCAGGGTGATGATCGCCAGCGAGTTGACCGACTGGAACCAGCCCACCGGGAACGTCCAGCCGCCGAAATCGCGCTCGACGATGTTCTGGGCGAGGAAGTTGAACGAGCTGCCGGCCTGTTCGAAGAACATCCAGAACAGCACATTGAAGGCGAAGATGATCAGCATCGCGAGGGCCTTGTCGCGCGCGACCGCGCCATCGGCAAAGCCTTCGCGCAGGATCAGCACGCACAGCACCACGAACAGCGCGGTCAGCAGCACCTGCAGGCTGCTGGCGTCGATGGTCAGCAGGAAATAGATCGCCGGAACCGCCACCAGTATGCCCAGCGCCACCAGCAGCAGGCGCCCGAGGCCTTCACCGCCGACCGGACGGCCGATGCCTTGCAGCTGCGCGCGACCGAGCCAGAACCACACCAGGCTGATCAGCATGCCGATACCGGAAGCGATGAACACCGCCTTGTATGCCGGCATCTCCGACGAGCCGCCGAACATGTTTTCCGCCAGATAGCCGGTCAGGATCGGTGCGATCAACGCGCCGGCGTTGATGCCCATGTAGAACAGGGTGAACCCGGAATCCCGGCGCTCGTCGCCGGTCGCGTACAACTGGCCGACCATGGTCGAGATGTTGGGCTTGAACAGGCCGTTGCCGGCGATCACCGTGGCCAGGCCGATCTTGAACACCGTTTCGTTGGGCATCACGATCATGAACAGGCCGGCCGCCATCACCACCGCGCCGAGCAGGATCGAACGCTGGTAGCCGATCACGCGATCCGCCACGTAGCCGCCGAACAGCGCCGCCGCGTACACCAGCGCCAGGTAGGCGCCATACAGCCGGCTGGCCGGCGCCTCGCCGGAAGCATCGCCACCGAAGAACTGCGCCACGATGTACAGCGCCAGCGCCCAGCGCATGCCGTAGAACGCGAAGCGCTCCCAGAACTCGGTCATGAACAGCATCCACAGCGGCCGTGGATGGCCCATCACCTGCTTGAATTCCGGAACTGCGCCCGGCGTCGTGTCTGCGGCTCCGCTCATGCGGCGTTCCCCTATCTTGGTGTGCATTGAATTGAAGGACATCGGACCGGCCAGCGACGGGCCCGGAACCGGTCGAGGATGGCCGAGCCATCCCGCCGGCGTCAAACGCGGGGCTTGTCGCGACGCAACATCAAGCGCCGGGCGCGGCCGGACAACTGCCGTAATCGACACCCGGCCCGATCAGCGTGCGGACCTCGAACAGCTCCGGGAAAAACGTCAGCTCCAGCGCCTGCTTGAGGAAACCCACGCCACTGGAACCACCGGTGCCGCGCTTGAAGCCGATGATCCGCAGCACCGTGCGCATGTGGCGGAAGCGCCACAGCTGGAACTGGCTCTCCAGGTCGACCAGGTCCTCGCACAGGTGGTAGGCCTGCCAGTGCGATTCGTGGTCCTCGTAGATGCGCTCGAACACCGGCAGCAACCCGGGATCGGACACATGGGTGCGGGTCCAGTCGCGTTCCAGCAGGTGCGCCGGCACCGCATGGCCCTGGCGGCCCAGGTAGCGCAGCGCCTCGTCGTACAGGCTCGGGCTTTCCAGCGCCGCGCGCAGGGTCGCCTCGGCGGCCGGATCGTGGGCGAACACCTGCAGCATCGCCGCGTTCTTGTTGCCGAGCAGGAACTCCATCTCGCGGTACTGCAGCGACTGGAAACCCGACGAGGGCCCGAGGATGTCGCGGAAGCGCATGTAGTCCGATGGCGTCAGCGTCTCCAGCACCGACCACATCTCGGTCAGCTGGCGCAGCACCTGCTTGCAGCGGGAAAAGCTCTTCTGGCAGGCGCCCAGATCGTCGGCCCGCAGGTGGACGACCGCCGCCTTGAGCTCGTGGATCATCAGCTTCATCCACAGCTCGGACACCTGGTGCTGGACGATGAACAGCAGCTCGTCGTGCTGGACCGGGCTGGACAAGGGGTTCTGCGCGCTCAGCAGACGATCCAGTTGCAGGTAGCCCGCGTAGCTCATCCGCCCCGAAAGGTCGGTATGGATGCCGCTTTCCAGTTCGCGCTCGTTCGTGTCCACAGTCATCGCCCGCCTTGGTAACCGCGAAGCGTAGCGCATCGCGGCCGCGGTTCCGATGCGTTTGCCGCATCGCGCAACGGCTTTTGCGGACCGGCCCGGTATCATTGGCGCCTTTCGTACGCTCCTGGGATGTATGTGATGACGGTCGCTGCGACATTTGAAATCGAGTACCTGCAATACCTCGGCGAGGACGGCAAGCCCGTCGGCGAGCTGCCCGAGGCGTTCCGTGACCCCAAGGCATTGCTGCCGCTGTTCAAGCAGATGCTGTTCGTGCGCACCTTCGACAGCAAGGCGATCAAGCTGCAGCGCACCGGCAAGCTGGGCACCTACGCGGCCTGCCTCGGCCACGAAGCCACCCACGTCGGCATCGGCGCCTCGATGAAGCCCGAGGACGTGTTCGCCCCGAGCTACCGCGAGTACGGCGCGCAGTTCATGCGCGGGGTGAAGCCGCGCGACGTGCTGCTGTACTGGGGTGGCGACGAGCGCGGCAACGACTTCGCCGACGCCCCGCACGACTACCCGTGGTGCGTGCCGATCTCCACCCAGTGCCTGATGGCCTCCGGCGCGGCGCTGTCGTTCAAACTGCGCAAGCAGCCGCGCATCGCGGTTGCCGTGTGCGGTGACGGCGGCTCGTCGAAGACCGATTTCTACGCCGCGCTGAACTCGGCCGGCGCGTTCACCTCGCCGCTGGTGCTGTGCGTGGTCAACAACGGCTGGGCGATCTCGGTGCCGCGCTCGGCGCAGACCGGCGCGGAAACCCTGGCCCAGAAGGGCCTGGCCGGCGGCCTGTACTGCCTGCAGGTGGACGGCAACGACCTGATCGCGGTGCTGGAAGCGATGCGCCGCGCCACCGAGCGCGCCCGCAGCGGCCAGGGCGGCAGCGTGATCGAGTTCATGACCTACCGCCTGCACGACCACACCACCGCCGACGACGCCAGCCGCTACCGCGACGACGCCGAGGTCCAGGCGGGCTGGACGCGCGAGCCGATGCTGCGCCTGCGCGCCTACCTGACCGATCAGGGCCTGTGGTCGGAAGCGCAGGAAACCGCGTGGATCGAGGAATGCGGCCGCCTGGTCGACATCGAGATCAACGCCTACCTGGAAACCCCGGTGCAGCCGGTGGAAGCGATGTTCGACTACCTCTACGCCGATCCGCCGCCGGAACTGCTGGCGCAACGACAACAAGCCATCGACCGGGAGGGCCGCGCATGAGCACCACCACCAACGCACCTGCCGCCATCACCCTGATCGAGGCGATCACCCAGGCGCTGGCCTACGAGATCCGCGCCGACGACAGCGTCGTGGTGCTGGGCGAGGACGTCGGCGTCAACGGCGGCGTGTTCCGCGCCACCGCCGGCCTGCACGCCCAGTTCGGTTCGGACCGGATCATCGACACCCCGCTGGACGAGACCACCATCGCCGGCCTCACCGTCGGCATGGCATCGCAAGGCATGAAGCCGGTGGCCGAAGCCCAGTTCGACGGCTTCATGTACCCGATGGTCGACTTCATCGTCTGCCACGCCGCGCGCATGCGCTACCGTACCCGCGGCCGGCTGACCTGCCCGATGGTGCTGCGCGTGCCGTGGGGCGGCGGCATCCGTGCGCCGGAACACCACAGCGAGGCCAACGAGGCGATCTTCACCAACGTGCCGGGCCTGCGCGTGGTCATGCCGTCCTCGCCGCAGCGCGCCTACGGCATGCTGCTGGCGGCGATCCGCGAGCCCGACCCGGTGATCTTCTTCGAGCCCAAGCGCATCTACCGCCAGTACAAGGAAGTCGTGCCCGACGACGGCGAGGCACTGCCGCTGGACGTGTGCTACGTGCTGCGTGACGGCACCGACGTGACCCTGGTGACCTGGGGCGCGCAGGTGAAGGAGACGCTGGAAGCCGCCGACAAGCTGGCCGAGGAGGGCATCAGCGCCGAGGTCATCGACGTCGCCACGCTGCGCCCGCTGGACTTCGACACCATCGCCGAGTCGGTCAGCCGCACCGGCCGCTGCGTGATCGTGCACGAGGCGCCCAAGACCGCCGGTTTCGGCGCCGAGATCGCCGCCCGCCTGGCCGAGGAGTCGATGTACGACCTGGTCGCCCCGGTCGAGCGCGTCACCGGCTACGACACCCACATCCCGCTGTTCCGGCTGGAAATGAAGTACCTGCCCAGCGTCGAGCGCGTGGTCGAAGCGGCCCGGCGCGCGATGGCGGCCAGCTGACGCGC
>DASTUE010000067.1:0-10914 GCA_035759805.1 Lysobacter sp. | reverse complement strand
TGCCGGGCTGTCCGCGTACCTCTGCGATCCGACAGCACCGACGTGACCTGCAGGCCTTCGGGGCGAAATAAAGGAGGAGGCGTCCGCCGCAGGCGGGGGCCGGGGGACATTCGCCGCGAAGGCCTGCAGGTCGCGGCCCGGCCCGTCTTCCCGACTTCCCCGGAGTCGGGAGATGAACCTTTTTATTTCTATTGCAGTTCCTGCGGCACCTTGACCCGGAACCACGCGGCATACAGCGCCGGCAGGAACAGCAGGGTCAGCACGGTGGCCACCAGCAGGCCGCCCATGATCGCCGTCGCCATCGGGCCGAAGAACGCGCTGCGCGAGAGCGGGATCATCGCCAAGATCGCCGCCAGCGCGGTCAGCACGATCGGCCGGAACCGGCGCACCGTCGCCTCCACGATCGCGTCCCAGGTCTCGTGGCCGTCGCGTCGGTCCTGCTCGATCTGGTCGACCAGGATCACCGAGTTGCGCATGATCATCCCCGACAGCGCGATCGTGCCCAGCATCGCCACGAAGCCGAACGGCACCCGGAACACCAGCAGGAACAAGGTCACGCCGATCAGCCCCAGCGGCGCGGTCAGCAGCACCATGATGCTGCGCGAGAAACTGCGCAGCTGCAGCATCAGCAGGGTGAACACGACGAACAGGAACAGCGGCACGCCGGCGGCGATCGAGTCCTGGCCGCGGGTGGAATCCTCCACGCTGCCGCCGATGTCCACCGAGTAGCCATAGGGGAGGTCGGCGCGGATGCCGTCCAGGGTCGGCGAGATCTGCGCCATCACCGACGCCGGCTGGGTGCCGTCGTAGATGTCGGCGCGTACGGTCATCGTCGGCTTGCGGTCGCGGTGCCAGATGATGCCTTCCTCGAAGCCGTATTCGAGCGTCGCGACCTGCGACAACGGCACGCTCTGGCCGCTGGCGGTGGGTACCATCAGGCTGGCCAGCTGGTCGAGCGCGATCGGCTCGGCCTCGCCGCCGCGCAGCATCATCCCGATCAGCTCGTTGCCCTCGCGGTAGGTGCTGACCTGGATGCCCGACAGCGACCCGCCCAGCACCTTGGCCAGTTGCGCCGAGCTGATGCCGAGCGCACGCGCACGGGCCTGGTCGACCTGCAGGCGCACCACCTTGCCCGGCTCGTCCCAGTCCAGGTTGACGTTGGCAACGTGCGGGTTCCTGCGGATTTCCTCACGCACGGCGTAGGCAATCCGGCGTACCTGGTCGATGTGCTCACCGGAGACGCGGAACTGCACCGGGTAGCCGACCGGCGGGCCGTTCTCCAGCCGCGTCACGCGCAATTGCAGCTCGGGGAAGCGCGGCACGACCTCCTCGATCATCCAGCTGCGCAACTGCTCGCGCGCCTCCAGGCTTTCGGGCATCAGCACGAACTGGGTGAAGTTGGCCGCCGGCAACTGCTGGTCCAGCGGCAGGTAGAAACGCGGCGAACCGGTGCCGACGTAGGCGGTGTAGTTGACCAGGTCCTTGCGCGTGGCGAGCAGCGCCTCCAGCCGTTCGGCCTGGGTCCGGGTCGCGCGCAGCGAGCTGCCCTCGGCCAGCTCCATGTCGACCATCAGTTCCGGCCGCACCGAGTCGGGGAAGAACTGCTGCGGCACGAAACGGAACATCAGCAGCGAGGCGACGAACGCCGCAACGGTCACGGCAATGACCAGCCAGCGGTGACGCACGCACCAGATCACCCAGCTGCGGAAGCGCTGGTAGAACCGGGTGCCGTAGGGGTCGTGCGCGTGGCTGTGATCCTTCGGCAACGGCGCGATCACATCGGCGAACGCCGGATGACGGTCCGCCCACCGGTGCCGCCGCGCCTGCCAGCGCGCGGCCAGCGAACCGGGCTTCGGCGCGACCGGGTGCCCGTTCGCGCCGCGCTCGACATGCGGCAGCAGCTTGTCGCCCAGGAACGGCACGAACACCACCGCCGCGATCCACGACACCAGCAGCGCGATCGTCACCACTTCGAACAGCGAGCGGGTGTACTCGCCGGTGCTGGACGCCGCGGTCGCGATCGGCAGGAAGCCCGCCGCGGTGATCAGGGTGCCGGTCAGCATCGGGAACGCGGTCGACTCCCACGCGAACGCCGCCGCCTTCAGGCGGTCGAAGCCCTGCTCCATCTTGATCGCCATCATCTCCACCGCGATGATCGCGTCGTCGACCATCAACCCCAGCGCCAGCACCAGCGCGCCCAGCGAGATCTTGTGCAGGCCGACGCCGAGGATCTCCATCACGGTGAAGGTCATCGCCAGCACCAGCGGGATCGACAGCGCGACCACCAGTCCGGTGCGCAGGCCCAGCGAGAGGAAGCTCACCAGCAGCACGATCGCGACCGCCTCGGCGAGCACGCGCACGAACTCGCCGACCGAGTCCTGCACCGCGGCCGGCTGGTCGGACACCTTGTGCAGCGCCATCCCGGCCGGCAGGGTGCGCTGCAGTTCGGAGAACTCGGCTTCCAGGGTCTTGCCCAGCGCGAGGATGTCGCCGCCGTCGCGCATCGCCACGCCGATGCCGATCGCGTCCTCGCCCATGAAGCGCATGCCCGGCTGCGGCGGATCGGAGAAACCACGCTCGACCGTCGCCACATCGCCCAGCAGGAAGGTGCGGTCGCCGACCCGGATCGGGAACTCGCGGATCTGCTCGACCGTCTGGAACTGCCCGCTTATCCGCAACGGCACCCGGCTGCCCGGGGTCTCGAAAAAGCCGGCCGGCACCATCGCGTTCTGCTGCTGCAACGCGTCCTGCACCGCCGCGGCCGACACCCCGAGCGTGGCCAGCTTGGTGTTCGACAGCTCGATCCAGACCTTCTCGTCCTGCAGGCCGAACAGCTCGATCTTGCCGACGTCGGGAACGTCCTGCAGCGCGAGCTGGACGCGGTCGGCGTAATCCTTCAGCACCGCGTAATCGAAACCGGTGCCGGTCAGTGCGTAGATGTTGCCGAAGGTGTCGCCGAACTCGTCGTTGAAAAACGGCCCGACGATATCCGCCGGCAACTCCGGCCGCAGGTCGGCGACCTTCTTGCGCACCTGGTAGAACAACTCGGGCACCTCGGCCGAACGCATCGAGTCGCGCGCGGCGAAGATCACCTGCGATTCGCCGGCACGCGAATACGAGCGGATGAACTCGTACTCGCCGGTCTGCATCAGCTTGCGTTCGATCCGCTCGGTGACCTGCCGGCCGACCTGCTCGGCGGTGGCGCCCGGCCAGACGGTGTGGACGACCATCACCTTGAAGGTGAACGCCGGGTCCTCGCTGCGCCCCAGTTTCAGGTAGGAGAACGCACCGGCGATCGCCAGCACCAGCATCGCGTACACCACCAGGCTGCGGTGTCGGAGGGCCCACTCGGAAAGATTGAATCGCATGGATCAGGGAATCCCGGTCTGCTGCCTTTCGCCACGTGCGGGAAAGGGAGGTTGACGCCAAGCGCAAGGGCGGAGCTTCGCGATGGCGGGCGGCTTCACGCCGGTGGTGCCTCAGTCGGCCGCGTTTTCCGCGGGCGTGCCTTCAGTCGACTCGCTTTGAACTTGCGTGCTTTCGATCGACAAGGGCCGGTTGTCGCGATCCACCGGGCTGACCTTCTGTCCCGCGCGCAGCAGATGCCCACCGGCCGCGACCACCCAGGCATCCGCGGCCAGGCCTGCGGTGACCGGCACGCGATCGTCGCCGTAAGCCCCGACGGTGACCGGCTGCAACACCAGGGTCGAGGTCTTGCGATCCACCACGAACACCGCCACCGCATCGCCATCGCGCTGCAACGCGGTCAACGGAACACTCAGCGCAGCCGACTGTCCCGACCGGTCGGTGTCGATGAACACCCGCGCGCTCTGGCCCAGTTGCAGGGCCCCGGCCGGTGCGTCCAGCGTGGCGCGCGCGGCGTAGGTGCGTGATGCCGGATCCGCGGCCGGCGCGACTTCGCGCACGGTGCCGGGCCACTGCTTACCGGGATCGGACCAGACTTCGACCCGCACCGCCTGGCCCGGCCGGATGCCGGCCTTCTGGCTTTCCGCGACGGCGAACGCCACTTCACGCGGGCCATCGACGGCCAGGGTGAATACCGCCTGCCCGGCCGCCACCACCTGCCCGGCCTCGGCCTGTCGGTCGGTGATGACGCCGTCGGCCGGTGCCAGCAAGCGGCTGTAGGCCGCCTGGTTGCGGGCCACATCGAGTTCGGCCCGGGCCGCGTTGACCTGCCCCTGCGCGGCCGTGGCGCCGGCGTTCTGCGCATCCAGCGCCGAGCGACTGACCAGTTGATCCTTTGCCAGCGCGGCGAAGCGGGCCTGGTCGGCGCGGGCACGCCCCAACTCCGCCTCGGCCGCCGCCAACCGCGCCTGGACTGCACGCACCTGCGCCTGCTGGTCACCGGGATCCAGTGTCGCCAGCACGTCGCCCCGCTTGACCTGATCGCCGATGTCCACCTGCCGCGCGAGCAGCTTGCCGCCGACCCGGAACGCCAGCGGACTCTCCTCGCGCGCCCGGATCTCGCCGGTCAACGAAGCCACGCCGACGTCCGCCTTGCCTGGCAGGACCACCAGCACCGGCCGCTGCTCCTGCGATGCAACTTCGCTGGAGCCACAGGCGGTCAGAAAAAAACCGGCCAGCGTCACCGTGGCGAGGATTACCAACCGCGCGGCGCGGCGACCGGATGAAATGCGGCTGCGCATAGGGGTACGCCTCGCGGGATCAATTAATGGACCGGAGCGTACTGTATGAATATAAAACCCGCTGGTCTAGTATTTCCGGTCATGTCGTCATCCCGTTCCCATGCCCGCCCCCGCGCCCATCCGCTTATGCCCATACAGGCGGCCAAGTCGGCGGGGAGGGCTGCGGAAAAGCCTGCGCGCAAGGCGGCTGCCAAACGCTCCGTGAGCGATTTGTCGGTGACGGCCGCAGACGCTTCCGATTCCGTGGCGCCACCAGCCCCGCCTGCGAAGGCAGCCGTCGGACCGGGCCGTCCGAAGGATCCGGCCAAGCGGGCGGCGATCCTCGATGCGGCCCGGACAATGTTCATCCGGCACGGCTACGAGGGCGTCAGCATGGACCAGATCGCGGCCCAGGCCGGGGTCTCCAAGCTCACCGTGTACAGCCACTTCGGCGACAAGGAGAACCTGTTTTCTTCCGCCGTCGCCTCCTATTGCGAACAGCAGTTGCCGCATTCGCTGTTCGCCCGCTCGGCCGGCACCCCATTGCGCGAACGCCTGTTGAGGATCGCCCGCGCGTTCCACGCCCTGGTCAGCAGCCCCGAGGCCATTGCCGCCCACCGGATGTTGTGCACCCCACAACTGGCGGGTTCGCCGCTGGCGCATGCGTTCTGGGACGCCGGCCCCCGGCGCGTCCAGGACGAGTTGGCGAGCCTGCTGCACCGGCGCATCGCCGCCGGCGAACTGGTGATCGGCAATGCCGATCCGGCCCAGGTCCGGCTTGCAGCGAGCCAGTTGCTGGTGCTGCTCAAGGGCGACCCGCACGCGATGCTGCTGTTCGGCTGCATTGACCCGACGCCGGCGGAAGTCGAAGCCCATCTGGCATCCGCGGTGGACCTGTTCCTGCGTGCGTATGCACCCGGTACTGCGACCGCCACGGGCACCGCCAACCCATGACCTAGGTCGCGGTGACTTCCGGCACTCAAGCCCGGTGCACCCTGAACGCCATCCTGTAGGTGTTGCAACCGCAGGAACGGTTCCCGATCGCCCGCCGCACGTGCCTTCCGCGCGGACGTCGCTACGCGAGGCCAGTACAATAAGCGGTTGACACGAACAGCCCGAGATTCCACGCATGAGCATGATTGATTACGCCAAGTCCCGCGAGTTGATGGTCGAGCAGCAGGTACGGCCCTGGAACGTGCTGGACGCGCGCGTGCTTGACGTTCTGACGGCGATGCCGCGCGAGGAATTCGTGCCCGCCGAACACCGCAACCTGGCGTACACCGACACCAACCTGCCGCTGGCCCACGGCGAAGCCATGCTGAAGCCGGTCATCCAGAGTCGCATCCTGCAGGCGCTGCTGCTGCAGGCCGGCGAGGACGTGCTGGAAATCGGCACCGGCACCGGCTACCTGACCGCCTGCCTGTCACGGCTCGGGCGCGACGTGGTCAGCCTGGAGCGGCACGCCGACCTCGCCGATGCCGCGCGCGCACGCCTGATCGCCCAGGGCCTGGCCAATATCGAGGTGGTCGCTGCCGACGCCCTCGCCTGGCAGACCGAGCGGCGCTTCGACACGGTGTGCGTCACCGGCGCGGTGGACAGCATTCCGTCGGCCTTCCTGAAATGGCTGAAGCCCGGCGGCCGGATATTCATCGTGCGCGGCCGCTCGCCGGCGATGGAAGCGGTGCTGCTGCACAACGATGTCAACGGACCTCGCATCGAATCGTTGTTCGAGACCGACCTCCCCTATCTCGTCGGCGCGGCCCCGGTGCCGGCTTTCGAATTCTGACCGCAAGGACTCCGCATGATTTCCCGCCCACTCGTTCTCGCCCTCGCCTTCGCCCTGCTGCCGGCCTCCGCCGCGGCGGAAGACCTGTTGCAGACCTACGAGCTGGCGCGCGCCGGCGATCCGCAGTTCGCCGCGGCGGAGTCCGGCCGCCTGGCCACACGGGAAGGCGCGGTGCAGGCGCGGGCGGCGATGCTGCCGCAGATCGACGGCAGCGCATCGCTCAACCGTTCGCGCAGCGAAGGCCCGGCAACCTCGAACCAGTTCGACCCGGTGACCGGGCAACCGGTGACCTTCCGCGGTGATGTCAATACCGAGACCACCAGCCGCCGACTGGGCGTCAACGTCAACCAGATGGTCTTCGACCGCTCGCGTTTCAGCACGCTCAGCAGCCAGAAAGCCCTGGGCCGGGCCAGCGACTTCCAGCTCCAGGCCGCCGGCAACAGCCTGATCACGCGCACTTCGGCGACGTACTTCAACGTGCTGGTGCAGCTGGAAACCCTGGCCGCCGCCGAAGCCGCGGAAACCGCGCTGCAGAAGCAGTTCGACTTCGCCTCCAAGCGGCTGGAAGTCGGCCTGGCGCCGATCACCGACGTCCACGAGGCACGCGCCCAGTACGACAGCGCGCGCGCGAACACCATCCTGGCCCGCAATGCCGTCGCCGACGCGTACCAGGCGCTGGCGGAAATCACCGGTCAGCCGGTGCGCAACCTGCAGGGACTGCCGCAGGATTTCCAGCCCGCACTGCCGGTCGCCGAAGGGGCCGACAGCTGGGTCCAGACCGCGATCGAGAACAATCCGGCGCTGCGCGCACAGCAGTACCAGGTGCAGTCGGCCGAGGCCAACATCACCACCGCCCGTTCCGGCCATTGGCCCACGCTGTATCTGGGCGGCGGTTATTCCGATGGCAAGACCTGGGGCGACCGCACGTTCAGTGCCAGCGGCCTGCCGGGATCGGTCACCAGCCCCATCGAAAGCGAAAGCCGCGGCCCGGAAATCGGCGTGACCCTGTCGGTACCGATCTTCTCCGGTGGCGCGACCCAGTCGCGCGTGCGCCAGGCCGTCGCCCAGCGCGATGTCGCCAGCGACCAGCTCGAGCAGCAGCGCCGCGCGCTGGAGCGCAACACGCGCAATGCGTACCAGACCCTGGTCGCGGGCGTCAGCGAAGTCGAAGCGCGACGCCTTGCGCTGGTCTCGGCGCAGGCCGCCTACGACGCCTCCCAGGTCGGCCTGGAAGTCGGCACCCGCACCGTTCTGGACGTGCTGATCAACCAGCAGAACCTGTTCGGCGCGCAGCAGGCCTATGCCGTGGCGCGTTACAACCACCTGCAACAGCGGCTGGTGCTGGAAGAAGCAGCCGGCACGCTGGACATCAACGACGTGCAGGACATCAACCGCCTGCTTACCGTCGACGCCGAATCGCAGGTCCAGTCGCCACTTCAGCGGTAGGCGATGCCGGTGCTGTCGTCGGGTTTGCCGACAGCACCGGTTGCAGCAACACCATCGTCTGCGCCAGCGCACCCCGCCCGGTCTCCACCAGGGTGCGGCCGGCCTCGGTCATGGCCGAACGCAGTTGCGGGTCGGCCAGCAGGGCCTCCAGTGCTTTTTCCACGCCCGCGGCGTCGGCACCGATCCGCAGCGCGCCGGCGCCATCAAGCTGGCGCGAGATCTCGACGAAGTTGTGCAGGTGCGGGCCGGTCACGATCGCGGCCCCCGCAGCGGCGGGTTCCAGCAGATTGTGGCCACCGATCGCCTGCAGGCTGCCACCAACGAAGGCAACGTCGGCACACGCATAGAAGTGCACCAGCTCGCCCAGGGTATCGACGACGAATACCGCATCCGCCGCCGTCGGCCACTGCGCGCGCGAGCGCGTGGATACTTTCCAGCCGGCCGCGCGCGCGTAGTCGGCGACCATCCGGAACCGCTCCGGATGACGCGGCACCCACAGCAGCAGCAGGTCGGGAAACCGCGCGCGCAAGCGGCGGTGGATCGAGATCACCGCCGCCTCTTCGTCCTCGTGGGTACTCGCCGCGATCCAGACCGGACGGTCTCCACAGCGACGACGGCACTCGGCGGCAAAGCTCTCCAGTCCCTCGGGCACCATGACGTCGAATTTCAGGTTGCCCAGGTCGACCACCTGCTCCGGTCGCGCGCCCAGACGCACGAACCGCACCGCGTCGGCCAGCGATTGCGCGGCGACCGTGGTCACCGTACGCAGGGCGCGACTGACCAGCGGCGCCAGCACCCGGTAGCCGCGCAGGGAGCGTTCCGACAGCCGCGCGTTGAGGATGTACACCGGCACCCCGCGGTCGCGGCAACCGAACAGCAGGTTCGGCCACAGCTCGGTTTCCATGATCAGCCCGGCGCGTGGGCGGTAGTGGTCGATGAAGCGGGCCACCGCGCCCGGCAGGTCGTAGGGCAGGTAGACGTGCTCGACATCGTGGCCCCACAACGCGCGCACGCGCTCGGAGCCGGTCGGGGTGATCGTGGTCACCAGCAGCTGCAGGTCCGGACGGCCGCGGCGCAAGGCGTCCACCAGAGGCACCGCCGCGTTGACCTCGCCGACCGATACCGCATGCACCCACAGCGTAAGCCGGTGCGGGTCGTCGTAATAACGCGCGTAGCGTTCGTTCCAGCGCTGGAAATAGGCAGGCTGGCGGAAGCCGCGCCAGATCAGGTGGTACACCGTGAGCGGCACCAGCAGGTACAGCGCGGTCGAATACAGGCCGCGCAGAAGGCGCTCGATCAGGTCTGTTCGCATGCGCGAAGGATACTGTACGGCCCTGCCGGCGCGGCATGCGCGGGGGCGCTGCACCGCCGTCCCTGCCGGGGGACCGCCCGGTAGAATCACGGGCATGTCCGATACCGCTTCCCCCGCATCCGATTCCGTTCCGGCCAGCCCGACCTCCGCCGGCACCGCGCCGCTGGGGCCGCGCCACTGGCCGATGTGGTTGGCGCTGGGCGGGATGTGGCTGGGCGCGCGCCTGCCGTGGACGTTGCAACGCATGCTCGGCGCTGGCATCGGGGCGCTCGCGCTGCACCTGGCCGGTGAGCGGCGGCGGGCGGCGCGGATCAACCTGACCCTGTGTTTTCCGGAGCTGGACGAAGCGTCACGCGAGGCGCTGCTGCGGGCGAGCTTTCGCGACCTGGGCATCGGCCTGTTCGAGTTCGCACGCGCCTGGTGGGGATCGGTCGCACCGATGCGGCGCACGGTCCGGATCGAGGGCGTGGAGGCCATCGAGGCGATCCGTGCACAAGGGCGAGGTGTGCTGCTGGTGTCCGGCCATTTCCTCACCCTGGAGATCTGCGGGCGGCTGATGTGCGACCACCTGCCGCTGGCCGGCATGTACCGCCGCCATCGCAGCCCGGTGATGGAGTGGGCGGTCAAGCGTGGACGCCTGCGTTATGCCAGCGCGATGTTCGCCAATGCCGAACTGCGTCCGGCGATGCGGCATCTCAAGCAGGGCGGCCTGCTGTGGTACGCGCCCGACCAGGACATGCGCGGCAAGGACACCGTGTTCGCACCGTTCTTCGGCGTGCCGGCGGCGACGATCACCGCGACCCACCAGTTCGCCCGCCTGACCGGCTGCGCGGTGGTGCCGTTCTTCCATCGGCGCGAGGGTGCGGATTACGTGCTGCGGCTGGGGGCGCCACTGGAGGGCTTTCCTTCCAGCGATGCCGCCATCGACAGCACGAAGGTCAATTCGGCCATCGAGGCCATGGTGCGCGAGGCGCCCAGCCAGTACCTGTGGATCCACCGCCGCTTCAAACGCCGCCCACCGGGAATGAGCTCGCCTTACCGGCGCGGGTAGACCTGCCCGGTGCCAGCATATGAAATAGCGCCTGCCTGAGTCGGTAAGTCAGGGACGAGCGCGTGAGGAAGGAGGCTGCGCCTGTCGGGTATCCCGATCAGTCGCTCCACGATATTCGCTTGGTGATCGGGACACCCGACAGGCGCCACCGGAATTTCTCGCTGGTCGAAGGAAGAACAAAAGCTGGCGGACCTTTTCGACCGCAGTAACGTTGCAGCGCGCTCAAGTACACGTGGTCCCGATGCCAATAAGCGACGGCCTTTGTCCTGGGCCGAGCCCAGAGCCATGGGGCTTGGATGGCGCAGGCGGCGCCTGCCGAAATTTCTCGGTGGCCGAACAGCCAGCAGCCATGCGGATTTTCCGCCGTGGCAGACCAGCCGAAATTCACGTCAACCACTCGCCGATGCGGCGTCCTGGCGGGGTGTTGCGGACAGCAGGCCATGGATGGCCTGCGGCGAGTGCGGGCAGGAAGCCCGCTCGAACCGGGCAGCAAGCACCCCCGACAGGGCGACGCTGCATCCGAAGCCATTAATGCTGTTGCTGTTGCTGTTGCTGTTGCTGTTGCTGTTGCCAGCTACTTCTGCTCCGCCGCGTCAGGCAAGGCCAACAAACTGCCGGCATACAGGGCTGCCAGCAGCAGGGTCAGTCCGCCCCAGAAGGTGGAGTAGAACGC